>NZ_JAERJN010000001.1:0-218659 GCF_018257595.1 Tatumella sp. JGM94 | reverse complement strand
TCGAACCTTGTCGAAGGTTCTCGTCCTTCTCCGTGGAGAATATATCAGTATTATTGGAATATCTGGCTGAATCGCCATATAAGAATGGTGGTGGGAGAAGGATGATTCGCCGTACCGGCTCACCCTGCGGGCCGTGCTGCGCACGTTACCTCACGCTGTTCGGTTCGAACCTTGTCGAAGGTTCTCGTCCTTCTCCGTGGAGAATATATCAGTATTATTGGAATATCTGGCTGAATCGCCATATAAGAATGGTGGTGGGAGAAGGATTCGAACCTTCGAAGTCTGTGACGGCAGATTTACAGTCTGCTCCCTTTGGCCGCTCGGGAATCCCACCTGATTGTGATGCTTCGTAACCTGCGGAAGCGGGATGCATATTAACAGAACTTTGCTTTCTGTAAACAGGCAAAAGCAATATTTCTCATTGTTTGCCTGTTTTTTGCACGGAAAATGAATGACATGCGTATTTTGCAGTCAGTCTTTAAAGGATAATCGTCCGGTTTCCGTAAACAAAGACCCGCTGGGCCAGTACTTTGTCTAAAGCACGACTCAGTGCATTTTTTTCAACATCCCGGCCGGCAAGCATCATATCGTCAGCAGTGAAGGTATGATCCACATGGATCACGTCCTGCATAATGATTGGACCTTCATCGAGATTGTCATTTACGTAATGCGCAGTCGCACCAATAATCTTCACACCGCGTTCGTAAGCCTGATGGTAAGGGCGGGCACCGATAAAGGCCGGCAGGAACGAGTGATGTATGTTAATAATCTGGTTAGGGAAGCGCTTGACAAACTCAGGGGTCAGAACCCGCATATATTTTGCTAACACTACGTAGTCAGGCTGATAACGTTCAATCTCGTCAGCCATTTTCATATCGTGTTCTTCACGGGTCAGGCCTTCATGACTCAGCAATACGAAGGGGATATCAAACCGCTCTGTCAGTGACCGCAGTGTTTCATGGTTACCAATAACGGCTGCAATTTCCATATCCAGACCACCAAACGCACTTTTCATCAGCAAATCACCCAGACAG
This sequence comes from Tatumella sp. JGM94, assembly GCF_018257595.1. NCBI lineage: Bacteria > Pseudomonadati > Pseudomonadota > Gammaproteobacteria > Enterobacterales > Erwiniaceae > Tatumella > Tatumella sp. JGM94. The sequence continues at coordinate 217,625 of NZ_JAERJN010000001.1, read as the reverse complement.
TGTGCTTCTTTAGTCACCATAATGACTACACGACGCCGTCCGGCAGATTGCAGTTCACGAACCGATCCTGATGGCAATGCACTGTCTAAATCAGCCAGTAAAGTGGTGTCGTTGAAAATACCCTCCAGTTCGGTGCGCATAAAAAAACGCCCGGTGCGGTGATCAACAAATTCATTATTCTGGACAATATTCAGTTCATGCTTGTAGCAGATATTGGTGATTTTGGCGATAAGTCCTTTAGCATCAGGACAGATAGTTCTCAGTACTTTTCTTTGTAACGTCTGGGCTTGCATTATGTGCATTATCCTGTTGAATCTGATTTCAGTCATGCGATGTTGTCAGGTCGTTATTAACCACAACATTTTTTATATTTTCTGCCGGAACCGCAAGGGCAGGTGTCGTTTCTGCCCGCCTGCAGATGAACGCCGTCGACATAATACCAGCGTTGTTCTTCTCTTATAAAGCGGGAGCGTTCGTAAATAGCCGAAGTGTGTTGTTTTTCAGCATAACGGGCAAAAAAAGTCACAAATGCCTGGTTATTATCATTATCATAGGTGTGTGAGATAACATTTAGTCCCAGCCAGCGGGTATCGGCAAGACCTGCGGAAAGCTGTGCTGCCAGCTGTTGATGGCGCTGAGAAGCGTGCCAGCTGGCCAGCAGCCAGTGAATCTCACCACGCTGATAAGCGGTGTATCGCGAGCGCATCAGAGCGACAGGATCAGGTGCTATCTGTTCTTCGCTGATATATCGGCCACAACAGGCGCTATAAGTGGTCTGGCTTCCGCAAGGGCAGGGGTCGGTTAACACATTATCTCCGTTATTTGCCCGCGAGCTTAACGACTCAGAGTGCCGCGACGGGCCTGAGCAGGCTGAAAGTTGAAAGGCTGAGGATGAACTATACTACACAACAGCGGCAGATTCTCTCTCCCGCAACGGCGAATTCTGGTAAGGGTCACGGCTTCAGGCTGTCGTGCACTGATTCCTGCAGAGAGGAACATAACAGCCCTGAGGTTAATAACAGGTATTTTTAATGAGTAACCCATTGTCAGGTAAGAATATTTTAGTTGCAGAAGATGAGGCGGTGTTCTCTGCTGTGATTTGTGGCTTTATTGAAACACTGGGGGCCAACACACTGACGGCTTCTGACGGTAAGACTGCACTGGATATTATCGATCATTATCCGGTTGATCTGATCATCTGTGACCTGGAAATGCCGATCATGCGTGGTGATACTTTCGTTGAACAGCTGCGTGCCCGGGGAAACGCCTTACCGGTAGTGATTGTGACCGCCAGCGAAGATGTGTCTGAAATTGCCAGGATGTTACGACTGGGTGTGCAGGATGTGATCCTCAAGCCTGTTGATGATCTGACCCGGGTACGTGATGTTATTATGGAATGCCTTTACCCTTCGATGTTTGTTTCAAAAATAGAAGAGGATGAACAGTTATTTGATAACTGGGATGTTTTGATTCAGCAGCCTGAACAGGCGATAAGACTGATTAAACAGTTACAACCGCCTATTCGACAGTTACTGGCTAATACCCGCATAACCTATCGCCAGCTGACCTACACAGATCAGCCGGGGCTGGTATTTGATATTGCAGCTTTATCTGATCATCAGCTCGGTTTTTATATCATGGATGTTACCCGGGCCGGCAATAATGGCATTATGGCGGCCTTATTATTGCGGGTAATGTTTAATCAGCTATTGCAGGAAAAAATCACCGGCCAGCAGCAGAAACTGCCACAAATCGCGACCATACTTAATGATATTAACCGGTTATTGCAGGATGCCGGAATGTCCGGACAATTTCCCTTGCTGGTGGGGTACTATCACCAGCCGACCCGCCAGTTACTGCTGGTCCCGGCCGGGCTGGATTGCGATATTTTATTTGACGGAGTGCATCAGACACTGGGCAGTGGAATTCCTGCTGGCACTTTTGAACATATCCATGGAACACAGCACTGTTTTTATCTGCGTGCCTGTGAATGCAATATACGTGGCAGTGGCGGAAAACTAACACTGATGCTGCGTGCTAATGAATAGTTATTACCACAGAGTGCCCGGAAAAGTATTAATTTGTTATTTTTATGCTTATTTTCCGATAAGTATAAATCCTAATTTCGGTGCTTTTTCGCTATCAGATGAAACTCGTCGCCGATGAACTGATATACTGCCGCGGTTCAAAAACAGAAATTTCCATGGGTGTTCCTAACCCTCCAGTGAGGTAATTTGATGTCTGCTTATAAATCTAAAGTAAAAAAAGCGGTAATTCCGGTTGCGGGATTGGGAACCCGTATGTTGCCGGCAACCAAGGCTATTCCTAAAGAGATGCTGCCGCTGGTTGATAAACCCTTAATCCAGTATGTCGTTAATGAATGTATTGCTGCCGGTATTAATGAGATTATTCTGGTCACTCATTCATCAAAAAACTCTATCGAAAACCATTTCGATACCAGCTTCGAATTAGAAGCCATGCTGGAAAAGCGTGTTAAACGTCAGTTACTGGACGAAATTCAGAGTATTTGCCCGCCACATGTGACCATTATGCAGGTACGTCAGGGTGTCGCCAAAGGATTAGGCCATGCTGTTATGTGCGCCCATCCGTTGGTTGGTGATGAGCCGTTTGCGGTGATTCTGCCCGATGTCATTATTGATGAATACGAATCAGACCTTGGGAAAGAAAACCTTGCTGATATGCTGCGCCGTTTTGATGAGACCGGCCGTAGTCAGATTATGGTTGAACCTGTTGCAGACGTTACTGCTTATGGGGTGGTTGATTGTCAGGGCGCAGATTTACAGCCAGGTCACAGTGCGCCTATGGTGGGTGTGGTCGAGAAGCCTAAAGCGTCAGAGGCACCTTCTAACCTGGCAGTGGTCGGACGCTATGTGCTGTCTGCTGATATCTGGCCTCTGCTGGCCAAAACACCTCCGGGTGCCGGTGGAGAAGTGCAGTTAACTGACTCAATTGCAATGCTGATGGATCAGGAAACGGTTGAAGCTTATCACCTGAAAGGTCTGAGCCACGACTGTGGTAACAAACTGGGTTATATGCAGGCATTCGTTGAGTATGGTGTTCGTCACCCGGTTCTGGGTGAAGACTTCAGCAAATGGCTGAATAAAACCGTAAACTGACAGTAAACATATTTATCCGGGATTATCCGGTAAATATGTGCGGCCGGATTGAACCTGGCCGCTGTTATTAAGGTCATACACTGGTGTATGGCCTTTTTTTATACAGTCACACCGGTATTAACAGGCATAAATGGCGGAACGCTAAAACAATCCGTGATTTTTGCTACCGGAACCTTGTATCATTCTGCCTGTACAATGGCACACTGAAATACAGCAGCCATTTATTTTAGTTGCAAAGATGAGGGTAATATGAACTATTTGGTAACCGGCGCTGCAGGGTTTATTGGTTTTCATGTGTGTCAGCGTCTGCTTAAGGCGGGTTACCGGGTGGTTGGTATCGATAATCTTAATGATTATTACGATGTAAAGCTCAAGAAAGATCGTGTGGCATTACTCAGCGCTTATCCGGGTTTCACATTCCAGTGTATTGATATCGCCGACAGACATGGTGTAGCCACCCTGTTCAGTACTGGAAACATTCAGCGGGTGATCCATCTGGCTGCGCAGGCGGGGGTACGTTATTCAATAGAAAACCCCTACGCTTATGCCGATGCAAATCTGATCGGACACCTGAATATACTGGAAGGTTGTCGTCAGAATAATATACAGCATCTGGTCTACGCCAGCTCCAGCTCAGTGTATGGCCTGAACCGTAAGCTGCCGTTTGCTACCGAAGACAGCGTCGATCATCCGGTATCTCTGTATGCGGCGACGAAAAAAGCCAATGAACTGATGTGCCACAGTTATTCGCATCTCTATGGCCTGCCAACCACCGGACTACGTTTTTTTACTGTCTACGGTCCGTGGGGGCGTCCGGATATGGCCTTGTTTAAGTTTACCCGCGCGATGCTGGCCGGTGAAGCCATTGATGTTTATAACTATGGGCAAATGCAGCGGGATTTCACCTACATTGATGATATTGTCGAAGCCATTTTCCTGGTGCAGGATAAAATACCGCAGCCTGATCCTCAGTGGACCGTCGAAACCGGTTCTGCTGCAAAAAGTTCTGCACCTTACTGTATTTATAATATTGGTAACAGCCAGCCGGTCCCGTTAATGGATTATATTCATGCATTAGAAAATGCCCTTGGGATTACGGCAGAAAAAAATATGTTACCGTTACAGGCAGGGGATGTGCTGGATACCAGTGCCGATACCTCTGAATTATATAGCCTGATAAATTTTAAACCTGATACCAGCGTACCGGAAGGCGTCAGAAAATTTGTGGAATGGTACCGCGAATATTACAAAGTCTGAAAATAAACGGGAGGGGTTAACCCTCCCGTAAAATAACCGGATAATGAAAACAGCCAGTAAAATTACAGAGCAAAGTCTTCCAGAGTTTTGCCTTCTGTTTCAATAGCATTTCTGATCACCGCCGGAGTACGTCCCTGGCCGGTCCATGTACGGTTTTCACCTTTTTCATCGGTATACTGATATTTAGCCGGACGTGCCGCACGCCGTGCTTTCACTACCGGTTTATCTGTTACGGCGGATTGCAGTAATTCATTAGGGTCAATACCATCAGCGATCAACATTTCACGGTATTGTTCCAGTCTGAGCAGACGTTCTGAATTCTGAGCGATAGCCAGTGATTCGTCTTCACGACGCTCGTTAACAATAACTTCAAATTTCTCAAGTATATCTTCTAAAGTTTCAAGGCTATATTCTCTGGCCTGTGCACGCAGTGTGCGAATGTTATTCAACGATTTAATCACATCGCTCATTGTCCGGGTCTCACAATTAAGTAGTTATTATGCAGAAGATGATAATCATAGTCTCAGGTAAAATTTACTGCAACAGATAACTATGGCATGATCGGTAAATAAATATCCTTATAACTTTAAATGAAAACCAGGAATCACTGTAAAAATAAGAATGTACGGCTAAATAGTTACAAACAAATAGCGGATAAATGACCAACCTATCGGTGAATGAACGTTTTTTGTTCGCCGGATGTGTTGTAATAAGCCGGAAATAATTAATCTCCTATAGAGAACCGGACCCATGGCTCAACTTTACTTCTATTATTCTGCGATGAATGCCGGGAAATCGACATCATTATTACAGTCATCTTATAACTATCATGAACGGGGGATGAAAACAGTCATCTATACTGCTGAAATTGATAACCGGTTCGGTAAAGGAAAAGTCAGTTCGCGGATTGGACTCTCTTCTGAAGCACGGTTATATAATCAGCACACAGATATAGGTGAAGAAATTCGGTTACTGCACGCAGAAAATCAGCTGCATTGTGTATTAGTCGATGAAAGTCAGTTCCTGACCCGCCAGCAGGTGAAGTCGTTAACTGAAGTTGCTGACTTTTCAGATATTCCTGTACTGTGCTACGGACTGAGGACGGATTTTCGCGGAGAGCTGTTTGAAGGAAGCCAGTATCTTCTGGCCTGGGCTGATAAACTGGTTGAACTAAAAACAATCTGTCATTGCGGCAGAAAAGCCAGCATGGTATTGCGTCTTGATGGCAAAGGACGACCGTTTAAAGAAGGGGAGCAGGTGGTTATCGGTGGAAATGAACGTTATATTTCGGTCTGCAGAAAACACTACTGGCAGGCGCTTGAATCAGATGATCCTGCCGCTATCTATGGTGAAAGGTACATCCCTGAGTGATGATGATATCCTTCATTTAATAAACGCCGCTGTGGTGCGGCGTTTACCTGAGCAATGCCCCTGATCACAGGGGCGGTGGTTGTTATCTCAGCCTGCTTTCTTTTTACCCTTTGCCGCCGGTGCGGCAGCTGCGGGTTTTTCCGGAGTATGCAGTGAATGCTCTGTAAATTCGCGACCGTAGTAACTGTCCAGCATCAACTGTTTCAATTCAGCAATCAGCGGGTAGCGTGGGTTTGCGCCGGTACATTGATCATCAAATGCATCTTCGGCAAGTTTATCGATTTTTGCCAGGAAGTCAGCTTCCTGTACCCCGGCTTCACGGATAGATTTCGGGATCCCGAGATCAGTTTTAATCTCATCCAGCCAGTGAAGTAACGCACTGATTTTCGCTGCGGTACGGTCGCCGGGTTTACCAAGCCCCAAATGATCGGCGATTTCTGCATAGCGACGACGGGCCTGTGGCCGGTCGTACTGACTAAAGGCGGTCTGTTTGGTCGGATTATCGTTAGCATTGTAGCGGATCACGTTGGCTATCAGCAGTGCATTTGCCAGCCCGTGCGGGATATGAAACTCAGAACCCAGTTTATGGGCCATTGAGTGACAGACGCCGAGGAACGCGTTAGCAAACGCAATACCTGCGATAGTTGCCGCATTATGTACCCGCTCGCGGGCAATCGGATTTTTAGCCCCTTCATGGTAGCTTGCCGGTAAATTCTCTTTCAGCAATTTCAGCGCCTGCAGAGCCTGACCGTCAGAGTACTCATTGGCCAGTACTGAAACATAGGCTTCAAGGGCGTGAGTGACTGCATCCAGTCCGCCAAAAGCACACAGAGATTTTGGCATATCCATCACCAGATTTGCATCGACAATCGCCATATCCGGTGTCAGTGCATAATCGGCCAGCGGGTATTTCAGTCCGGTGGCATCATCAGTAACTACCGCAAACGGGGTAACTTCAGAGCCGGTACCAGAAGTGGTGGTAATAGCGACCATACTGGCTTTTACACCCATTTTCGGGAACTTATGAATACGTTTACGGATATCCATAAAACGTAATGCCAGTTCTTCGAAGTGGGTTTCGGGATGCTCGTACATCACCCACATAATTTTGGCCGCATCCATCGGGGAACCACCCCCCAGAGCAATAATCACATCAGGTTTGAAGCTGTGCATTTGTGCGGCCCCTTTGCGCACGATGCTCAGGGTAGGGTCAGCTTCCACTTCGAAGAAAACTTCCGTTTCCACACCACGGGATTTTAATACCCGCGTCACCTGATCAGCATAACCGTTATTGAATAAGAACCGGTCTGTAACAATAAAGGCCCGTTTTGCACCGTCACTGGCGATTTCTTCCAGAGCCACCGGCAATGAACCACGACGAAAATAGATGGATTTAGGGAGTTTATGCCACAACATATTTTCAGCCCGTTTAGCGACGGTTTTCTTGTTAATAAGGTGCTTAGGACCGACGTTTTCAGAGATAGAGTTCCCGCCCCATGAGCCGCAACCCAGCGTCAGTGACGGTGCCAGTTTAAAGTTATATAAATCGCCAATCCCCCCCTGAGAAGCCGGGGTATTAATCAGGATCCTCGCGGTTTTCATTTTTTCGCCAAACAGTCTGACCCGCTCAGGCTGATTGTCCTGGTCGGTATACAGGCAAGAGGTATGGCCGATACCGCCCATTTCTACCAGTTTTTCCGCTTTTTGCAGTGCATCGTTAAAACCGGTGGCACGGTACATTGCCAGGGTCGGCGACAGTTTTTCATGGGCAAAAGGTTCAGATTCATCAATATCACTGACCTCACCAATCAGAATTTTAGTATCCGGAGGCACACTGATCCCTGCCATCTCAGCAATTTTTGTCGCCGGCTGGCCGACAATCCCTGCGTTCAGGCCCCCGTTTTTCAGAATGATATCCTGCACAGCTTTTAATTCACTTCCCTGCAGCAGATAACCGCCGTGGGTCGAAAACCGTTCACGTACTGCGTCATACACAGAGCTGTCAACAATCACTGATTGCTCAGAGGCGCAGATAACACCATTGTCGAAGGTTTTTGACATCAGAATAGAAGCGACCGCTCGTTTTATATCAGCAGTATCATCGATAACGACCGGTGTATTACCGGCACCGACACCAATAGCAGGTTTACCGGAACTGTAGGCTGCTTTAACCATACCCGGTCCACCGGTGGCGAGGATCAGGTTAATGTCGGGGTGGTGCATTAACTGGTTAGATAATTCAACGGATGGCTCATCAATCCAGCCAATAATATCGGGCGGAGCACCGGCCGCAATGGCAGCCTGTAACACGATATCTGCTGCTTTGTTGGTGGCGTTTTTTGCCCGCGGATGCGGGGAGAAAATGATTCCGTTACGGGTTTTCAGACTGATTAAGGCTTTAAAAATGGCCGTCGACGTCGGGTTGGTGGTCGGGACAATCCCGCAGATAATTCCGATAGGTTCGGCAATAGTCATAGTGCCGAAAGTATCATCAGTGTCGAGGATACCGCAGGTTTTTTCGTCCTTGTAAGCGTTGTAAATATATTCCGAAGCGAAATGGTTTTTGATGACTTTGTCTTCGACGATCCCCATTCCTGACTCAGCGACCGCCATTTTCGCCAGCGGTATCCGGGCATCTGCGGCAGCTAATGCTGCGGCCCTGAAGATCTTATCAACCTGCTCCTGACTAAAGCCTGCATACTGCTGTTGTGCTTGCCTGACTCTTTCTACCAGCCCATTCAATTCAGCAACGTTTGTTACAGTCATGCTTATCTCCTGAAGGAAAATTAAACTTTTTTAGTAAACATACGTGTCAGATCGCTACCACTGTCCGCTTTTATACGGTGCTTACTAAAAGAATCTCATATCAGCATGAATTAATGAAGTCCGGTTACGTTCAGATTATGGATATGTTGCAATACAGGCACTGATGCAGATCAATTTATATGCAAGCTGATACCATTCAGCTTTATCAGTTATCCGCTTATGTAGCAAGTTTGTTTTTTAAATGTTTGTATTTGTTGATTTTGTGTGTGAGGCAGATCAGGAGATGGGGAGTATTTATTAAGTTTTGTTAATAATTATTTATCTGCCGGTTTACGGCCCGATAAGCCGGCTTAACCAGATAACCGGTAATTTGGCGGTTATCTGCCAGAACAGCGAGCCGGATGAAGGACTCTGGTATGCTTTGTGAACCCTAGCCCGGACAAAGATATCCGTTTCCTCCGCAGGGTATGGAAACGGATAAATGCGGGCATCAGACAGGCTGATTATTCACGCCACAGGATATGGCACAGTTTATGATCTTTTTCACGACATAACAGGACTCTGGCAAACACATCGGTAACAGGCTCCCCGTCGGCATCGCCTAATCCGATAATGACCTCGGCAAAAAAGTCCGGATTAAGATCAAAATCGACATGTTCGTTCCAGTCTTCTGAAGGGTCTGAAAGCTCGGCACCGCCACGCTCTTCGAACTGTAAGTTAAACAGGATAATGTCTGCAGGATCCAGATTATCCCCTGCCAGTTCCAGAAAAATATCGTATGCCTGTTCCAGCGTTTCATCTTCTGTAAGACGATTATTAAGATCCATGATCAGCCCGTATTTATTGATAGAAATATGCGGCCTTTTTTACAGTAAAGGGCTAAAGAAGTAAAACAGTCGTTCGATTATCCTGCGCCAGTAGGGCCGTTTTGCCCACTCACGGCCATCCAGTAACTGTGAGCGCAGAATATAATCCTGCTGTACACAGCTAAGATCATCACCGAAACCGGCATCATCAATCACCAGAGTCACCTCAAAATTGAGCCACAGACTGCGCATATCAAGATTGACGGTACCCACCAGGCAAAGTTCCCCGTCAACCAGCACGCTTTTGGTATGTAACAGGCCGTCGCTGAACTGATAAATTTTAACCCCTGCTGCCAGTAGTTCGGTAAAGAACGCACGACTGGCCCAGCCGACCAGCAATGAGTCGTTTTTTTGTGGCACGATCAGGCTGACATCAACACCACGTAATGCGGCGGTACAGATAGCGTGCAGCAGATCATCACTGGGTACAAAATAAGGTGTTGTCATGATCAACTGTTCACGTGCTGAATAGACGGCAGTCAGCAGTGCCTGATGGATCACATCTTCGGGAAAACCGGGACCTGAGGCTATTACCTGAATAATATGTCCACTGGCTTCTTCAAAGGGCATAATAGTTTCATCGGGCCGGGGCGGAAGAATGCGTTTACCGGTTTCAATTTCCCAGTCACAGGAAAACACAATCCCCAGTGTGATAGCCACAGGACCTTCCATTCTGGCCATTAAATCAACCCATTGTCCGACACCGGCATCCTGTTTAAAAAACCGCGGGTCAACCAGGTTCATACTGCCGGTATAGGCAATATAGTTATCAATCAGCACTATTTTACGGTGCTGGCGCAGGTCCATGCGACGAAAAAATACCCTCAGCAGGTTTACCTGCAAAGATTCGACAACGTCGATACCGGCCTCGCGGAATTTTTTCGGCCACGGACTGCGGAAAAAACTGCGGCTTCCGGCTGAGTCGAGCATCAGCCGACAGAAAACCCCTCTGCGGGCGGCAGTAATTAATGCCGCTGCCACGTCATCAGCCTGGCCTCCGGGTTGCCAGATATAAAACACCATCTCAATATTGTGTTCTGCCAGGTCAATATCCCGGATAAGCGAACGCATTACGTCATTTGAGCTGGTCAGTAATTCCAGTTGGTTACCTTTGACTCCGGCGATCCCGTGGCGATGCTCACATAGCTTAAATAAAGCACTGGCAACACTGCTGGTACTGGTTGCAAAAATATGAGATGACTTTTTTAAGTCCGCCAGCCACCGGGAAGTGGCAGGCCACATCGTTCTGGCACGCTCCGCCCGGCGTTTACCGAGATATAATTCACCGAAACTCAGATAAGCAATTATTCCCACCAGTGGCAGAATATAAATAATAAGCAACCAGACCATCGAGGAAGAGGCGGTCCTGCGCTTCATTAAAATTCTCAGGGTAACGGCAGCGATCAGCAGCCAGTAGCCAAACAATATAAACCCGTTAACGAAGGAATAGAATGTCGTCATTAAATGGAATTCCGGTTTATGCTTTATCTATTGAGTGTACGTGTACTCAGCATATTGTGAAACCTTTTCTGAAAGCAGCGTTGGATCCGGGGAATAACGGCGTATACTGGCCGAAATGATACTCACGGGAGGTAATCATGAAAAGAAGCAGAAACGAAGTCGGGCGCTGGCGGATGGCGCGGCAAAGTAATCGCCGTAAAGTACGCTGGCTGGAGGCCCAGTCACGGCGTTATACACATATCCGGTTAATCAGACATCAGCTTGCGAAACAACAAAGGCGATCACTGCTGTTTATACTTCCGGAACTGGGGCCGTCGGTTACCCATTATTTCTGAAAATTATCTGGCGGAGATGCAGTGTAATACTGGCGGTGAGGAATAACAGAATATCATGTCGCCCGCTGTGTTATGTTATCCGCCGGTTACCCTGTCTGCCGGTATACACATATTCTAAAAAGGATAGCCGGAAACCGCCCCGCAGAGCGGCGATACGGGTGTAATCTATCCGGGAATTGAAGGCAGCCTGGCATGAATAATCGCTTTCTCAGCCTCTTCCAGATTGATAAACCCCTGCTTTAGCATGGCGAACAAATATCTTTTACCTGCAATATGACGCGTCATCCGGACATCGACTTCCTGAGATACATTTTCCGGGGGGGATTCTGTAGTAGTTTGTTGCGGGGGACGTTCGATGGTGATAGTTATGGTTTTCGGTATATTGTCTGCTTCTGTTTGCCTGGTTTCGGTTGTTCCGTCTTTATGAAAAACTAATACGTGATATTTCATATAAACCTCCTGCCATATCGAATGAATAATCCTGTGCCGCTCATCGGAGTTCGCCGGCAACAAACTTCAGCCCGTGTGGCGGCAGAATACTCCTATCAGTATAGCAGGCTGTCACAGGGCAAAGGGGGATACTGTACTGTGGAGCGAACTGAATCTGTCTGTCATCTCTGAGCAGTGCACATTGTATATAAGCCGCGACTGACAATATCCGGTTGCGGGCAAAAAGCGCAGTACAGTGTATTGCATTTTTTGCCCGGCGCTTATCAGTCACAATATGTGCTGGATCAGCATTTCATCAGCTCAGAAGACCTTTTTAAATGGCCTGACCGTCACTTTCTGGTAAACACCGGCTGCTATGTAGGGGTCATCGTTAGCCCAGGATTGAGCATCTTCGAGGGATGGAAATTCAGCGATCACGGTAGAACCGGTGAATCCCGCGACTCCGGGTTCGTTACTGTCGACGGCTGGCATTGGACCGGCAACAATTAATTTTCCTTCATCCTGCAATAATTGCAGACGAGCCAGGTGGGCAGGGCGCACAGACTGCCTTTTTTCCAGTGAGTCAGGGAAGTCTTCAGCGTAAATGACGTATAACACGATGATTATCTCTTACGGCAAAAAATTGAGAACCCAACGTTAAGCTAACCGCGCCATCAGTGCAAATAAAATGGCACATATCCGTCAGCGATACGTATTGAAACTGATTGCTATTTGCATTTAAAATGATTCATCACTGAACTGACCAGATAGCTATGAGCACTCTTACAGAACAATTTCCAAAACGTTTTTCATTATCCATGGTGGTATCAGTCGCTCTTCATGGTGCGGTGGTTGCCGGGTTGCTGTTTGCCTCATTCAACCAGGTCCTGAACGTGCCCACACCCCAGTCTGCTATCAGCGTGTCGATGGTTGCTCCGGAGGTTCAGCCTGAGGCGGCGAAAAGCCAGCCGGAGCCGGTACAGCCTGTGACCCCTCCGACACCTCAGCCAGTGCAGCCACAACCTGAACCACAGCCGGCCCCGGCCCCCGAACCCCCTCTGGATAAACCGGTACCGATTGCCAAACCGGAGCCGAAACCGAAGCCGAAACCTGAGGTAAAAAAACGCCATGAGGTGAAGAAAAAAGCAGTCAAACCTAAGCCTGTAATAAAACCGGTCGAAAAGCCTGTGACTGAAAATAAACCGACACTGACAGCACAACAAAAAAATAATCCGGCAGATCAGACCAAAGCACAAACCGCGCCGCAAACGTCGCGTAATGATCAGCAAAGTATTTCTCAGGGTAAACCACAGGCGGTCAGTATTACCAGCCCGGCCTACCCGGCCAGAGCTCTGGCTTTTCACCTTGAAGGACGGGTGAAAGTACAGTTCGATGTGGACAGTGATGGCAGGGTCGTGAATGAGCGTATTATTGAGGCGCAGCCGAAGAATATGTTTGATCGCGAAGTTAAACAGGCGATGCGGCGCTGGCGTTACCAGAGTGGCAAGCCAGGCACCGGACTGACGATGACTATATTGTTTAAAATTGATGGCAGTTCATCAGTGCAATAATAGCTGTTGCTGAGAGATAAAGCGCAGTTATGCGCTTTACCTCTCACGGCAGGGTGTTACGGGTAGCTTTTATTGGCTATCAGCTCACTGAGTTTCCTTGGTTTTCCTTTATCATCCACCGCAACGTAAATAAATACGGCTTCTGTGGTGCAGTAAGTCTGACCAATCGGCTCGGAAGAAACTTTTTTAATCCATACCTCAACATTAATAGTAATTGAACTGTTGCCGGTACGTATACAGCGGGCATGACAAGTGACAACGTCACCGATAGCGGCGGGTTTAAGAAATGTCATACCGTCGACACGCACAGTAACAACACGGCCATTGGCGATTTCTTTTGCCAGAATCGCTCCCCCCATATCCATCTGGGACATTAACCAGCCACCAAATATATCACCATTTGCATTGGTATCTGCCGGCATTGCCAGTGTACGCAGCACCATCTCACCTTGCGGCTGTCTCAGACTGTCGGTCATTTATTATTCTCTTTATTAAAAAAGTGGCCTGCAGGAAGGCCACCCGGGTATTACTTTTCTTCGCGTGGCAGATGCCGCCATATATAAAGACCACAGGCAGCAGTAAATAGCAGAGTTAATGCGGTCAGGCCGAAGACCTTAAAGTTAACCCAGAAAGATTCAGGCAACCAGAATGCGACATAAATATTGACCAGCCCGCAAACGAAGAAAAATATTGCCCAGGCAATATTCAAACGTCGCCAGACTGCGGAAGGTAATACCAGCTCTTTACCCAGCATTGATTGAATTAATGGCTGTTCCATCCACCACTGACTGAATAACAATGCGGCAGCAAATAATGTATAAATAACCGTCACTTTCCATTTTATAAATTCATCATTATGGAAAATCAGTGTCAAAGAACCAAATACAGTCACCAGAATAAACGTAATGATAGTCATTTTTTCCAGTTTTTTGTACAGCACCCAGCTGACAACCAGTGCAATCGCGGTTGCGGCAATCAGTGCGCCTGAGGCAACGAAAATATCGTATAGCTTATAAAAAATGAAAAAGACGACAAGAGGCAAAAAGTCCAGTAATTGTTTCATAGCAGGTCCGGATAATGCGGCTCACCGGCAGGCGAGCCGAAAAAGTAAAACAGACGGTTAGCGTATCAGCATATACACACGGAACAGATAGATTACCAGCATTGCTGACAGTAAATTACCCAGAGTGGTGGCGATAATAGCCGCTGTTGTTGCAGGAAGTGCGGTGAGCGAAGCGAAGATAAACATCAACACAACTTTAGCCAGCAACCAGCAAATAACCGCGGGAGCCAGGGCTTTCATATTGTTCCAGGCCAGTGGCACGCTTTGTTTCATCGAGCCGAAAATACCGGCACGTTTCTGGCTCAGTAATACCGGAGACAGGGAAAACAGAACTGCCAGAAAAATCCCCGGGATGACAAAGGCCATAAAACCGAGCTGAACGATCAGTGTCACGATAAAGGTCTGAATAAGTAAAGCAGGCAGAAAACCGACAGAGGCTCCTATCGCCCCTAAGGCACTGAGCCGTTTACCGGAAGAAGCCGACGGGATCAGCACCAGCATCCCGCCCAGTAATAATGTGTTACCCAGTAAAGCAGCCAGAGTGCCGACAGCCGAGCTGTGCAGTAATATTCTTTGCTGTTCGGGTGACATATTCTGCAGCACTTCAATCAGTGAGCCTGCGTTGTCATTGCTTTGCATTAATGCAGACAGCTGTTCGGCACCCGGAGAAAAAACGGTACCCAGCAGAACGGTAACGAAAGCGCTGACCAGAGAGATCAGTGTTATCGTTTTTAGCTGGTGGCGCAAAAAATTTGCGGAATCACGGTATAACGAGCTGGCCGTGAGAGACATGTACACTCCTTTGGGAAACAAATGAATTAACCGCAAGATTGTACATGTTAACCACGCCTGCGGGCACCCTCACTTACATAACTTTCTGCTTTTATCTCCGCCCGGATGATTAATACTCATTATCGGGCTTTTTTTGAACGATTATAGCCTTAATACTCCGGATTATTAACAGAAGATCTAAGACAATTTTTTTAGTTAAAACGCGAAACTGTTAGCTGATAAAAATTGATCTGGATCAAGGCTTTGTTTTTTAACTATTTTTTCAGGCGGGAAAAACATGATTTTCTGCGTGAATCGCGATACACATAGCAACAACAAAATACAATGTAAAAATTGTTCACATTGAAAACAATAAAAGCAGACGAGTTCAGGAGAGGAGTGGCTATGAAAATCGGAAAAATTGCATTATTACTGGCAGCACTGTTACCGGCAGCAGCGTCAGCTCACCAGGCAGGTGACTTCTTTATCAGGGCTGGCAGCGCAACTGTCCGGCCGACCGGGGGTTCTGATAATGTGCTGGGCTTAGGTGAATTTAATGTCAGTAACAATACCCAGCTGGGATTGACTTTTACTTATATGGCGACGGACCATATTGGTGTTGAATTACTGGCAGCCACGCCTTTCCGCCACAAGGTCGGACTGGGGCCGACGGGCACTCTGGCCACCGTTCACCAGTTACCGCCGACACTGATGGCCCAGTATTACTTCCTGGATAATAGCTCTAAATTCCAGCCTTATGCCGGTATTGGTGTTAACTACACGACCTTCTTTAATAACAAATTCAATGACACCGGACGCGCGGCGGGTTTATCTGATCTGCATGTGAAGGACTCCTGGGGCGTGGCCGGACAACTGGGTATGGACTACCAGATTAATCAGCACTGGATGCTGAATACATCCCTGTGGTACATGGACATTAATACCAAAGTGAAATTCAAAGCCAATGGCGATCAGCAAAGCATCAAAACTAACATTAATCCGTGGGTCTTCTTCTTCGGTGTAGGTTACAGCTTCTGAGTACCTTGCCTGCGTTATTCGCAGGGACGGATATTGCTGAATAAAACATTATTTCCGATACGCCCGATACTCTGTATCGGGCGCTTTGTTTTCATCGGCGATGATATATACCGGCAGCCGAATAAAGTCAGTCAGGGCGATTTTTGCAGGGGGGATACAAAGGAACATCGGGGGCAGAATAAGAAAAAGCGCATTGCTGCGCTTTTTCTGTAATACAGTTCAGCTATTTGATCTGCATATTATCAACCACCGAGGTGACACCAGGCACTCTGCGGGCAACTTCAACTGCACGGCTTGCTGTTTGCAGGTTGGACACAAAACCACTGAGTTGCACACGTCCTTTAAATGTTTCGACTTTAATTTCGGTCGATCTGAGTTCTTTGGTACCCAGTAACTGAGCTTTGACTTTGGTGGTGATCACGGTGTCATCAATATAACCTCCGGTACCTTCTTTTTTCGGGCCGGGCGCACAGGCAGTTAATGATAATGCCACCACTGATGCCAGTACTGCACTGGCTAATACCTTAATAAACTTCATTTACTGCCTCCCTGTATAATAAAGGTTATGCCGGGATTTTCCGGTACACTTATAGTGTAATCCTAAATTTTTAATCTACCAGTTTTGTTGCCAAAAAAGGCACCGCGGGGTGCCTGTCTGTCGGAGAAAAGGGCTATCAGCGGGTGGCCGCTTTTAATGAGGCAGCAAAGTCGGTCAGTTTTTTCAGCATTATGGCGGGCTGTTGCAGGTTCTGTTCGATAATTCTGACGACGGCAGAACCGGATATTGCCCCTGCAGCACCGGAAGCGATAGATTCCTTCACCTGAGAAGGTTCAGAAATACCGAAGCCCTGAATCGGGGGGGCTGCATGGTACTCATGCAGTTTGCTGATTATATGCTGCAACGGCAGGGCGGCTTTATGTTCGGTACCGGTGACACCGGCACGGGATAACAGATAAGTATATCCGCGGCCGTGAGATGCGATTTCACGTAATAAATCATCACTGGCATTCGGCGGGCAGACAAAGATTGGCGCAATATGGTGCCGCATTGCTGCCTGACGGAAGGGCTGTGACTCCTCCATGGGGACATCAGCGACCAGAACCGAATCGACACCGGCTTGCTGGCAGCGGGCATAAAACGCATCAATGCCGGGACTGAAAACCAGATTAGCGTAAATTAACAAGCCAATCGGCAGATCCGGATATTTATTACGTACCTGAGTGATAATATCGAAGCTTTTGTTGCTGTCCATCCCGGCGCTGAAAGCGCGCAGGTTGGCCGCCTGAATTGTCGGGCCGTCAGCCAGGGGATCAGAGAACGGGAAGCCCAGCTCCAGGGCATCCGCCCCTCCGGCGACCAGCGCATCGATAATTTGCAGCGATAACTCAGCCCCCGGATCTCCCAGCGTGACAAATGGCACAAAAGCACCTTCTTTACGCTCAGCCAGGCGATTAAATAAAGCAGAATAACGTTCCATCAGATTTCTCCTCGCTGCTGCAGAATATCATGCACCGTAAATATGTCTTTATCACCGCGGCCTGAGAGGTTAACAACCAGTAATTGTTCTTTTTCCGGCGCCTGACGGGCCATTTTCAGCGCATGGGCCAGCGCATGGGAGGATTCCAGCGCCGGGATAATACCTTCGTGGCGTGACAGATCTTTAAATGCTTCCAGAGCTTCATCATCGGTAACTGAAACATAATCTGCGCGGCCGATACTGTTCAGCCATGCATGTTGCGGGCCGACTGACGGGAAGTCGAGTCCGGCAGAAATGGAATAAGACTCTTCAATCTGCCCGTCTTCTGTACGCATCATGGGTGCCTTCATACCGAAATAGATACCGGTTTTACCGTGTTTTAACGGCGCACCATGTTGTCCGGATTCAATGCCGAGTCCCGCCGGTTCGACGCCAATCAGCCCGACAGAAGATTCATCAATAAAATCAGCGAACATTCCGATAGCATTGGATCCGCCACCCACGCAGGCAATCACCGCATCAGGCAGACGGCCTTCGTGTTCCATAATCTGTACGCGGGTCTCTTCGCCAATCATACGCTGAAATTCACGGACGATAGTCGGGAACGGGTGCGGGCCAGCCGCGGTACCCAGCATATAGTGTGCGGTCTCGTAACTGCCAGACCAGTCGCGCAGAGCCTCATTACAGGCATCTTTCAGGGTGGCTGAACCACTGTGTACCGGAATGACTTCTGCACCCATCAGGCGCATTCTGAATACATTCGGCGACTGACGTTCCACATCTTTGGCGCCCATATAAATCCGGCATTTCATACCCAGTAAGGCACAGGCAATGGCAGAAGCAACACCATGTTGTCCGGCCCCGGTTTCCGCGATAATCTCGTTTTTGCCCATCCGTTTCGCCAGTAATGCCTGTCCCAGCACCTGATTTGTTTTGTGAGCACCGCCGTGTAATAAATCTTCACGTTTCAGGTAGAGGCGGGTACGGGTACCTTCGGTAATATTCCGGCACAGGGTCAGCGCAGTCGGTCGTCCGGCGTAGTCTTTTAACAGTCGCACAAACTCAGCCTGGAACTCAGGATCACGCTGGGCACTGACAAAAGCTTCTTCCAGCTGGCTGAGTGCCGGCATCAGAATTTGCGGAACATACATCCCGCCAAATTCACCAAAATAGGGGTTCAGTAAAGTCATAACTCAATTTCCTGTATCGTCAGATGACGCATCCTGATTAGTAAGCTCGTAATTGCCGGAAAACGTCCGCCAGTTTTTTCGGATCCTTGATGCCGGGAGCAGTTTCAACACCGGAATTAAAATCCAGACCGGCACAGCCGGTCAGGGCCGCTTCTGCACAGTTTTCCGCATTCAGCCCGCCGGCCAGCATAACATTATGTAAGTCCTGTCCTTGCAGCAGTGACCAGTCAAAACGCTGACCGCTGCCGCCGTTACCGTTATCAAACAGATAACGATCCGTATCAGGCAGGTTACGCTCCGGCAGATGGTCGCTGATACTGAAAGCCTTCCAGATAGCAATCTGTGACGGTAACTGCTGACGCAGCGCAGCAATAAATTCAGCCGATTCACTGCCATGTAGCTGAACAGCACTCAGCCGCAAATGGCTGGCGATACCGGCCACCTCTTCGGCCGGCTGGTCGCGGAAGACTCCGACAAACTTCAACGGAGCAGCTGCAACAATTTCCTCCGCCTGACGGAGGCTGACCTGGCGTGGTGAGCCCTGTGCAAAGATGATTCCGCCATAAACCGCACCGGCTTGCCATGCGGCTGCGGCATCTTCACTGCGGGTCAGTCCGCAGACTTTGTTATCACCGATCAATACCCGGCGAACCGCCACCGCCAGGTTGTCTTCTGACATTAATGAAGAACCTATCAGGAAGCCATTGGCATAACGGCGCAGTTCAGCAATCTGCTGGTAGTCATAAATACCGGACTCACTGATCACAATGGTGTCCTGAGGCAATTGCGGTGCCAGCTGACGGGTCTTATCTAAATCAATTGACAGGTCGCGCAGGTCACGATTATTGATTCCTGCGACCCGTGGTTTCAGCTTAAGCGCCCGATCCAGCTCCTGCTGGTTACTGATTTCGGTCAGTACCCCCATATTCAGCGAATGGGCAACATCGGCCAGAGCCTGATACTGCTGATCATCCAGTACCGACAACATCAGTAAAATGGCATCGGCCTGATAATAGCGGGCCAGATAGATTTGATAAGGGTCAATAATAAAATCTTTGCACAGGACAGGCTGAGTAATAGCGGCACTGACTTCAGGTAAAAATTCAAAATTGCCCTGAAAGTATTTCTCATCGGTCAGAACCGAAACTGCAGAAGCGTAGTCACGGTAAACGGCAGCAATCGCTGCAGGGTCGAAGTCTTCGCGAATCAGCCCCTTTGACGGTGAGGCTTTCTTACATTCCAGAATAAAGGCACTCTTATCACGCTGTAATGCCTGGTAGAAATTACGCGCCGAAGGCACCAGCGCCTGTTGAAAGTCTGAAAGGGGTTGTCGTGCTTTACGCGCTGCCAGCCAGAGAGCTTTATCTGCAACTATTTTTTCTAAAACGGTACCCTTCATGGTTATCCTCTTGCTGCCAGTGCAGTGACTAACTCATACGCCCGGCCACTGCGGATCATCGCAATAGCCTGTTCAGCGTTATGGCGTAAATCTTCATTACCGAATAATTTCATCAGCATCGCGACATTAATTGCAATAGCCTGTTCGTGAGCCGTCTGACCATTACCCTGCAGTAACTGACGTAAAATATCACGATTTTCCTGAGGCGTACCGCCCGCCAGCGACTCTTTTTCATGGAATTCCAGCCCGAAGTCCGGCGGACTGATGTCATAGCGGGTGATTTCCCCGTCGCGTAATTCTGCCACCTGTGTCGGCGCATGGATCGCTATTTCGTCCATCCCGCCGCCATGTACCACGGCCGCGCGGCGATAACCCAGCACTTTCAGCGTTTCGGCCACCGGCTGAATTAACTGCGGGCTGTAAACGCCGATCAGTGCCAATGGCGGCCGGGCAGGGTTAATCAGCGGCCCGAGCACATTAAACAGTGTCCGTGTCTGTAACTGCTTGCGTACCGGCATCGCATAGCGAAAACCACTGTGGTACTGAGGGGCGAACAGAAAACAGAGGTTCTGTTGGTCCAGTGCCGCGCGGGCATTTTCCGCTGTCATATCGAGGTTAATACCAAACGCCGCCAGCAGGTCCGAAGACCCGGATTTACTGGATACGCTGCGGTTGCCATGTTTAGCGACCTTCAGACCACAGGCCGCTGCGACAAAAGCACTGGCGGTTGAAATATTGATACTGTTACTGCCGTCACCGCCGGTACCGACAATATCGGCAAACAGATAGTCAGGCCGCGGGAAAGGGCGTGCGTTATCCAGTAAGGCTGTGGCGGCTCCGGCAATTTCATCGGGAGTTTCGCCCCGCACTTTCATGGCGATCAATGCGGCACCCAGCGAGACGGGATCCATTTCACCGGTGATGATGGCAGAGAAAAGCCGCTCGCTTTGTTGCCGGTCAATATTTTTTCCCTGATAGAGTTGTTCCAGAATCTGTTGCATCGGCAAATCCTTTAGTCGCTAAGCGCCCAGCTGAGGGTCTGTTCCAGTAATGTTGCTCCCCGTGTCGTCAGAATTGACTCAGGATGGAACTGAAAACCACAGACTTTATCTTCATCATGACGGATGGCCATCACCATACCGTTAAAGGTGGCGTTTACGGTGAGATCCGGCGGAATATTGCTGCCGACCAGCGAATGGTAACGGGCGACAGGTAACGGGTCAGGTAAGCCACTGAACATTTCCTGGCCGTCATGACTGATAGCCGATGCTTTACCATGCAGTATTTCACCCGCCTGGCCGACAGTGCCGCCATAACTCTCAACAATCGCCTGGTGACCGAGGCAGATACCGATAACCGGTACTTTTCCGCGCACTGCAGCCAGTAGCGCAGGCATTGACCCCGCATCAGCAGGTGCCCCCGGCCCCGGAGAAAGCATCAGTACCGGATTTTCCATACTGCGCAGCTGTTCGAGCAGTGTTTCGACAGGCAGACTGTTACGGTACACCATCACGCGGTGACCAAAAGTACGTAACTGATCGACCAGGTTATAGGTAAATGAATCAAAGTTATCCAGCAGTAAAATATCAGCCATCAGAAAATCTCCTTACAGTGATGAGCTGTCGCAATGGCGCGTAATACTGCGCGTGCCTTATTGCGGCTTTCGTCGGCTTCCGCCTGGGGGACCGAATCCAGTACCACACCGCCGCCGGCCTGTACTGTGGCAATGCCTTCTTCGACATAGGCTGAACGAATAACAATACAGGTATCAAAGTCACCGCTGCCGGTAAAGTAGCCGACAGCGCCGCCGTATGACCCGCGGCGGGTACCTTCTGATTCGGCAATCAGCTGCATTGCCCTGACTTTAGGCGCACCACTCAGGGTCCCCATATTCATGACGGCGCGGTAAGCATGTAGCACATCGAGGTCTTCGCGCAGGGTGCCGATCACCCGGGAGACCAGGTGCATCACAAAGGTGTAGCGGTCGACTTTCGTCAGGTCAGCAACATGGCGGCTGCCGGGCACACAAATCCGTGCCAGATCATTACGGGCCAGGTCGACCAGCATCAAATGCTCCGCCAGTTCTTTCTGGTCGGTACGCATTTCCAGCTCAATCCGGCTATCCAGATCTTTATCCAGTTCCCCGGCGGCATTCCGTCCGCGGGGACGGGTACCGGCAATCGGGTAAATTTCTATCTGACGGGAGGCTGCGGAATATTTTAATGAACTTTCCGGGGAAGCACCGAACAGTGTGAAATCCCGGTCCTGCATAAAGAACATATAGGGGCTCGGATTGCTGCGTTTCAGGGTATCGTAGGCTGCCAGTGGCGACGGGCAGGGTAATGAGAAACGGCGCGACGGAACAACCTGAAAAATCTCTCCGATGCGGATGGCATGCTGAAGTTTACTGACAACATCGCAATAGACTTCGTCGCTCTGGTTACAGTTCAGTTCCATCTGCTCGACTTTTTTCGCCACCAGAGCAGCAGCAGGCTGCTGCATTTGCTGATTCAACTGGTGAATACGTTGCTGCAAACGCTGAAATTCGCTGGCGGACGGGGTAAACACGCTGGCCTGCAGCCTGGCCGTCCGCGACTGGTGGTCGATGACCAGTAACGTCTCTGCCAGATAAAAGCAATAATCGGGGCAGCGCTGGTGGTTATCGAGTTCCGGTAATGTTTCGAACCCGGCAACTAAATCATAGGCAAACAGCCCCCCCAGCATAACCGATTCACGGTGTCGGTCACTGTGTTCTACCAGTGAAGGAATTAAACGCAGAGCATCAAATACTGATACGGATTTCAGGCGTGAGTCTTCATCCTGTAACGGATCGATCGCCGGAAAAAAGAATTCGCGACCATCAGGACGTACCCGGATATCGACACTGGCGGGCAGTGCAGCATCCAGCAGGGGAAGCAGGCTGGCACCATTTTCGGAAAGCGCCTGAACCGAAACCTGTTGCCCCATAGCACTGATCCTTAAAGCGCTATCGGTAATTAACAGACTTTGCAGGTTATCTTTACTGTCCACATCGGCAGATTCCAGCAGCAGAGTGGCCGGACGGGCACCGCAAAGCTGGTTGAAAACCGCGGCCGGGTCATCCCTGTAGGGGGCATCACCGGTAATAATTTTTAATTCTGGTTTTGCTTTAGCCATGGTTATTTCTCTGAATTTTTTTCAACAAAAAGCCCGCATTCTGCGGGCCCTGAAATCTGCACTGTGGTTACACTTACGGTGCACGACAACATCGCCCGGTCAGGGGAGAGTCATGCGCCACCAGCGTGAAGAATGTAAAGTCATAACCAACATGAGAAGTATCCTTATCTGAACTTGTGTACTAGTTAACTGGTTCATGCGCGGATTGTCAATACATCTTTTCCAGTTATTGCTAAAATCCCTGTATCCGCACAAAGGATCAGTTATTGGAGTTAATTTGACAGAACCAACGGCATTTCAGCTGTATGATTTACATAGCCATACCCGGGCATCCGACGGAGTGCTCAGTGCAGAAGAGCTGGTGTTAAGGGCACATGAGCGCGGAGTCGATGTGCTGGCTATTACCGACCACGATACAACAAATGCGATTGAACCGGCCCGCCAGGCCATTGCCAGGCATCAGTTGCCATTGCAACTGATGAGTGGTGTGGAAATTTCAACACTATGGGAAAACCACGAAATCCATATTGTTGGTCTGGGGATGGACATTAATCATCCGGCTCTCTGTGCACTTCTTGATAGCCAGCATCAGAAACGCTGGCAGAGAGCTGAAGAGATCGCCCGCAGGCTTGAGCGGGCAAATATCCCCGGCGCGTTACAAGGTGCGAGTGCACTGGCGGGGGAAGGGCAGATAACCCGTGGCCATTTTGCCCGCTATCTGGTCGGGTGTGGTAAAGCCTCCACCATGGCTCAGGTCTTTAAACAGTATCTGGCGCGGGGCAAAACCGGATATGTGCCCGCCCAATGGTGTACAATAGAACAGGCAATTGATGCGATCCATCAGTCCGGAGGCAGGGCGGTGGTTGCCCACCCCGGACGCTATGATCTATCGGCAAAATGGTTAAAGCGGTTGCTGAAATTTTTTGCCGACCACGGCGGAGATGCCATGGAAGTTGCCCAGTGCCAGCAGGCACCTGATGAACGCCAGCAGTTAACCCGATATGCTCAGGATTACGGACTGGCCGCATCTCAGGGATCTGATTTTCATCAGCCTTGCGCCTGGATAGAACTGGGCCGAAAACTGTGGTTACCGGCCGGTGCTGAAGCGGTATGGCTGCGTTTTCCGGAAATTCAAAGTAGTGCACCGTTGCAAACCGGTGCAGGGAGCGAAGTATGAGTCAGTTTTTTTATATCCATCCGGAGAATCCACAACCACGTCTGATCAGTCAGGCGGTGGATTATCTGAATAAAGGCGGTGTGATTGTTTATCCGACCGATTCCGGCTATGCACTGGGATGCAAACTTGAAGATAAGTCGGCGCTGGAGAGAATTTGCCGGCTCCGTCAGCTGGATGATTCACACCATTTTACACTGATGTGTCGTGATCTTTCTGAACTGTCGACCTATGCTCAGGTAGATAACAGTGCCTTCCGCTTAATTAAAAATAATACCCCGGGGTGCTATACCTTTTTACTTAAGGCAACCAAAGAAGTGCCGCGGCGTTTGATGAATGATAAGCGCAAAACTATCGGTCTGCGCGTAACTTCCCATCCGGTAGCTCAGGCATTACTGGAAGCACTCAACGAACCGTTAATGTCCACCACACTTATGTTACCGGGGAATGATTTTGCCGAGTCAGATCCGGAAGAGATCCAGTTAAGTATCGGTAAGCAGGTCGATCTGATCCTGAATGGCGGTACTATCGGTCAGCAACCGACCACAGTGGTTGATTTAACCGGCGATGCCCCGGAAATTATGCGTGAAGGTGCCGGTGATCCTCATCCGTTCCGCTAATTTATCCATGATTCAGAGCATTGCTCTGCAACTGTCTGAATAATAAAAATCGTTACATTGTGACTGCCATCCTGTATAATGGCAGTCAGTTTTTACGTAAGTATTTGATTTTAATATTAAATATACCCTAAACCTGAGGCCTGGGAAGGCGACAGTGAGGCATGCTCCATGAGCGAAAAGTTACAAAAAGTATTAGCACGTGCCGGACATGGTTCGCGCCGTGAAATTGAAGCAATTATCTCCGCCGGTCGGGTCAGTGTTGACGGGAAAATCGCCAGCCTGGGTGATCGGGTCGAAAGCAACAATTCCCTGAAAATCCGTATTGATGGTCATCTGGTACGTGTGGCAGAAAGTGCCAGCGAAGTGTGCCGGGTGCTGGCTTACTACAAACCGGAAGGTGAGTTATGTACCCGTAACGATCCTGAAGGCCGTCCGACGGTGTTTGACCGTCTGCCTCGCCTCAACGGCGCGCGCTGGATAGCGGTAGGGCGTCTCGACGTCAATACCTGTGGCTTAATGTTATTTACCACCGATGGTGAACTGGCTAACCGCCTGATGCATCCCAGCCGTGAAGTGGAGCGTGAATACGCTGTCCGCGTTTTCGGCCAGATTGATGATGATAAAATTCGTCAGTTAAGTGTCGGTGTTCAGCTGGAAGATGGTCCTGCTGCGTTTAAAACCCTTAAGTTTGCTGGCGGAGAAGGTCTCAACCAGTGGTATAACGTAACCCTGACCGAAGGGCGTAACCGCGAAGTGCGCCGGTTATGGGAAGCCGTTGGTGTGCAGGTCAGCCGACTGATGCGCGTTCGCTATGGTGATATCGTTCTGCCCAAAGGTTTGCCGCGGGGCGGGTATATGGAAATGGATCTGACCTCAGTGAATTATCTGCGTCAGCTGGTGGAAATGCCGGAAGAAACAGAAACCAAACTTGCGGTCGAAAAAGATCGTCGTCGTACCAAAGCGAACCAGATCCGTCGTGCGGTGAAAAAGCACAGCCAGGCTGGCAGTAAAAGTACTCCCCGCCGTCCGGCTTCTGGCCGCAGTACGGCTGGCCGAGCGGCGACTGGCCGGCCGGTATCAAAACGCAATAACGGTAAAGGCTGACAGTTATTACCCTGCCTGAAACCCCGGTTCTCCGGGGTTTTTTTACAGGTTTATTCTGCCGGACCGGCTTTACGGCCGGGTTGTGCATCGAAACTGATCCCCGTCTGGCCTCTGCTGGCATCAGTCATCAGATACAAGTAAACAGGCATAATATCTGCCGGTGTTTTGAGCAGTGCTGCATTCTCCTCAGGGAACGCGCTGGCGCGCATTGAAGTTCGGGTACCGCCCGGATTAATGCAGTTTACCCGCAAATTGCTGTGCTGATACTCGGCGGCCAGTACCTGCATCATGCCTTCGGTGGCAAACTTAGAGACTGCATAACTTCCCCAGCCCGCCCGGCCTTCGCGTCCGACACTGGAACTGGTAAAAACTAACGACGCCGCCGGGGCGTTAAGCAGCAAAGGCAGTAATGCCCTGGTCAGAAAAAAAGTCACCTCCAGATTAATTTTCATGACCTGTTGCCACTCTTGTTCCGGAATATCGGCCATTGGCTGGATCGTGCCGAGAATACCTGCATTATGCAGTACACCTTCCAGTT
Organism: Tatumella sp. JGM94; assembly: GCF_018257595.1. NCBI lineage: Bacteria > Pseudomonadati > Pseudomonadota > Gammaproteobacteria > Enterobacterales > Erwiniaceae > Tatumella > Tatumella sp. JGM94. Next base: position 190,901 of record NZ_JAERJN010000001.1, on the reverse strand, counting down.
GCGGCGCGGTGCGGGCTATTTGATCAGCAAATTCACGACACTGTGCGGCGTCAGCAGTGGCGAAGTCGAGCAGAAATATTTCGGCAGGGCTCTGTCCGAAAGCCGCGATTTGCCGGCGGACATCTTCCAGTTTCTGCGGGTTTCTGCCGGTCAGCAGTACCCTGGCACCCTGGCGGGCATAGGTCAGTGCCGCTTCACGGCCAATGCCATCAGAGGCGCCAGTGACCAGAATAGTGTGATTTTTCAGACTTAGATTGTCGGACTGGTTGTTCACGGGCGGGTCCTTTGTTTTTTATATTTCATACAGTTATGTCGTAAATTATCATATGATACACTCTGAGGACAGGCTGTTAATTTCCTGTTTCGTCACCGTCTGAGACAGGCTGTATTGTGTCAGACCGGACGGAATAACATGCGTTTTAACCGATGTGACAGAGGTGGACTGAGTGAGTTTTATTGCAGAATATGGGTTATTTTTAGCAAAAATTGTCACCCTGGTCGTGGCGATTATTGCGCTGGTGGTGGTATGCGTTGGTGTTTCGTCCCGTAAAAAAACGGGGCAGGGGCAGTTACAGCTTGGTCATCCCGGTGAAGATTATCAGACGCTGAAACAAACACTGGCGGTCGCAACGCTTCCTGAGCATGAGCAGAAAAACTGGCTGAAAGGGCAGAAAAAGCAACAGAAAGAGCAAGCCAAAGCAGAAAAAGCGGCAAGGAAGCAGGGAACCCCGCCACCGGCAAAGAAAACACTATTTGTTCTGGATTTTAAAGGCAGTATGGATGCCGGCGAAGTGGCTTCTTTACGTAAAGAAATTTCAGCGGTCCTGTCTGTGGCCACCGCCGGTGATGAAGTGTTGTTGAAACTGGAAAGCCCGGGCGGTGTGGTGCACGGCTATGGCCTGGCAGCGTCCCAGTTACAGAGGCTGCGCGATCACGGGATCCGTCTGACCGCGGTAGTCGATAAAGTGGCTGCCAGTGGCGGGTATATGATGGCTTGTGTCGCCTCACATATTGTTGCCGCGCCTTTTGCGATTATCGGCTCCATCGGGGTGGTTGCTCAGGTACCTAACTTTAATCGCCTGCTGAAACGTAATGATATTGATATTGAACTGCATACGGCCGGTCAGTATAAACGGACGCTGACGCTGCTTGGCGAAAATACGGATGAAGGCCGGGAAAAATTTCGCGAAGATCTTAATGAAACTCATCAGTTATTTAAATCATTTGTTCATCAAATGCGCCCGTCTCTGGACATTGACTCGGTGGCGACCGGCGAGCACTGGTACGGACGTCAGGCTCTGGAAAACGGGCTGATTGACGAGATTGCCACCAGTGATGAAGTAATTATCAGTAAAATGGATGAATTCAATTTATTATCCGTAAGTTACACTAAGAAAAAAAGTGTCATTGAGCGTTTTACCCAAAGTGGTGCCAGTGTTGCAGAACGCCTGCTGCTTAAATGGTGGCAAAAGGGCGAAAAGCCCTTGTTGTAACCCGCCTGTGTTATTGTGGCTACAGACAACCGAACCCCGGCAATTGCCGGGGTTACTGTTTCAGACAGTACAGAGGTGACAATTCCTGTGTCAGGGCTTTAAACACATTAAAGGCCGCGGTACTTTGTTTTGTCGGCAATCCCTGTGCGTCTGCAAACCAGGGGCCGCTAAAAATCAGTAAGTTACCTTGCTGACGTACAGCTGTAATTTCCATGGATGGCAGATAATCCGGATATCCGGTCATTTGTTCGCTGGCCAGTGCAATCAGAGTTGCAGAATCAACAGCCCGGGGTTTTCCGTTCATAGCATGCTCCTGTTGCTGATATATCATTACAAATCCGGAGGGTATTTTACGGCAAGAGTAACCACCGGGACAAAATTATTGGTGCTATTAGTGGCGATAAATACGCCAGGATGCTAATAAAGTTGCGTAACAGATTTTATCAGGTACAGTGTGGACGATTTGCGAATCAGGGAGTTCACGCCGTCAGCGGCCAGGATACCTGAGTAAAAGATTATTTTAATCATACTGTTAATATCCGGGCTATGGTTAGTTATCGATGATGTGGCGTGATTAGTGAGAGTCGGCAGCAAGCGCACTTGTTGCAAATCAGGGGAGTCATCCTCTCCCGTTCTTCAGGACGTTTTTATTAGGTAAAGTTATCTATGGGTAAAGCACTCGTTATTGTTGAGTCACCGGCAAAGGCTAAAACTATTAATAAATACCTTGGCAGTGGCTTCGTTGTTAAATCCAGTGTGGGTCATATTCGAGACCTGCCGACCAGCGGTTCGTTAGCGAAAAAAACGGCAGAAGCCGGTAAAGCTAAAACAACGAAAACCGGTAAGAAAGACGAGAAAAGTGCCCTGGTAAACCGCATGGGCGTTGATCCGTGGCATGGCTGGAAAGCCAACTATCAGATTTTACCGGGTAAAGAAAAAGTCGTTTCTGAATTACAGGCGCTGGCCGCTGATGCAGATCACATCTATCTGGCGACGGATTTGGACCGTGAGGGTGAGGCGATAGCCTGGCACTTACGGGAAGTTATTGGCGGAGATGACCAGCGTTTCAGCCGTGTGGTATTTAACGAAATTACCAAAAATGCGATACGTCAGGCATTTGAACAGCCCGGTGAGCTGAATATCGATCGTGTTAATGCTCAGCAGGCCCGGCGTTTTATGGACCGGGTCGTCGGCTATATGGTATCGCCATTATTGTGGAAAAAAGTCGCCCGCGGTTTATCTGCCGGCCGGGTACAGTCTGTGGCTGTACGACTGGTGGTTGAGCGGGAACGCGAAATCAAGGCCTTTGTTCCGGAAGAATACTGGGATATTGACGTTCGTCTGAATACCGCCGCGGGCAATGAGTTACTGATGCGGGTCACACATCAGGGTGATAAAGCTTTTCGTCCCGAAAATAAAGAAACGACTCAGGCAGCCGTTTCTTTGCTGGAAAAAGCCTCTTACCGGGTTACCGAGCGGGAAGATAAACCCACCAGCAGTAAGCCCGGCGCACCTTTTATCACTTCCACATTACAGCAGGCGGCCAGTACGCGGCTGGGCTTTGGGGTGAAAAAAACCATGATGATGGCTCAGCGTCTGTATGAAGCGGGTCATATTACCTATATGCGTACCGACTCCACGAATCTGAGTCAGGATGCCATCGAAATGGCACGTACTTATATTGATGAGAGTTTTGGTGACAAATACCTGCCCAAAACGGCGACCCTGTATGCGAACAAGGATAATTCACAGGAAGCGCACGAAGCTATTCGTCCTTCGGATGTGAATGTTGTCGCCGAACAGCTCAAAGATATGGAAGCGGATGCGCAGAAACTTTATCAGTTAATCTGGCGTCAGTTTGTTGCCTGTCAAATGATGGCGGCGAAGTATGATTCAACCACACTGACTGTACAGGCCGGCGATTACCGTCTTAAAGCCAAAGGACGTACATTACGTTTCGATGGCTGGACAAAAGTGATGCCGGCTTTACGTAAAAATGATGATGATTTGACTCTGCCAGCCATTGAGGTGGGTGAGTCCCCGGCTTTACTTGATGTGCTTCCGGCCCGTCACTTCACCAAGCCACCGGCCCGTTTCAGCGAAGCATCGCTGGTTCGTGAACTGGAAAAACGCGGTATCGGTCGTCCGTCGACTTACGCGTCAATTATCTCAACTATCCAGGATCGCGGTTACGTCAGAACCGAAAGCCGTCGCTTTTATGCCGAGAAGATGGGCGAAATTGTGACTGACCGGCTGGAAGGTAACTTCCGCGAACTGATGAACTACGACTTCACCGCCCGGATGGAAGACAACCTTGATCAGGTGGCCAGCAATCAGGCGGAGTGGCGTGCTGTACTGGATCATTTCTTCGCTGATTTCAGTCAGCAACTGGAACAGGCGGATAAAGACCCTGAAGAAGGGGGAATGCAGCCTAACCAGATGGTCATCACCTCAATTGAATGTCCGGCCTGCCAGCGACATATGGGAATACGCACCGCGACAACCGGTGTATTTCTCGGGTGTTCCGGCTATGCATTACCCCCAAAAGAGCGGTGTAAACAGACCATCAATCTGATTCCGGAAAATGAAGTATTAAATATTCTGGAAGGCGATGATGCGGAAACCAACGCATTACGCGCACGACCACGTTGTCAGAAATGCGGCACTGCAATGGACAGCTACCTGATCGATGAAAAACGCAAACTCCATGTCTGTGGTAACAACCCATCCTGTGATGGCTATCAGATTGAAGAGGGTGAGTTCCGCATCAAAGGCTATGATGGTCCGGTGGTGGAGTGTGAGAAATGCGGAAATGAAATGCATCTGAAAATGGGGCGTTTCGGTAAGTATATGGCCTGTACTAATGACGCCTGTAAAAATACCCGTAAAATCCTGCGTAACGGTGATGTTGCACCGCCAAAAGAAGATCCGGTACCGTTACCTGAATTAGCCTGTGAAAAGTCAGATGCTTATTTTGTGTTACGTGATGGTGCTGCAGGTATTTTCCTGGCAGCGAATACATTCCCTAAATCACGTGAAACCCGGGCACCGCTGGTGGAAGAATTACAGCGTTTCAGTGACCGTCTGCCGGAGAAGTTCGCTTATCTGACCCGGGCACCTGCCGCTGATCCTCAGGGAAATAAAACCCTGGTACGTTTTAGCCGCAAAACTAAGCAGCAGTATATTTCTTCTGAAAAGGAAGGCAAGGCAACCGGCTGGTCAATGTTTTATATTGACGGTAAATGGCAGGAAGCTAAAAAATAAAGCGTGCAGTACATCGGGGCCAGCGTTTGCTGGCCCTTTTATTTTTAACTGATATAGCTATTTGTTCTGTTGATAATTGTTTAATGCTATAGTAGTTATAGAAAAAATGCGTGTGTAGTCTGTTAATAATCAAAGAGATTATTAACAGATAATTATTTTGCAGGGACGCAGGCACTGACTGTCTTTTGTCCCGGAATGGTGGGCTATGAAATTACAGCAATTACGCTATATCGTCGAAGTCGTAAACCACAACCTTAATGTTTCTTCAACTGCAGAAGGGTTATATACCTCTCAGCCGGGTATCAGTAAGCAGGTACGTATGCTGGAGGATGAGTTAGGTGTTCAAATCTTTTCACGGAGTGGTAAACACCTGACTCAAATAACCCCGGCCGGGGATGAGATTATCCGAATTGCCCGCGAAGTGTTGTCGAAAGTGGATGCGATTAAATCTGTGGCCGGAGAACATACCTGGCCTGATCAGGGGTCGTTATACGTTGCCACCACACATACGCAGGCCAGATATGCTCTTCCGCCAGTGATCAAAGGCTTTATTCAGCGTTATCCGCGGGTGTCTCTGCATATGCACCAGGGCTCTCCGACGCAGATCGCGGAAGCCGTATCAAAAGGTAACGCTGACTTCGCTATCGCGACCGAAGCATTACACTTATACGATGACCTGGTGATGCTGCCTTGCTATCACTGGAATCGTTCAATAGTGGTTCCGCCGGACCATCCTCTGGCCGAAAAATCACATGTGACTATCCATGATTTGGCTGAATATCCGCTGGTGACCTATACCTTTGGTTTTACCGGCCGTTCCGCGTTGGACTCAGCATTTAATCAGGCCGGACTGACACCGCAAATTGTGTTTACTGCCACGGATGCTGACGTGATCAAAACCTATGTACGTCTGGGACTGGGTATTGGTGTTATCGCCAGTATGGCGGTTGATCCGGTTTCTGATCCTGACCTGGTGAAAATAGATGTATCAGATATTTTCAGCTACAGCACCACCAAGATAGGCTTCCGCAGCAGCAGTTTCCTCCGTACTTATATGTATGATTTCATTCAGCGTTTTGCACCTCATCTGACGCGTGATGTGGTTGATACGGCCATTGCTTTGCGCTCAAACGAAGATATTGAAGCCATGTTTAAAGATATTCGTTTGCCGGTGAAGTGAGAACCGAAGGACAGGAAAGTATTTCTGTGTTTTCTTAACCAATAGAAATATCAGTGTGTGCTATAAATTGCCGGTTATGGATGACCAGCAATTGACTCAGCTGTTGGCCGGTCATCATTCGGTCAGGGGTATTCTGGTCATTTACAGGGAGGGCTGTATGTCACTTACTTCATTATTTCATTCATTGTGCCGTTGTTATATACAGTCACTGGAAGCGCTGCCCGCGTCGCGTTTTCGTCGCCGGGTATGGCTGACGGTACTTGCTGGCTGTAGTCTATTCTGGCTAATTAGCGGCCTGTTAATTTTCCGGCTATTTTGCAGATAGTGTCGGCGCGATAAAATAGCAGAGTCGTCCTGAGTATGTTTAGGCGCGGGGGAAATTAACTCCGGATGATGAGTAATAAAGGGGTATTGCGGTCATGTTGCGATATAAAATCATCCGGACCCCATAAAAACAGGCGAACAAATATTATTTCAGTAAAGTATTCCCTGTGCCGGAAAAATAAAAGCCGGAATATCCGGCTTTCTGACTGACAATATTGCAGAATCAGTCGTCATTATGCTGCAGTAAATGTCCCATCTTAAGGGCTTTGGTATCCAGATAGCCGGTATTTTTCGGGTTCCTGCCGACTTCGAGGGGCACTCGTTCGCTAATATTAATTCCTGCTTCCGTCAGTACCCGGACCTTCGCCGGGTTATTGGTCAGCAGACGCACGGCATCTACCTCGAGTAATTTAAACATATCGGCACACAGGGTAAAATCACGTTCATCGGCAGCAAAACCTAATTTGAGGTTAGCTTCTACGGTATCGTAACCTTTATCCTGCAAAGAATAAGCACGGATTTTGTTCAGTAACCCGATATTACGGCCTTCCTGACGATGATACAGCAGGACGCCGCGTCCTTCGGTTGCAATGGCGTTTAATGCCGACTCCAGCTGGAATCCGCAATCACAGCGTAAACTAAACAAAGCGTCACCGGTCAGACACTCTGAGTGTACCCGCGCCAGGACAGGTGCCGGGCCGGAAATATCGCCAAAAACCAGGGCTGCGTGGTCTTTTCCGGTGCTAATTTCTTCAAAACCCACCATCAGGAAATCGCCCCATGGTGTGGGCAGTGTGGCTTGTGCCACCCGCTTAAGTTGCATGAAATACTCCGCTGTTGAAACCTGTTATTTTCAGTATTCTGAACCTGAGAGTTGAATATGTTATTGTGCCATAATCATTATCCCTGTGTGCAATACTCTGCTGCTCAGGATGAAATAAAGCACAATCAGAGCAATAACGAAGGTTAACTTATTTCGTCAGGCACAGAAAATAATAATTATCGATTTAGCCGCGGAGAAAACACATATACGATGTTAAAACTGCTGAAACTGACAGCCAGCGGCATGCTGATTTTACTGGTACTGCCATCGGCATTATGGGTTTCTGGCTGGCACTGGCAACCCGGGGCAGGCCGCGGCCTGCTGGCCGTATTGTTTGCAGCAACCGAAACCGTGACCCGTCCGTGGGGAATACTGACCACACTGATACTGGCCGCTGTGTTACTCTGGCAGCTGCGGCCTTATCAGTCAGGGGTAAAATCCCCGTTGCTGACGCTGCTATGGGTGGTGGCGGTAGTCTGGGGCGGGCAGGGCATCAATGCGCTGATAAAAAACCAGGTCAGAGAAGCCCGGCCTTATGTTGCATGGCTGTACCCTTCGTCACCGTCAGAGATTGCCGGTTTTTACCGGTTATCGCCTGAGCAACGCAGCAGGCAGGTATACAGCGCAACCGCAGGCGATGCACTGCTGCCTGGCTGGCTTAAACAGCACTGGGCATTTGAAACAGGCTATTCTTTTCCTTCAGGCCACAGCATGTTTGCCGCCTGCTGGGCGTTACTGAACCTGGTTCTGTTATGGCCCCGTCGCCACTATAAAACGGTTATTGCCACCTTTATATGGGCACTTCTGGTAATCTGGAGTCGTATGGCTCTCGGAATGCACTGGCCATGGGATGTTATCATGTCAGTGGTGAATGCCGGGGGCATAGTTATTCTGGTGTCTGTGCCCGCGTATCTGCTGCTTTCCGCCAGTGGCCGTGATATGGAATAATGTGCTGAAGCAAAAAGCCATATTGTAAATATATTCTGCATCCCCATAATATAATGATGCAGGTGTACCGGAATGTCAGCCGTCCGCGGCCGGAGTCAGCGGATAGTACGGCTTACGGAAACAACGATAACAGGATACATTGTGAAATATTTAGTGATTTTTTTAGTCGTGCTGGTCATTTTTATTATCTCGATTACGCTGGGTGCCAAAAATGATCAGATCGTGACCTTTAATTACCTGCTAGCCCGCGGCGATTTCCGAGTATCTTCCTTACTGGCCACCCTGTTTGGTGCCGGCTTTATCCTTGGCTGGGTTATCTGCGGGCTCTTCTGGCTGCGGGTCCGGTTGTCCCTGTCCCGTGCTCAGCGCAAGATCAAACGTCTTGAAGCGCAATATGTCACACCCTCGTCTGCGGTAACGACAGCGAACGGTAAAGCTGTGGTGAAGGAATAATTCGTCATGCTTGAACTGCTGTTTCTGTTATTGCCTGTTGCGGCGGCATATGGCTGGTATATGGGCCGCCACAGTGCGCAACAAGACAAAAAACAGGAAGCGAACCGTCTGTCGCGGGACTACGTTGCCGGGGTTAACTTTTTACTGTCTAACCAGCAGGATAAAGCTGTTGACCTGTTCCTTGATATGCTTAAAGAAGACAGCGGGACTATTGAAGCGCATCTGACCCTCGGGAATTTATTCCGCTCACGGGGCGAGGTAGACCGCGCTATTCGTATTCACCAGTCGCTGATGGAAAGTACGTCCCTCGACTATGATCAGCGTTTGCTGGCCATTCAGCAACTGGGGCGGGATTATCTGGCTGCCGGTTTGTATGACCGGGCAGAAGATATGTTTAGCCAGCTCACTGATGAAACAGATTTTCGCGAAGGGGCGTTACAGCAATTATTACTGATCTATCAGCAGACCAGCGACTGGACACAGGCTATCGAGACGGCCGAACGTCTGGTGAAACTGGGTAAAACTAAACATAAAATGGAAATCGCCCATTTCTACTGTGAGCTGGCGTTACAGGCCATGAGCAGCGATGATCTTGATAAAGCGATGGGACTACTGCGTAAAGGTGAATCGGCTGATAAAAACTGTGCCCGGGTATCCATTATGCAGGGCCGTATTTTTATCGAACAGGGTGAGGAACAGAAAGCGGTACAGTCACTGCAGCGGGTGCTGCAACAGGACTCCGAATTTGTCAGCGAAATACTGGTATTGCTGGAAGGCTGTTATCAGCGGCTTGAGGCCCCCCGGTTATGGGTTGAGTTTCTGCAGCAATGTGTTGCCGCAGAAACCGGGAATGCAGCCGAATTATATCTGGCAGATATTATTGATAACGATGAAGGATCCGCTGCTGCCCAGTTATTTCTGATGAAGCAACTGGAGCATCATCCGACCACCCGTGGCTTCCACCGGCTGATTAATTATTATCTGCAGGATGCGGAAGATGGCAGAGCCAAACAGAGCCTGGTGATACTGAGGGACATGGTGGGTGAGCAAATCCGTATTAAGCCGCGCTATCGCTGCCAGAAATGCGGCTTTACCGCCCATGCTATCTACTGGCACTGCCCGTCCTGCAGAAGCTGGGCTTCAGTAAAACCAATCCGCGGCCTCGACGGTCAGTAAAAGTACGGGGCCGCGGGCCCTGTATTTTTAAGTCCCACTTTAGTTACAACATACTATATAAAAGCGACTCGTCGTGGGCCTGCCAGCGTGCAAAACAGGTGACATCGCAGGTCAGGCAGGTAGAATAAGCGCCGTTTGTCCGTATAGCCCGCAAGCCAGATTTTAAAGGAACCCTGCAATGACTGAATCATCGCCATCTTCTGTTACTTCACCGGTACTGGTCGCCCTTGATTTTGACGATACCCGTCGCGCGCTGTCGTTGGTTGACCTTATTGACCCGAAAAGCTGCCGGCTGAAAGTAGGGAAAGAGATGTTTACCCGGTTCGGCCCTGAATGGGTGAAAACATTACAGTCTCGTGGTTTTGACGTATTTCTGGACCTCAAATTCCATGACATTCCGAATACCGTCGCCCATGCGGTTGCCGCTGCTGCTGATCTTGGTGTCTGGATGGTGAACGTCCATGCCAGTGGCGGGGTACGGATGATGAATGCTGCCCGCGAAGCACTGGAGCCGATGGGGAAAGATGCGCCGTTACTGATAGCTGTTACCGTACTGACCAGCATGGAGGCCAGTGACTTAGCCGATATCGGTATTCAGCGTACTCCGGCGGAACACGCATTACATCTGGCTGCTCTGACCAGGGATTGCGGACTGGACGGCGTCGTTTGTTCAGCCCATGAAGCGGTAACTTTTAAGCAGCAACTGGGAAATGATTTTTTACTGGTAACCCCGGGCATACGGCCTGCCGGTAGTGCAGCACAGGATCAGCGCCGGATCATGACTCCGCCGCAGGCACGTCTGGCAGGTGTTGATTATATGGTGATCGGTCGCCCGGTCACTCAGGCTGCCGACCCGGCTGCGGCACTCTCCGCTATCCTCAATTCATTACAGGTATCCTGATGACTAAAGACACGCTGGTATACTCGACCGAAACCGGAAGAATAACGCCTGAACCTCAGCAAGTCGTCAGGCCAAAGGGCGATGGTACGGTGCGGATTATGCGTCAGACCAGTGGCCGTAAAGGTAAAGGGGTCTGCATTATTAGCGGACTGGATCTGGCTGATCAGCAACTGTCAGTGCTGGCGGCAGAACTGAAAAAAAAGTGTGGCTGCGGCGGTGCAGTGAAAGAGGGTGAAATAGAAATTCAGGGTGATAAACGTGATCTGCTCAAATCCCTGCTGGAAGCGAAAGGCTATAAAGTGAAACTGGCGGGCGGCTGAGACACATTACGGTAAGAAAAGGGCCATTCAGGCCCTTTTCTCTGTAACAGAACTAATGTACCTGACGCCCGATCACACCGCCGACGGCGGCACCACCTAGGGTACCCAGCGTACTCCCTCCGGTCAGAATATTGGCACCAATAGCGCCGACACCGGCACCCAGTGCGGTATTCCTGTCGCGTTTTGACCAGCCAGAGCAGCCAGCCAGGCTGCACAGTACCAGTGTCGCTATCAGGGCAGAGGTAATGCTTTTTTTTGTGATTATCACAGTCAACTCCTGTATTAATCCCCGCAGAACGGCAGATAAGACGACTGAAATTTATGAGTATTCACCTGTCTCCGGGTGACATATAGATAACGCCGGTTATGTCGCAGTTGTCAGCTGCATTTATAACGGATGCTATTTTATGCTTAACAGGCATCCGCGGAAGGGTGAATATTCCGAATCAGCATTCGTATTTTTCTTAATTCAGCGGCGCAGCGGACGGCAGGATCAACGGCAAGCAAGAGGCGGGGGAAGAGCAGTGCGTACCGGGTGATCCGGTACGCACCAGACATCAGACTGCCGGACGGGCAACGACGTTACGATTTTCCATGCGAACTTCGGCAATGGTTACGTCGATAAGGTCGGTTACACGATAACGGACTTCGCCTTTAATCTGAGCGGTCCCGTTTTCCTGACTGCAGACTAATTCATCACGCACACTATGAATGAACGGGGCAGGGATAAAGGCAACCGCACCAATATCTGTCAGCCGGACACGCATACCGCCGCGGGAGATATCAATAATCTCTGCAGCAAATTTCTGCTCAGTCCCTGCATAAGGTGCCAGATAACGGGCATACAGCCAGTCACCGACATCACGCTCAGCCATACGGTTAAGGCGGCGACGCTCACCCATAATGGTGGTTAACTCTGCAGCAGGTAGTTTTACCTGTTGCTGTTCGCCAAGGATAATGGCTTTCAGCAGACGATGGTTGACCATATCACCATATTTACGGATCGGTGAAGTCCAGGTAGCATAAGACTCCAGTCCTAATCCGAAATGTGGTGCGGGCTGGGTACTGATTTCTGCAAAAGACTGGAAGCGACGAATACGGGTATCCAGATATTGCGTTGGCTGGTTATCCAGCTCGCGGCGCATCTTTTTAAACCCTTCCAGCGTCGCGATCTCTTTAGGGTCTGCGCTAATACCATGACCCGCCAGCACACCGGCAACCTGCTCAGCATTGGCCTCATCCAAACCGGCATGGACGTTGTAGATACCGTAGCCCAGTGAATCAGCCAGAACTTTCGCCGCACAGATGTTGGCGGTAATCATTGCTTCTTCGATCATCCGGTTAGCTATCCGGCGTGGTTCGGCAATAATATCCAGTACTTCGCCTTTTTCACCCAGCATAAAACGATAATCAGGACGGTCTTTAAACACCAGCGCATGGGTTTTACGCCATTCAATGCGGGCCAGACAGAAACGATGCAATAGCGTAATCTGCTGTGCCACCGCTTCACTGGCAGGCTGCCATTCACCGGTATTTTCCAGCCAGTCGGAAACATTGTCATAAGCCAGTTTAGCTTTGGACTCAATCCATGCCGCGAAGAAGTGAATATTGTCGTCCGGCGTACCCTCTGCATCAATGGTGATATGACAGGCAAGTACTGGCCGGCGGGCTCCCGGACGCAGAGAGCAGACATCGTCTGATAACTGGCGGGGCAGCATCGGAATATTGAAACCGGGCAAATAATTGGTGAAGGCCCGCAGAGACGCCAGTTTATCCAGTTCACTGCCTTCCGGCACGTAAGCGGTAGGATCTGCAATCGCGACGGTAAGGCGCAGCCGTCCGTCGGCCAGCTGTTCGCAGAACAGTGCATCATCCATATCTTCGGTACTGGCACTGTCAATGGTGATAAATTCGAGCGCAGTCAGATCTTCACGCACTAATTTTTCATCCAGCATCTCACCAAAAGCAGTTTCCGGGGCAGACCGCTCGAGGTTGTGACGTGACAGTGTCACCCACCACGGTGCCAGGTGGTCATCACCAAAGGTAATAAATTCGGTCAGTTCCGCATAGAAACTGCGGTCACCTTTCAGCGGGTGCCGGCGCATTTCGGCGACAGCCCAGTCACCGGCCTGAAAATTGTGTTCCAGGTTACGGGCCGGACGGCACTGGATCGCATCTTTCAGTAACGGATGGTCCGGGATAATTGACAGCCGGTCATCTTTTTTCTGAATACGACCGACAAATCGTGACAGGAAGGGCTCAACCAGCGTTTCAGGTTCAGCACTCTCTTTACCATTACTGGTATGGATCACCGCAACCACACGGTCACCGTGCATGACTTTCTTCATCTGCGGTGGCGGAATAAAGTAGCTCTTCTGGGCATCGACTTCCAGAAAGCCAAAACCTTTATCGGTACCTTTTACCACCCCTTCAGCCCGGGGGGTCTGGGCATGAAGTGTTTCTTTGAGCTGCGACAGCAGCGGATTATCCTGGAACATAGTTTTTTAGTTTCGTGGCCTAACAGCGGCTGACAGTTTTACGCGAATCATGCCACCCGGGCAAGAGCCAAACGGTGAAAGATAAAAAAAGCCGGGGATGTTTCCGGCTTTTTACACAAAATGGCTCAGGCAATTCTCAGTGACGGTGGTTCTGTGGTCAGTGAAATTTTTACCGGTACTGACTTAGAGGTGGGAGTTCCGCTATCATCACCAAAACTTGATAAGGGCACCAGCGGGTTAGTTTCCGGATAATAAGCCGCCAGATTGCCGCGGGGGATATTATAAGGAACCAGCACAAACCCCTGTACCTGACGGGTGATACCATCATTCCACAGGGTTTCAATATCGACTTGCTGACCTTCGGCCAGACCCTGTTCATCCATATCCTGCGGGTTGATAAAGACAACTTTCCGCTGACCATACACACCGCGGTAACGGTCATCCAGACCATAGATAGTAGTATTGTACTGGTCATGGGAACGCAGAGTCTGTAAGACAAACGGGGCTTCTCCCATCGATAATTGCGGAAATAATCCGTCAGGCAGACGTGAGGCATTGAACTCCGCTTTACCCGACGGAGTGGCAAATTCAAGGCGTGCCGCAGCATTCCCCAGATAGAATCCGCCGGGCGTATCACATTTTCGGTTAAAATCACCGAATCCGGGGATGGTCGCCGCAATATGCTCACGGATCTGGCGGTAATCATCCGCCATCGCCAGCCAGTTGACACCATCACTGCCCAGTACAGCATCGGCGATACCGGCCACAATCGCGGTTTCAGAACGCTGGGTATCCGCCAGCGGAATACCGACACCTTCTGATGCATGTACCATACTGAAAGAGTCTTCGACGGTAATAAATTGCGGACCACTGCCGCGGATATCCCTTTCGGTACGTCCAAGGGTGGGTAATATCAGGCTGTTCCGGAAACCGGGAACCAGATGTGTCCGGTTCAGTTTAGTACTGATATGTACCGTCAGACCACAACGCTGAATAGCTTCTTCAGTACGTGGCGAATCCGGAGCGGCGGCGGCAAGGTTACCGCCCAGGGTCACCAGCACCCGCACTTCGTCACGCAACATAGCTTCTATGGCTTCTACCGTATTATGTCCGGCCTGCCGTGGTGGCTCGAATTTAAAATGGCTGCCTAATGCATCCAGAAAAGCACGGCCAGGTTTTTCATCAATCCCCATCGTCCGGTTGCCCTGTACGTTACTGTGACCACGTACAGGGCACAATCCTGCCCCTTTTTTACCTAACTGACCGAATAACAGTTGCAGGTTGACTATCTCACGGACAGTATCCACCGAGTGTTTGTGCTGCGTAATTCCCATCGCCCAGCTACAAATAACCCGTGATGAGTTTTGGTAAATAGCCGCAGCCTGACGGATCTCAGGCTCTGACAGACCGGACTGGCTGATGATTTTCTGCCAGTCTGTTGCATCGACCGCGGCCAGATAGGCTTCGGCTCCGACAGTATGTTCGGCAATAAATTGTGTATCGAAAATACCCTGTCCGGTTGAAGCCAGCTGCTGACGATGCTGTTCGAGTAAAGCTTTTACCATCCCGCGCACGGCAGCCATATCTCCGCCCAGCTTTGGCTGATAGTAGGAAGAACTGATGTTACCTGCC
This sequence comes from Tatumella sp. JGM94, assembly GCF_018257595.1. Classification (NCBI taxonomy): domain Bacteria; kingdom Pseudomonadati; phylum Pseudomonadota; class Gammaproteobacteria; order Enterobacterales; family Erwiniaceae; genus Tatumella; species Tatumella sp. JGM94. The sequence continues at coordinate 175,889 of NZ_JAERJN010000001.1, read as the reverse complement.
ATCGGTGTCACGACTTCCAGCGGGTTCTGCGGGTCAGCGAAGCGTTCCAGCCCGCGCTCACGTAATGTATTAAAAGTAACGATTTTTGCACCGTGGTCTGCTGCATGGCGCAGACTGTGCAACATTCGCGGGTGATTGGTTCCCGGATTCTGACCAAAAACAAAGATCGCATCAGCGCTGTCAAAATCATCAAGACGGATAGTTCCTTTTCCTACGCCAATACTGCGTTTAAGTCCGGTACCGCTGGCTTCATGACACATATTCGAACAGTCAGGGAAATTATTGGTACCCAGCATCCGGCCAAATAACTGGTACAGCCAGGAGGCCTCGTTACTGGCGCGTCCAGAGGTATAGAGTTCAATCTGGTCAGGGTTATCCATCTGCCGGATATGTTTTGCGATCAATGCAAAAGCATCTTCCCAGCTTACGGGTTCATAGTGATCGGTCTCGGGGTTATAAGACAGGGGGTGTGTCAGGCGGCCCTGGTATTCCAGAAAGTAATCACTTTCTGCATACAAACGGCTGACAGAATGGGCCGCAAAAAAATCATTATCCACTTTGCGGCGTGTTGCTTCCCAGGTGACGGCCTTGGCACCATTTTCGCAAAAGCTGAAAGTGCTTTTGTTATCGTCCCCCCAGGCACAGCCCGGACAATCGAAGCCACGGGCCTTATTCATGCGCAGCAGGTTACGCATATTTTTCAATACAGCTTTACTTTCAAATACATAACGGGTGGTCGCTTCCAGAGAGCCCCAGCCACCGGCGGCCGCGCGATACGGTTTGATCTGACGTTTAAATTTCATAGTGAGCGACTTATGTGATCTGAATGTTATTTACAAGTATTTATTATATGAACGAAATTGTCCTGTTTGGTGTGTTGTATGTCTAATTGATTACAACAAACGAGCAATAGATAAAATTTATCGCAGGATAATGTCTTGCATCCGTGGCGGAAGCGCGGGATCCTGATAAACATATTCATCAAATTAATGATTTATCACTATCTGCGGTGAAACAGTGGCTCTGCTGCCGCCATGTCACGCCGGGAGAACGCGGGGACTATGGACTTAAAGCAACTGGTTTATTTATGTAATCTCGAACGCGAAAAGCATTTTGGCCGTGCTGCAGAAGCCAGTTTTGTCAGTCAGCCGACGCTGTCTCTGCGTCTGAAAAGCCTTGAAACGGAATTAGGTGTCTCACTGATTAACCGTACCAATAGTTTTTCCGGGTTTACCCCTGAAGGCGAACGGGTACTCAGCTGGGCACGCGAGATCGTTTCGGTTTATCAGGGACTGAAACTTGAAGTGGATGCAATGAAACACGGCATACAGGGAACGCTGCGGATTGGTGTGGTTCCCCAATGCAGTCTGTCGCTGACAGGGATTCTGCAGACGGTTTCACAACGTTATCCGGAAATTAATTACCGGATAGAAGTACTAAGTGCAGACCAGCTGCTCGAAGCGATTAACAGTCATACGGTCGATGTCGCATTTGGTTTTTTTGAAATGAGCACTTTGCGTGAATTGCATTTTCAGAATGCATTCTTCTCTGATCAGGGCGTCGTTGCTCTCTATTGCCGGAAAACGTTTCCCTTACCGGACCAGAAAAAATCACTGACGCTGGCCGAAGTGTCCGAATATCCGCTGTGTCTGGCAGCCGGTACCCGTTATTTTCGCCGCTATCTGGATAACTGTTTTCGTCAGGCAGCCGTGACGGTCAGGGTGATTATTGAAAGCCCGTCAGTATTACAGTTGCTGGAAAGTGCTCACCAGGGGATGGGGATGCTGCTGGCCCCGCGGGGAAATATACTGCCGGCGATGCAGGGGGAGCTCGGACAGATCGGGCTGGAAATACCGGCAATGACCCGTCAGGGGGCGATGATCATTGCCGGTGCTGGCAGGGCAACCCCCTTAACTCAGCATTTTTTTGATGAAGCCCGTCAGTCAGTCACGCTGTTTCACAACCATTACGCCAGCAGCATCAGGGACTGATCCCATCCGCGGGCGGAGACGCGGAACAGCAGTTGTAACAGTGCTGCCATCGTCCAGCCCTGCCTGAGTAAGTTCTCCGCGTTACTGGTGTCGTAGTGTACCGGTATCTGTATCAGCTGGTGGATGAATCGGCGTATTGCCGGATTGCCCGGCGGCTGTTCGCCCATAGCCGCGGTTATTTCTGCCTGTATCTGACGATCGATCCGGTGACACCCGGGGGATGACAGCGGGCTAACCTGAGTGTCGCGTAAAGTTAACCATGCTTCTGCTGCCAGCGGGGCATGGGCGATGATACCGGCCGGGAGCTGCGACTGGCCGAGTGCGGCAACCTGCCGCAATACGTTCAGATGAACCGGGCCGATGGAATGTAAACCGATAAAGGGTAATTTCTCACTGACAGAGTCCGTCCGCCAGCCGGGAAAGACCGGGGCCGCGGCCGCCATAAAAGCAGCAGACAGCCTGATACCTGTCAGTGCGATAATCCCGGCCATCATTCGTGATTGCCAGCGAATAAAGCCGCAAATCTGATGCAGGGTCAGGATATCTGCCGCGGTCAGTCCTGTGCCCAGCAATCGGGTCAGTGACGGGGGAACAGCTGTCGCCGGTGCACATGCCAGTTGCCGGGCATATTGGGTAATGTCAGTCAGCCGGTGATTATTCTGTCGGGTACCGGGAGGTCCGGGCAAGGGAGCAAGATGACGGGCATAAAAATCACATAACGGGTTGATATCACTCAGCTGTGCTATTGTCAGCGCAATATTAAAACGATCATACAGGCTGAGAGAACAGTGTTGTTCCGGACAGGGACCCTCCGGAAACAGGCGGCTGTAGACTGCAGCACTCTGGCGACTGACAGGGTCCAGTAACCGGCGCAAGCCGGCGGGCAGGGCCGGATGCTGCATCAGTCCGGCAAATAAATCCGCCTGCTGCCACAGAGAATCACCGCAGCTACCGGCAGGTACCGTCTGCGGTGCTGACGTTGCCTGTGATTCACTTAATAGGGTGTAGTGACTATGACTATGCCGCAATTCCATAGTAATTCCTTCTGTTTTCAGACAGAACCCATGTAACAGGGGGCCTGTAAACCGTCTCACGGATATAGTGGCTTAGCAGAGATGCAGACAGAAGGATTGTTAGGGACTAACTAATAACAGGCAGGTATATAAATGAAAATGCAGGGGGAACCAGGGGCGGCATCCGGTAACGGACTACCACAGCAGGCGGGTTAACCGCCTGCTGTGGGAAACTTATTTCAGTTCCAGTTCGTTCATTGCGGCGATGCTGAAGCCACCATCAACGTGTAAGATTTCACCGGTAACACCACCGGCCAGGTCAGAACACAGGAAAGCCGCGGAATTACCGACATCTTCGATGGTGACGGTACGACGAATCGGCGTTACTGCTTCACAGTGTGACAGCATTTTACGGAAGTCTTTAATGCCTGAGGCTGCCAGAGTACGGATTGGACCTGCAGAGACGGCGTTGACACGCACACCTTCAGGGCCCATAGCGTTAGCCATATACCGCACGTTAGCTTCCAGAGATGCTTTAGCCAGACCCATTACGTTGTAGTTAGGGATAGCACGTTCTGCACCAAGGTAAGACAGCGTCAGCAGGGCTGAGTTCGGGTTCAGCATGGCACGGCATTCTTTGGCCATCGCGACGAAGCTATAGGCACTGATGTCATGGGCAATTTTGAATCCGTCACGGGTAACGGCATTCACATAGTCACCGTCCAGCTGGTCGCCGGGCGCAAAACCGATAGAGTGTACAAAGCCATCAAATTTCGGCCAGACTTTTTCCAGTTCGGTAAACAGATTTTTAATGCTGTCATCTTCTGCAACATCACAAGGCAGAACAATGTCTGAGCCCAGGTCTTTGGCAAAGCCTTCAACGCGAGACTTTAATTTTTCGTTTTGGTAAGTGAATGCCAGTTCAGCACCCTGTTTGTGCATCGCCTGAGCGATACCCCATGCGATAGACAGTTTACTGGCAACGCCAGTGACCAGAATGCGCTTACCGGAAAGAAAACCCATAGCTGTAATCCTTAATATGGTTATTGTTGTTGGCGGTGGCTGGTGTTTTTTCAGCCGTGCCGCAATGTTCAATCGGTGGATTCTAACACGACAATGGGTTATCAGGTAAAGTGGCGAAGGTTCAGAGCAAAATTCTGTGGATTATCGTTCACTTCGTCGCCAGGCATCGGCGGTCAGCGCCTCGCCGAAGTGGCTGTTAATCAGCCGTCGTGTCAGATCATGGAGCGGGGAAGCAAGGACATCAGCAGTACCGCCGCGTTCCACTACCTGTCCCTGATGCATCACCATCACCAGATCACTGATATGCTTCATCATGCCGATATGCTGTGTCACGTAAATATAGGACAGCCCGTCCCGTTCCTGTAACTCCAGCATCAGATTCACCAGTTGCGAGCGCATAGTCATATCCAGCGATGCCAGTGCTTCGTCAGCTACAATGACTTTAGGCTCTAATATCAGAGCCCGGGCAAGAGCCAGGCGCTGTTTCTGGCCAGGAGCCAGCATATGAGGATAGTATCCGGCATGATCGCGTAATAATCCGACCTTACGCAGTGTTTCGATGATCCGCAGTTCCCGTTGTTCCGCCGACAGACCGCTATTCAGCCTGAGGGGCAGGTCCAGTATCTGGCTGACACGTTGCCTCGGGTTGAGTGAGGTGCCGGGATCCTGAAAAATCATGCGGATAACCTGACTGCGGTAACCATAATCGCCAAATTCCAGCGGATGATTATTAATAATAATTTCGCCGCTGCTCGGCGCTATCATCCCGCTTAACATTTTTGCCAGTGTCGATTTACCGGAACCATTTTCGCCAATAATCGCCAGTGTCTGTCGCTCACGTAATGTAAAGCTGACATTTTTAACCGCATCAATATGCTGTGGCCGGAATAACCCCGTTTTATAACGATAGGTTTTACACAAATCACGGACTTCGAGTAAGGTTTCCATAGTTATTGCGGCTCTTTATTTAACGGAAAGTGGCAGGCATAAAGATGCGTTTTGCTCCCGGTCAGCCGGGGGGCCTGAATACAGTCACGTTGTGCATACGGGCAGCGAGGCCCCAGACGGCAACCCACAGGTAAATGCTCCAGAGAGGGGATGGCACCCGACAGGGTATTCAGGCGGCTTTTATGGGGCAGGGCGCGTCCGAAATCAGGCATAGAACGGATTAAAGCCTGCGTATAGGGATGATGGGGGGTCGCTATCAGTTCATCGCTGAGAGCCGTTTCAACCGTCTGCCCGCAATACATCACGTTAATCCGGTTGGCCCACTGACCGAGAGTCCGCAGGTCATGACTAATCAGTAAGATAGTGGTGTTATTATTCTGATTAAGCCGGCTCAGTAACCGGAAAATCTGCGCCTGGGTGGTCGGCTCCATGGCATTGGTCGGTTCATCGGCTATCAGCAACCGGGGTTTATTGGCCAGCGCGATGGCAATCATAACTTTCTGGCACTCACCTTCGGTCAGTTCATAAGGAAAACTGCGCATAATATCCTTATGATCTTTAATCCCTACGCGGTGTAATAACTCGATGGCCCGCTGTTTCCGCCACCGCCAGAACCGGCGATACCAGTGGCCTTTCAGTGTCCAGCCGGGGATTGCCTGAATCAACTGACGGCCAATACTTTCTGAAGGATCCAGACAGGACTGGGGCTCCTGAAAAATCATCGAAATATGGCGGCCGATAATTTTCCGGCGTTCACGGGGCGTCAGCAGCAGTAAGTCGATATCATTAAAACGCATCCGGTCCGCCGTGACACGCCAGTTATCCGAGGTCACACCGCAGATAGCCTTGGCTATCAGGCTTTTACCGGAGCCGGATTCACCCACCAGCCCGCGAATTTCGCCTTCATTCAGGGTCAGGTTTACCTTATCTACCGCTTTGACCGGCCCCTCGGCGGTGAAAAATTCAATGGTGAGATTGCGTATATCCAGTAACGGCATTATTTGACCCCGGCTTCGACAGCACGACGTATACCGTCGCCTAATAAATTGATGATCAGTACGCTGACCATCAGCATGACGCCGGGCAGCATCACTGTCCAGGGCGCTACATAAATCAGCTCCAGGGAATCACCGAGCATGGCACCCCATTCGGGTGAAGGCAATTGCGCACCGAGACCGAGAAAGCCCAGGGCGGCAATATCCAGCACTGCCATCGATAAACCCCGGGTAAATTCACTGACCAGCAGGGGTAACACATTGGGCAGAATGGTGTCTTTGAGTAAAGTGATCGGGCTTGCGCCATCCAGCCGCGCTGCCACCACATACTCTTTTTCCATCTGTTCATGAATAGCGATATAAATTGCCCGGACCAGCCGTGGCATTAACGCCAGCCAGACAGCGATTAATGCATGGAACAGGCTGGGACCGGCAAAAGCCACCACAATAATCGCCAGCAGTAACGACGGAATAGATAACAGAGTATCAAGGATGTGATTCATGATCGCCGAACGGAAACCATGGGTCAGCCCCGCAAGGATACCGATTAAAAAGGCACAGATAGCGGAAAAGACAGTAACCAGAATGGCTGAGCCGACAGTCGGTGCTGCCCCGCGTAATAAACGACTGAGCAGGTCCCGGCCCAGGTCATCGGTACCAAGAAAAAAAGAGACATCGCCGTAACGCGACCAGGAAGGGGGTAATAACTGGTAACCCATAAATTGCTGGTCAACACCGTAAGGTGCCAGTAACGCGCCAGACAGGCATAACAGCAGCAACAGGGCAAAACCATACAGACCGACCATTGCTGCAGTATCGTGATAAAATTTCCCCCAGGACTGACGAAAGGTGCCGGGCAGACGTTTTTCCTGATAGATATTATCGATGGGCATATATCACCGTCTTACTTCTGTTAATTTTCATGTAATGACTTCAGTGAGTCTTCACACTGTTTTTCCAGTCCGGCATGGACATCCGGCGGCAGTGGTGCGGTCATCATATGCTGGTATTCCAGACACTGTCGCGTGGTCTGATCGGCAGACTTATCCGGGGAACAGCCTGCCAGCAGAGGTAGCAGTAATAATGGCATCAGTAATTTTAACATCTATCGTTTCCTGTGGTGATCTGACAACAAACCGCACTACGACTGGCAGTCAGGGCAGTAAGGGAAAACCGCAACTGCCGGTTATCTGAGGGCATACCATTCTTTATGTTTCAGCGGATTTAAAGCTGCGCCGATAATATCTGACAGTACATTTACGATGACCACCATACTGCCAATTACCATCACTCCGGCAGAAATAGCGGCATAATCCTGCTGACGGACGGCCGCGATCAACCAGTGCCCGGCCCCTGGCCAGTTGAAAACCACCTCGGTGATCATGGTCAGAGTCAGCATGGTGGAAAACTGCATGCCGAGGTGCGGGATCACCGGCGGTAAAGCGTTATGCAGTACATGGCGACGGATAACGGTAAAACGGGATAAACCGCGGGTGATGGCTGCTTTGACATAACTTTTATCGATCACTTCAAGGGTACTGTGGCGCATTAAACGGATCACTTCCGTCATCGGGGCCACGGCCAGAGTCACCACCGGTAGCAGCAGATGCTGAAAAATACTGACCAGCATTTCATGACGCCATACGGAGTGAGTCAGCAGCGCATCAATCAGCACAAACCCGGTAACATGCGGCAGAGGATAAAGCAGGTCAAGACGGCCGGATACGGGTAACCAGCCCAGAGTCAGGGAAAAGAACAACGTCAGCAGCAATGCCAGCCAGAATACCGGTAACGAAAAACCGAGTAATGCCAGAGCACTGATCAGCCGGTCCTGCCATTTTTTACGCATCACTGCCGCAATGATCCCCAGCGGGATCCCCAGCAACAGTGCCATCAGAAATGCCAGCACGCAAAGTTCCAGGGTAGCCGGAACCACTTCTTTCAGCTGATCGATGATCGGCTGGCCATTAACACTGGAGACGCCAAAATCCAGACGTAACATATCTTTAAACCAGAACCACCAGGCATCAGACAGAGAGGCACCTTCCAGCGGAGCATGGGGGGTGAAATAACTCAGGCTGAAAGCAACCAGCGATAAAAAAAACAGGGTTACTGCCAGTAATACCAGCCGCCGTAAAATAAAGATAATCATGGGGCATTTCCTTCTGAATCATCACGGTACACTCCGGCAAACGAGGTATTACCGAACGGGCTTAACACCAGCCCTTTAATATCATAGCGATAAGCCTGTAAACGCAGTGATGATGCCAGCGGCAGTACCGGTAACTGGTCGGCCAGCATTTGCTGAGCCTGATCATAACTGTCAATCCGGTCAGCCAGTTGCTGTGAGGTTAAGGCTGACTGTAATATCTGGTCAAATGCAGGGTAACACCAGTGGGCATAATTGGTTGCAGAATTGATAGCCGCGCAGCTAAGCAATGGCCTGAAAAAGCTGTCCGGGTCATTACTGTCGGTTGCCCAGCCTGCCAGAGTCAGGTCATGATTAAGTGACATCAACTGAGCTTCCTGAAAACGGCCCTCTACCGGCACAATATCGACGCTAACGCCAATCCGTCCCAGATCGGCCTGAATCAGCTCTGCCGTTTTAAGCGGGCTGGGATTCCAGGGTTGTGAGGCGACGGGCACCATCAGCTTCAGATGCAGATCCTGTATGCCGAGTTGTTTAAGCCGTTGCTGTGCTTGTTGCGGATTATAATCGGAAATACGGGTACGGTTATCATAAGCCCAGGACGCACGGGGTAAAACAGAAGCCGCGGTTTCTGCCGTACCATAATAAATGGAAGAAATCAGCCGTTCATTATTAATCGCCAGTGACAGGGCTTTACGCACCTCCGGATTATCCAGCGGTGGTTTACGGGTATTAAATGCCAGATAGGCAATGTTCATCCCCGGGCGAAGTGCCATCCGCAGTCGCGGGTCATCGCGCAAAATAGACAGCTGACTGGCGGCCGGATAGGCCAGCACATCACATTCACCGGTCAGTAATTTAGATAAACGGCCGGTGCCTCCGGCGCCGATATCGATGACAACCTGTTGCATACGCGGCACGCCTTTCCAGTACTGCGGATTACGTATCAGCCGGATAAACTGCCCTGAACGGTATTCAGCCAGCTGAAAAGGGCCGGTGCCCACCGGATGGCTGTCCATTGCTTCCTGATGTCCGCTGGCGGTTAACTGGTCAGCATATTCTTTGGATAATACCGGTGCATAGTGGGTGGCAATATGCCACAGGAAAGAGGCATCCGGGTGGGCGAGGCGAAATTCGACCGTGTAGTTGTCCAGCGTTTTGATGCTCAGGACATTATCCGTAAACTGAAGACTGTCGAAATACGGGTAATTTCCGCCGCCGACCTGATGCCATGGGTTGCTCCGGTTAAACATCCGCGAAAAACTAAACACCACATCATCGGCATTCAGGCTGCGGTGCGGGGTAAACCAGTTGGTGGACTGAAAGTTAACCCCGTGGCGAAGGCGGAAAATATAGGTCGCACCGTGATCTCTGACTTCCCAGCCCGATGCCAGTTCCGGCACCAGACGGTAAGTGTAGGGGTCGACACCCAGCAAACGGTCGTAGAGCTGCGCGGCCAGGGTATCCACTGTAAGGCCACTGCTGGCCAGTTGCGGATTAAAGGTATTCAGTACCCCGTTCACACAATAGACAAAACCGCTCTGACGGATGTCCTGCTGAGATGCGGAAAAGGCGGCACCGCAGTACAGACTGAGTCCCAGGCACAGCGCAGAATAGAATTTCGACATAGTACTCAAAGAATTTTAATAGATTGGCGGCAGTGTATCGCAAACCCGGCGGTTACCCCAACCCTGGCGTATGCGGTGCTGCTCTTTTTCATGGTGTCTGCTGGCAACGGTGCGCGGCACTATCCCCGGAAACAGCATCATCAGCGCCCGGCGGACACCTGATGTTTTTTTATTAAAGCCCGTAACTGATGATAGGTCAGTCCGAGATCAGCGGCTGCTTTACGCTGGTGGTAATGATTTTTTTGCAGACTCAGCATCAGCAGACGGTATTCCTGACTATTTTGCCATTCCCGTAAATTTACCGGCAATCCCGGTAAATGCTCTTCAGCGTCCGGAACGGGGGGCGTGGCCTGCAGGGAATCTCCGCCAGCACTGTCCGGCCGGAAAGGATTAAAAATAATCCGGTCCAGCAGCTGTTCGCTGCTGTTGTGGCGATAGATGGAACGCTCGATAACATTTTTCAGCTCCCGCACATTGCCTGGCCACGGCCAGCTGAGCAGCTGATGACGGGCCTTATCACTGAAACCGGGGAATAAGGGCAGTCCGAGTTCACGGCACATCCGGAGAGCAAAATATTCACCCATGACCAGTATATCGCTTTGTCTTTCACGCAGTGGCGGAATAATCACTACATCGAATGCCAGCCTGTCCAGCAGGTCAGCACGGAATTTTCCCTGCGCGGCCAGCGCCGGTAAGTCCTCATTCGTCGCGCAAACCAGCCGCACATTCACCTGCAGCGAGTGGTTGCCGCCGACACGTTCCAGTTGCCCGTATTCAATCACCCGCAACAGCTTTTCCTGAACCATCATCGGTGCGGTTGCCAGCTCATCGAGGAACAGAGTGCCACCATCAGCCCGTTCAAACCGTCCCAGATGCCGTTTCTGTGCCCCGGTAAAGGCACCGGCCTCATGGCCAAATAATTCGGAATCCAGCAGGTTATCGTTCAGTGCTGCACAGTTAAGGGAAACAAAAGGCCCTTGCCAGCGGGCAGAAAGATAATGCAGACGGTTGGCAATCAGCTCTTTACCGGTACCTCGTTCACCGATCACCAGCACCGGTTTATTAAGTGGCGCCAGGGCAGAAACCTGTTCCAGCATCTCAAGAAAGTTATTGGACTCACCCAGCAGATTATCCTGACGCTCACTCATGATTATTTTGACCAGCTATTAATTAATTTCACCATTCTACGGGATCTTTCTGACAGGGCAATTAAATAAAATCATTTAAAAACATTAAGTTAAAAACTGGCATGCCGATTGCTAATACAAGTGGCAGATAACCGGTAGCCATCAGCGGACGGCTATAACCTATTCCGGGGATTTCCCGGCATTTTTCAGGAGAAACAACATGGGTATTTTTTCCCGCTTTACTGACATTGTGAATGCCAACATCAATTCCCTGCTGGAGCGGGCTGAAGACCCGCAGAAACTGGTCCGGCTGATGATCCAGGAAATGGAAGACACATTAATTGAAGTGCGTACCACCTCGGCCCGTGCACTGGCTGAGAAAAAACAGTTAGTTCGCAGGAGTGAGCAGGCGGCACTACATTCTGCCGAGTGGCAGGAGAAAGCCGAACTGGCACTGCGTAAAGACAAAGAAGATCTGGCACGGGCTGCGTTGCTGGAAAAACAGAAAACCGATGCGTTAGTGAGCTCTCTGGATCAGGAAATTGAACAGACAGACCAGACCCTGCAACGGATGAAAGGTGAAATTGCTGAACTGGAAAATAAACTGACCGAAACCCGGGCTCGTCAGCAGGCTCTGACTCTGCGCCACCAGGCGGCATCAAATTCACGGGATATTCGTCGTCAGCTGGATAATGGTAAAATTGATCAGGCAATGGCCCGTTTTGAATCTTTCGAGCGTCGTATTGACCATATGGAAGCCGAAGCAGAAAGTCAGCGTTTTGGTAAGCCTCAGTCACTGGAACAGCAATTTGCCAGCCTGAAAGCAGATGATGAAATCAGCCAGCAGCTGGCGGCATTAAAAGAAAAAATGCAGCGTCACGACGGACAGTAATCTCCGTTATAGTCCCCCGGCTGAACCGCGACTCAGGTAAGGAGAATTCATGAGCGCAATTATTCTTTTTATGATCCCGCTGACTATTTTTGTGCTGTTTGTCGCGCCGATCTGGTTATGGTTACATTACAGCAATAAACATCCGGCGGGCAGTGAACTGTCGCCACAGGAAATGCAACGACTACAGCAACTGACAATAGATGCGCGCCGGATGCAGGAACGTATCGGTACGCTGGAAGCGATACTGGATGCGGAAAACCCGCAATGGAGGCAACAGCCATGAGACAGCGATCCGCGACTTCACGTCAGTTATGGCGCGATCCGCAACAGGGCAAGCTGATGGGGGTCTGTGCAGGACTGGCGGAATATCTCAATGTGCCGGTTAACCTGATCCGTATTATGGTGATTATCTCCCTGTTTATCGGACTATTTTTTATTACCCTGGTGGTTTATTTTGCGCTGGCTTTTTTTCTGGAGAAAAAACCGGTCAGCGGGCAACAAGAGCCGGCACAGCCCGCCGCCGCAGAGTTGTTATCGGAACTGGAACAGCAACTCCGGCAGGGAGAAAACAGGGTCAGGGAGATAGAACGTTATGTCACTTCTGAAACTTTTTCGATCCGCAGCCGTTTCAGACAATTGTAAAATATCAGTGGATATACCCGCCGGAGGTGAGCAATGAAATATGCAGAGCAACAGGGCAGGCCGTCACGCCTGATGTCGGTACTCCTTTCTGCTGTAAAATTTATCATTATCACGATACTCAGCCGGACTCCGGCAGGGATCAGTGCCAGAGTGCTTAACCGGGTCGCCCGCAGGCCTGTGCGCATTATTCTGGCAATGGTGCTCGAACCTGTATTGTCTGCGATAATGAAAAAAATATCTGCCCGACTATTCAGAGAGAAACATGAACAAACTGCAAAATGAGATTGTATCCCTGGTCAGCCGCGGTGCCGATAAACACCTGCGGCTGGCGGTTACCGGACTCAGCCGCAGTGGAAAAACGGCTTTTATTACCTCACTGGTTAATCAGTTACTGAACGTGAATAACGGTGCCCGGCTGCCGTTATTTTCTGTGGCGCGGGAAGAGCGGTTACTTGGCGTGAAACGTATTCCGCAACGGGATATGGGTATTGCGCGGTTTAATTACGATTCCGGTCTGGCGCAACTTTACGGGCAGCCAGCGCAATGGCCGACACCGACCCGCGGTATCAGCGAAATGCGTCTGGCGCTGCGTTACCGTTCTGCCGACTCTCTGTTGCGCTATTTTAAAGACACGACCACCTTGTTTCTGGAAATCATTGATTATCCGGGCGAGTGGTTGCTGGATTTGCCGATGCTGGGACAAAGTTATACCGCCTGGTCACAGCAAATGATGGCGTTCTTGCAGGGAGAGCGGGGCCAGCGGGCAGCCCGCTGGCGGCACCTGGCGGCCGCACTGGATCCCCGGGCCGTGGCTGACGAACAGCAACTGGCAGATATCTCTGCCGCCTGGACCGACTATCTGCACCAGTGTAAAAATAACGGCCTGCATTTTATCCAGCCCGGCCGCTGCGTAATGCCGGGGGATATGGCCGGTGCACCTGCGCTGCAATTCTTCCCGTGGCCAGTTGATACGCTGGCCGACAGCACAAAACTCAGCGATGGCGGCAAACTCAGTAATTTCGGGATGCTGCAGGCCCGCTATGACTATTACTGCCAGCATGTGGTGAAGCGTTTTTATAAAGACTATTTTGTGAAATTTGACCGGCAGATAGTACTGGTAGATTGCCTGCAGCCCCTGAACAGCGGACCGGAATCGTTTAATGATATGCGTCAGGCACTGACCCTGCTGATGCAAAGCTTTCAATACGGACAGCGTACATTACTGCGGCGGCTGTTTGCGCCGGTGATCGATAAACTGCTGTTTGCCGCCAGTAAAGCGGACCATATTACCCACGATCAACAGGGCAATCTGGTTTCTCTGTTACGGCAGATGGTGGGTGATGCATGGCAGCAGGCGGCCTTCGAAGGTATAAAAATCGATTGTCTGGGACTGTCGGCGATCCGTGCCACAGCGTCAGGAAATATTATTCATCAGCAACAGAGTCTGCCGGTATTACGTGGTCATCGTCTGACTGACGGTGAAAAACTGACTTTTTATCCGGGGGAGGTGCCGGCCAGGCTGCCTGCCGCCAGTTTCTGGCAGGAACAGGGATTTCGTTTTGAAGCCTTCCGCCCGGCAACCATGGACAGCGATCAGCCTCTGCCGCATCTGCGGATGGACAGTGCGCTGGAGTTTTTACTGGGAGATAAATTACGATGACCGAACAGGAAAAGGCACCGCTCAGACCCGGCATCATTTTCAGGGACACAGCGGCGCCGGATAATTTCCGTCTGCAACCCGCCCGGCATTTTTCGGCCGATGATAGCTCATTCAGTCCGCAGGATGAGCAGGATATGCCACCCGGCGAAGATAGCGACGATGAACAGCCGCTGGTTGCCGTATTACGTCCGCGCCGTTCCCTGTGGCGCAATATCCTGTTACTGGGGGTCTGCATATTTTTAGCCAGTGTTATCGCCAGGACGGGTGACTGGCTGATCACTGCATGGCAAAACCGTCAGTGGATCGACGCAGGCATCAGCCTGGCGATAGGACTGGTGGTAATTGCCGGGGCCGGTAGCCTGCTGGCAGAATGGCGACGGTTATTTTTATTGCGTCACCGGGCACAGGAAAGGGATCATGCCCGGCAGTTACTGGACAGTCATGATACGGGCAGGGCCAGAACATTTTGTGAACAACTGGCGGCGCGGGCGGGTATTAATGACTCAGAAGCCTTCCGCAAATGGCAGACTGCACTACAGGATACCCACAGTGATCGTGAAGTAATCAGCTTATATGCATTGCAGGTTCAGCCGCTGGCCGATAAACAGGCGAGGGCCACAATCAGCCGTTTCGCTGCTGAATCCGCATTAATGATCGCTGTCAGCCCGCTGGCTGTCGTTGATATGGCGCTTATTGCCTGGCGTAATATCAGGATGATTAACCAGATAGCACGTATTTATGGTATTGAGCTGGGTTACTTCAGCCGGTTACGTTTGTTCCGCGGGGTATTATTCAATATTGCTTTTGCCGGGGTCAGCGAACTGGTGCGGGAAACCGGTATTGACTGGATGTCACAGGACATTATGGCCCGTTTGTCAGGGCGCGCAGCGCAGGGGATCGGCGCGGGGCTGCTCACGGCACGGCTGGGTATTAAAGCGATGGAGTTATGCCGGCCGCTGCCATGGTTTGAGGGTCAGAAGCCCCGGCTGAGCGATTACCGAACCGATTTACTGACAAGGCTTCGCCAGGCGATGAAAAAGAAACCCGCCTCCGGCTCCCCTTCAAAGGATCCCTCATCCCCGGTCACTTAAAGGTGTGGCGTGGCGTGATCTGCCGCGCCCGTCAATAAATACGTACAAAAATGGGTGTTCCCCGCGATATCTGTAAACTTTTAATGACGATTAGGGTAAGTCTGGTATGATAACCGCCACACGTCATGGCTGGGAAAATACACTGATGCGCCTCGAAATTATATGCAAAGACCGATTAGGCCTGGTGCGGGAACTGCTTAATCTGCTGGTGGCACGAAATATTGATCTGTATGGTATCGAAATAGTTGCCCTGGAACGCTTGTATTTACGCTTCAGCCCGATTCCTTTTAATGAATTCAGTGCCCTGATGGCGGAGATCCGTCGTACCCGCGGGGTATCTGATGTACGCACCGTCACAGACCTGCCTTCAGAACGGGAAAACCGTGTACTGACCTCACTGCTGGTGGCAATTCCGGAACCGGTGATCTCCATTGATCTCCGCGGACGGATAGAGCGGGCCAACCCCGCAGCCCTGTCGTTGTTCGGACTGGATGAAAAAAAGATTATGCATTATCCGATCAGTCAGCTGATTGATAATTTCCAGTTTATTCCGCGCAATGAAGGTGACAGTGTCACGGCATCCACCCGCAGTGTAGTGATCCAGGGCCGTGATTTTCTGATGGAACTGTTGCCGATTTACCTGCCTGATCAGCAGGAGCAACAGGAACAGCCGGTCGGGGCCATGATTATGCTCAAATCCACCGCGCGTATGGGCCATCAGTTACAGAATCTTAACCATACTGATGAATCAGGCTTTGCCCATATTGTTGCCGTCAGTGCGAAGATGCGGCAGCTGCTGAGCCAGGCGAAAAAGCTGGCCATGCATGATGCCCCGTTGCTGATTATCGGTGATACAGGGACCGGTAAAGATATGCTCGCCAGAGCCTGTCACCTGCGCAGTCATCGCAGCAGTAAACCTTTTCTGGCGCTTAACTGTGCCTCGTTACCTGATGATGTCGCTGAAAGTGAATTATTTGGCCATGCGGCGGGAGCTTACCCTAATGTGTCAGGCAGCCAGAAAGGTTTCTTTGAACAGGCAAATGGCGGTTCTGTTCTGCTGGATGAAATTGGTGAAATGTCACCACGTATGCAAACCAAATTATTACGTTTTCTCAATGACGGAACTTTCCGCCGTGTCGGAGAAGAGCATGAGGTGCATGTGGATGTGCGGGTTATCTGCGCGACACAGAAAAATTTACAGGAACTGGTCAGCCGCGGGGAATTCCGCGAAGATTTATTTTACCGGCTTAATGTGCTGACGCTGAATCTGCCCGCACTGCGGGAACATACTCAGGATATTCAGCCGCTGACCGAGATGTTTGTTGCCAGGTTTGCCGATGAGCAGGGTATTCCCTGTCCGGTTATTTCCCCGCAACTGGCTGGTTATCTGGCGCGCTACAGCTGGCCGGGTAATGTAAGGCAACTGAAAAATATTATTTACCGGGCCATGACTCAGCTGGAAGGGCATGAACTGAAGCCGAAAGATGTGCTGTTACCTGAAACCTTTACTGCCGATCTGGCGGTGGAGGATAATCTGGAGGGGTCGCTGGATGATATTACCAGCCGTTACGAACGGGCGGTGCTGGTCCGCTTATATCACCATTATCCAAGCACCCGTAAGCTGGCAAAAAGGCTTGGGGTTTCTCATACAGCAATCGCAAATAAATTACGTGAGTACGGACTGAATCACAAAAAAACAGCCGGTGAGGAATAATACCGGCTGTCGGACAGAACACCACCGGGGGATAAGCCGGTGGTGTTCAGAAAACAGCGATAACTTACTTCAGTACCGCTAATGCAGCATCGTAGTCAGGCTCGTCAGCGATTTCTGCTACCAGCTCGGCATGTAATACGGTGTTATCTTTGTCCAGCACCACAACGGCACGGGCGGTCAGGGCTTTCAGCGGGCCTTCGAGGATTTCCACACCGTAATCCTGCTTAAATTGACTGCCACGCAGGGTGGACAGGGTAACCACATTATCCAGACCATCAGCCCCGCAGAAGCGGCTCTGGGCAAACGGCAGATCAGCAGAGATACATAATACTACGGTGTCTGAAAGCTCAGAGGCCAGCTGGTTAAACTTACGTACCGACGTTGCACAGGTGCTGGTATCGATACTTGGGAAAATATTCAGGACCTTACGTTTACCGGCATAGTTTTCCAGAGACACATCATTCAGGTCTTTTGTGACCAGGCTGAAATCAGGCGCGGTTTTACCGGTGGCCGGGAACTGACCTGCGACGGCAATAGGCTGACCTTTGAAGTTAACTGTCTGAGACATTTGAGGTTCCTTTTAATCCTAACTGATTTACTGTAATGCTGACTGACCAGCACCACAGGGCAAGTGATGTTTTTATTTATCCCATATTCCGCAGTATTTTACGAGCTGCGCCCATCAATATCCGCTTAAAAAGCCATAACCGTTAAACAGAATGCTGAAAATACCCGCAATCCTCCGCGCAATATTCCGTTGCAGCCCTGTGCGGAGAGACAGAGACAGGTAAGTATTTCTGATAACGAAAATACTGAAGAGTTCAGTCAGTGCTATCAGTGGCAGAGTTTTTTCCCGTACCTGTCAATCCCTGTGCCTGCCGAGGGAGATCCCCGGAAAGTCTGCGCTATCAGATTGATTTTAAGCATCATTGTTTGGTTTCTTTTTTTCCGGTTGTAATGCGTCTTTACGTTTTAAACCCCATAGACGGTCACTAATCCTCTACAATAACGGTTATATACATCAGTCAGAGTGAAGTAAGGGGAAGGAGTGAGTATTATTGACGGTAAAGAACTGCATATCCCGGATGCGATTATTTCCTGTCAGTTAGACGGGCAAGGCGGCATGTTGCCTATCAGTGAAACTGAAGTGGTAAACAGTGAGCATGCCTGTTGGCTGCATCTGAATTATGCTCAACAGGAAAGTGCAGAATGGTTACAGGACACGCCGCTGTTACCGGATTCGGTACGGGATGCATTAGCCGGTGAGAGTATGCGGCCAAGGATCACTAAGCTGGCTGACGGCTTTATGATTACGCTGCGCAGTATTAACTTTAACCATGACTCACGGCCCGATGAACTGGTGGCTGTCAGAATTTTTATCAACGATCGGCTGATTGTCTCTACTCGTCAGCGTAAAGTCGCGGCAGTGGATGATGTCTGGTCCAGCCTGAAAAATAAAGCCGGCCCGGAAAACGCCGGCGACTGGCTGGTGGAATTTTGCGATGCGCTGACGGACCATATCAGTGAATTTATCGAAGATCTGCACGATAAAATTATTGATCTGGAAGATGGCCTGCTGGAAGGCAAGGTGCCGCAACGGGGCCAGATGGCATTATTACGTAAGCAGCTGATTGTTATGCGACGTTATATGGCACCTCAGCGCGATGTTCTGGCACGGATAGCCAGTGAAAAATCACTCTGGCTGGACGATGCGCAACGGCGGCTGTTGCAGGATATCGCCGACCGGCTGGGAAGGGGGCTGGAGGATCTTGATGCCGGTGTTGCCCGTACAGCGGTGCTTAACGATGAAATCAGTTCGCAGATGACCGAATCGATGAATAAACGCACCTATATTATGTCATTACTGGCGATGATATTTTTACCGGCGACTTTCCTGACCGGATTATTCGGGGTCAACCTGGGGGGGATCCCCGGCGGCCAGTGGAGCGACGGATTCAGTGTGTTCTGCGTGATACTGGTGGTCATCGCACTGATGATTACCTTGTGGCTTAAGAATCGTAAGTGGCTGTAAGCGCACAGAATGGCGGCAATCGAAAAAAGTATGATCTCAATCAACTCATGATGGCGTTAAATCGCTGATACTTCTTTCCGCAGGTGAATGCAACGTCAAGCGATGGGCGTTGTGCTCCACATTGTCTTACTTTTGAATTACTGCATAGCACATTTAATTCTTATGACCCCGGCGTTATTCACGCCGGTTTTTTTTGTCTGTTTCCCGCCAGAGCTACTGTTTTTCTGCGTTATTGCCCGCCGCTTTTTTCACCGCGTGGCAGGTGTTCTGTCTGCCGGCAGATAAGGAGATTTCCCCGCTGAGGAAAAATCCGTATAATCCGCTGCCATGCAGGTACCTAACCAGGAAATAAACAGCCGGACTCTCCGGCGGTGTGAACGTAAGCTATGAATCAGACAGATAACAGAAAAGAAACCCTCGAATTCAACAAACTTCAGAAACGTCTCCGCAGAAATGTGGGTAATGCCATTACGGATTACCAGATGATTGAAGAGAATGATGTGGTCATGGCTTGCATGAGCGGCGGCAAAGATTCATTTGCAATGCTGGATATTCTCCTCAGCCTCCGGAAAGTGGCCCCGGTAAAATTTCAGGTCATTGCGGTTAACCTTGATCAGAAACAGCCGGGTTTCCCTGAACATATTTTGCCGGACTATTTCGAACGTCTGGATATTCCTTATTACATCGTTGATAAGGACACCTACTCGGTGGTTAAAGAAAAAATCCCTGAAGGGAAGACGACCTGTGGTTTATGTTCGAGGCTGCGCCGCGGCACCCTGTATTCGTTTGCTGAGAAAATAGGTGCTACCAAAATTGCCCTTGGTCACCATATGGACGACATTGTTGAAACCCTGTTTCTGAATATGTTTCACGGGGCACGTCTGAAAGCCATGCCACCGAAGCTGCGTTCTGATGACGGACGTAACGTTGTTATCCGGCCGCTAACCTACTGCCGGGAAAAAGACCTGATCAGCTTTGCCGGGCAGAAAAACTTCCCCATCATTCCCTGTAACCTGTGTGGTTCACAGGAAAACCTGCAGCGCCAGGCGATCAAAGCCATGCTGAATGAATGGGATAAAAAGGATGCGGGACGTGTAGAAAGCGTGTTTAAGTCACTGCAAAATGTCAGCCCCAGCCAGTTAGCCGATCGGCAGCTGTTTGATTTCGGCCATTTGCCGCTGGACAGGGAAGGTGAGCGTGACACTTACCAGTTTACCGAAGCCACAGTCTCTTCAACCAATATCGACGAGTCATTGTTTATCGATATTACTAACGTCTGAAGTCTGTGTTGCCGGTAAACGGGCAGCGGTGGTGATTGCTCTCCTGCAGACGCTGGCAGGGGAGCGGCAACATAAAACTCAAACATTGGTCCTGCCTGCCACCGGCTGAATACTCTCAGTATCGGCGAACCGGGATAAATCTGCTGGTAATACGGCTGCCACTAAAGAGTAAAAACATGTAACAGCAGTCGACCCGCACCCTTTCCTGACATATTCTGTGTTGCGAACTGTCAATATCCCCCGGAGCCCGAACCATGAAAATAGCCGCTTTATTGCTGGCCAGTGCCAGTCTGTTGCTTTCTGCCTGTAGCAGTAATAACGAGAATGATCCGCCACAGCAGGCAACAGCAGCCCATATTCAGCCAGTGGTCATGTCATCGTTAGCCGAAACTAACTGTGCCGATGCGGGGGGAAGACTGGCTTATTCACGTCAGCTGGATGGCAGCCGGATAGGCATGTGCCAGCTGGCGAATGGCAAACGTTGCAGCGAAAATGCCCTTATCGGAGGTGGCTGCGCCCTGTAGGCCGCAGTCTCCCCCCGATAACCTGGTATTATCAGACGTCCGATACCAGGTTATCAGATTGCTCTCCGCTGGCTAATAACTGTAAATTACCGAGAGTAACTTTGGCAATCGAAGTCAGTGCTTCGGTGGTAAGGAATGCCTGATGCCCGGTAAACAGTACGTTATGGCAGGAAGAGAGACGGCGGAAAACATCGTCCTGAATAACATCGTTAGATTTATCCTCGAAAAACAGGTCGCGTTCGTTTTCGTAGACATCCATTCCCAGAGCCCCCACTTTTTGCTGTTTCAGGGCTTCAATCGCGGCCTGAGAATCGATCAGCCCGCCACGGCTGGTGTTAATAACCATTACCCCGTTTTTCATCTTATCGAAAGCGGCAGCATCCAGCAGGTGGTGGTTTTTTTCGTTCATCGGGCAATGCAGTGAAATAACATCCGACTCTTTCAGCAGAGTATTGATATCGGTATATTCTGCCGACAGATCCAGTGCCTGCTGTGAAGGATAAGGGTCGGTGGCCAGTAACCGCATGCCAAAGCCTTTCAGGATACGCAGGGTGGCGAGGCCGATTTTACCGGTCCCTATGATACCGGCTGTTTTGCCGTGCATGGTAAACCCGGTCAGCCCTTCCAGGGAGAAATTTGCATCACGGGTACGCTGGTAAGCACGATGAATTCGCCGGTTCAGGGTCATCATTAAACCGACAGCATGTTCGGCCACGGCTTCAGGTGAATAGGCAGGGACACGGACCACCTGAATACCGGCATGGCGGGCGGCGGCAATATCGACATTATCAAAGCCGGCACAGCGCAGGGCAATATAACGTACTCCCAGCCCGGCGAGCTCGCGGATGACTTTTGCGTTACAATCATCATTAACAAAAATACAGATAGCATCGAACCCTGCGGCATTTTTGGCTGTGTGCTGATCGAGTTTAAAATCATAAAAAGTTAAGGAAAAACCGAACTGCTGGTTGACGCGTTGCAGGGAAAGCTGGTCATAATTTTTTGTACTGTAAATCGCGATTTTCATTACCGGACTCCGGAATAACTTTGCAGGGAATGCGCCATACTAATAGCGCTTAGTTATCATTTTGCCTAAACTGAATCAGTATAGCGGCTATGGTGTTATATGACGGCGGTATAACCAGTTTTACTGAAGATTCAGAATAAAACGGATGTATTATTTATGAAGGGAAAGCTAACAGTTGTGCTGCTGGTTGTGCTCAGCCTGCTGTTGATCATCAGCGCCAGTATATTATCCCTCAGCTTATGGTTACCGCGGCTGGCGGGGATATGGCTGCCAGCCGGAGTACATCTGCAGACCAAAGGTGCTTTACGGCCGGGCCTGCGCTCACTCCGCTTACCGGATATCTCGCTGCATACTGCGGGTTGTGAAATTATGGATATTTCCGGTCTGTCGGCGGGTTACCGGCAGCAGATGTGGCAACTGACAGCAACCACTGTCCGGGCAGATTCAGAGTGCCTTGCCACTGTGTCCGCGACATCCTCATCATCAGCACCGTCGAAAAGCCTGGCCGACTGGCAGCATTTACTGCCGGACAGTCGTCTGCACATAGACAGCCTGCAGATATTGCCCTGGCAGCAGTATGCAGGCAGTGTCACTGTCACCCAACAGCAGGGCAGGCAACGTCTCAGTATCCGCGGTGATAATCTGCAGCTGGATGCTGATCTTAATCAGCAACAATTATATCTCCGCCAGCTTAAATTTACGGCGCCCGGATTACCGCAACCGGTGACAATGCAGGGAAAAGTAACCCTGTCCCCGCAGACCAGCGGCTGGCCACTGGCAGGAGAACTGACCGGCCAGTTCTCACTGGATCAATCACCGTTCGTTGTGGCGACGCACTGGCAACAGCAGCGCGGAGAGCTGCGTCTGACGGCATCGTCATACCCGCGCCCGATACTGACGCTGCCCTGGGAAGTGACTCCGCAGTCTGTAACCGTCCGCCAGGGGCAGTGGTGGTGGCCTTTTAACGGCCAGGTATTACAGGGCGGCATAGCCCTGACTGCAGATAACTGGCCGTCAGGGCTGGAAAATACTGCCTTTAGCGGGCGTCTGAATGTTTTAACAGCAGGTTATGGCGGCAAAGGGAACGCAGTACTGAGTTTCGGCCCCGGAAAACTGAGTCTGCAGCAGAGTGATATGCCGCTGCGGCTGACAGGCAGTGCCGGTAGCCCGCAATTACAATTTTTTGCCAGTCTGCCCGCCAGATTAACCGGTCCGCTGATACAACCGGAAGTCCGTTTTATCAGTGGTGCTTTACTCAGAATGCGCGGCCGGATACTGGATACATTACAGGTCGATGAAGCGCGTTTTCCGCTGGCAGGGGTCAGTTTATCGGTTGGCGGGGTCAGCGGCCCATTACAGGCAATTCTCAGGGTACATAATCCGTTTTACGGGCAGTACCGTTTGCAGTTACAGGGACAGGCACAACAGTTCTGGCCAGACAATGGCCGCTGGAACTGGCGCTACTGGGGAAATGGCTATTTCCGGCCATTGCAGGCGGAGTGGGATATACAGGGACGGGGCCAGTGGGCGGACCGTCTGATCACTTTACAGAGTCTGTCTACCGGTCTGCGGCGGATAAAATATGCAGGGATAACTACCCGCGCCGCACGGATCACCCTGAGTAAACCTGTTCGCTGGTCACGTGACCCGGCAGACCCGCAATTTACCGCAGCATTGTTACTGAATGCCGGACAAACCCGGTTTGCTTATGGCGGCAGACTGCCCGCTGCCCGGTTACCTTTTACACTGCAGGGCAGCTCTCCGGAAAATTTCCTGTATAAAGCGCAACTGGAGGCCGGAGCTATAGGTCCGCTCACCCTCAATGGCCGCTGGGATGGAGAGCGGGTCCGCGGACAAATCTGGTGGCCTTCTCAGCCACTGCAGGTCTTTCAGCCCCTGATGGCAGAAGATACACAGATGAAACTGACCGGCGGCAGCTTGCGGGCACAGGCTGCATTCTCTGCCTCGGCCACTGAAGGGTTTCAGGCCGGGGGCCACTGGGTGATCACTGATGGCAGCCTGTGGACTCCCGACAACCAGGTGAGTGGCGTGGACTTTTCCCTGCCGTTCCGTTACCGGCAACAGCGCTGGCAGTTTGGCTACCGGCAGCCGGTAAGGTTATCGGTGGGTAACATTACTAACCAGATACAAATGAAGGATATTACTGCCAGTGTACAGGGATACTATCCGTGGAGCGAAAACCGGCCGTTATCACTGAGTGATGTCAGTATATCGCTGCTTGACGGACAACTGAGCCTGAGCCAGTTACGGCTGCCTCAGCATCATCCGGCTATTCTTAAGGCCAGTAATATCAGCCTCAGCCGGCTGATCACCGCATTGCACCCGAAACAGGTCGCCATGTCAGGCAGAATCGACGGAGAGCTGCCATTGCTGGTCAGTGATCCGCAGTACATTGTCCGTAATGGCTGGATAAAGAACCGTGGCCCTCTGACCCTGCGGGTAGATAAAGACCTGATTGATTCAGTTACCAGTAATAATATGGCGGCAGGAGTGGCAATAGACTGGCTGCGTTATATGGAAATCAGTCGTTCCGAAGCAACACTGAATGTGCAGAGTAACGGCGAACTCACCCTGACATCAAAGGTGCAGGGCACCAGCCGCTTCAGTAATAAAGACCAGCGGGTTAATCTGAATTACACCCACCGTGAAAATCTGTTTCTGCTCTGGAAAAGCCTGAGCTTCGGTGACAATTTACAATCGCTGCTATCACAGCAACTGATACTGCCCGGCAATAACCGGCTGAAGGAACCGTCTGAATGAAAACCGTTAACCTGATCGTTTACCTGTTGCCGGGTTTTGTCCTGTGCGGATGCGTTCCGCGTATTGAAGTTGCGGCACCGAAAGAACCGATCACTATTGATATGAATGTGAGAATCGATCACCAGATTACGGTGAAAGCCGATAAAAATATCGAAACTCTGCTGAGTAATGATGAGAACAACCGGAGTCGACAGGGGAAATAACCGCGATATCGCCGGCACTGTCGTCCCAGCGATGAACTTATCAGGCCGCGATAATTGATTCAATCGCGCTTTTTGCATCGGTCGTTGCTTTGGCGCTGACTTCCGGACCGTAACCATAACCTTCCGCAAAGACAAAGTTAATCTCGGTCATTCCCAGGAAACCAAGGAAGACTTTCAGGTATGGGGTCAGCAGATCTGCCGGTGTATCTTTGTGGATACCACCACGGCTGGAGATAACAACGACACGTTTACCTTTGATCAGACCTTCAGGGCCGGATTCGGTATAACGGAAAGTCACTCCGGCACGGGCCACCAGGTCAAAATAGTTTTTCAGCTGAGTGGGAATGTTAAAGTTATACATTGGTGCCGCAATCACGATAACGTCATGGGCCAGCAGCTCATTGATCAGTTCGTCGGACAAAGCGGCAACCTGTTTCTGACGCTCAGATAACGGTGCATCGGAAGGACGCAGGCCACCGACCAGCTCACCATCCAGCACCGGTACTGGCTGCTCTGCCAGGTCACGAAAAGTGACAGTGTCACCTTTGGCCGTCGCCTGCTGCGCATAGAAGTCAGCCAGCTGACCTGACTGGGAATAACCGGCGAGAATACTTGACTTAAGGACCAGAACTTTACTCATTACGTTATCTTCCTGTCTTTAGGGCGGAAGTCCTTCCGCTGAATTTCAGATAATGTAAGGTGCTCAGGCATCAGATAAAAGCTGATAATTTCGAGGACTATATTCGAAAAAACTGAACAACATTATCACCCGTGTCGATGCGGAGCGATAACGGCAGTTCAGGGGATATGTTACAATGTTATATCATTGCTGATTGCCGGGGGATTTACCGTCACCGTTTACGGTCTCCGGCTGTTTTGTCATATAAAATCAAGGTAACACATTATTATGTCATCTCAGGATTTTTCACTGTTGTCTTCTCTGCGCCAGCGTCTGGAGCCTTTGATCCTGCGGGACCGCCAGCAACTCAGACGCCGGATTACTGGTGCTGAAAAGGTGAAAAACCCGCAAGCCCGTGCGGAAATAACCAGTAAGATTGAACAGGAAATCAGCGAAGCCGAAACCCGGCTGGCCCTGCGGCTGGCATCCGCGCCACAGCATATTGATTTCCCGGAAAATTTACCGGTCAGTCAGAAGCAACAGCAAATTGCAGAGGCAATCAGCAAACATCAGGTAGTGATTATTGCCGGTGAAACCGGCTCAGGCAAAACAACCCAGATCCCTAAAATTTGTCTGGCGTTAGGCCGGGGTAACCGCGGCCTGATTGGCCATACGCAGCCCCGCCGGCTGGCGGCCAGAACCGTGGCTACCCGTATCGCCGAAGAGATGAATACCCCGCTGGGCGACTATGTCGGCTATAAAGTCCGTTTCAGTGATCAGGTCGGAGAAAATACCCGCGTTAAACTGATGACTGACGGTATTCTGCTGGCAGAAATACAGCAGGACAGACTGTTACTGCAATACGACACCCTGATTATCGATGAAGCCCATGAGCGCAGCCTGAATATCGATTTTCTGCTGGGTTACCTGCGGGAACTGCTACCACGCAGGCCCGATTTGAAGGTGATTATCACCTCAGCTACCATCGATCCTCAGCGCTTTTCCCGCCATTTCAACCATGCTCCGGTCATTGAAGTTTCCGGCCGGACTTATCCTGTTGAAGTACGTTACCGGCCAGTCGCCGAAGATACCAGTGACGGTGACCGCGATCAGTTGCAGGCGATTTTTGATGCCGTCGATGAACTGATGCGTGAGGCAGCGGGTGATATTCTTATTTTTATGAGCGGTGAACGGGAAATCCGTGATACAGCCGATGCCTTAAACCGCCGTGAATTACGGCATACGGAAATCCTGCCACTCTACGCGCGGTTATCTAACGCCGAACAGAACAGGGTATTTCAGTCTCATAGCGGGCGGCGGATAGTACTGGCAACCAACGTGGCCGAAACATCGTTAACCGTGCCGGGGATTAAATACGTGATCGATCCCGGTACGGCACGTATCAGCCGCTACAGTTACCGTACCAAGGTGCAGCGTTTACCGATAGAACCTGTTTCTCAGGCTTCCGCTAATCAGCGTAAGGGACGTTGCGGACGTGTTTCCGAGGGGATTTGTATCCGTTTGTATTCGGAGCAGGACTTTATTAACCGTCCGGAGTTCACTGACCCGGAGATACTGCGTACCAACCTGGCATCGGTCATTCTGCAGATGACGGCCCTCGGGCTGGGCGATATTGCTGCTTTCCCGTTTGTTGAAGCCCCCGATAAACGTCATATCCAGGACGGTGTGCGGTTACTGGAAGAACTGGGCGGTATTCTGCCGTCAGCTGACGGTCACTATAAGCTGACCCCGCTGGGGCGGCAGCTGGCGCAGTTGCCGGTTGATCCGCGACTGGCGAGAATGGTACTGGCCGCACAGCAATTTGGCTGTGTCCGTGAAGTGATGATTATTACGGCTGCGCTGTCAATCCAGGATCCCCGCGAACGTCCGGCAGACCGCCAGCAGGCCTCTGACGAAAAACATCGCCGCTTTGCGGATAAAGACTCAGATTTTCAGGCATGGGTAAATCTGTGGAATTATCTCGGTGAACAGCAAAAGCGGCTATCCGGTAACCAGTTCCGCCGGCAGTGTAAAACCGATTATCTGAACTACCTGCGGGTACGGGAATGGCAGGATATCTATACCCAGCTGCGGCAGGTGGTAAAAGAGTTGCGGTTGCCGGTAAACAGTGAACCGGCGCCGTACCGCGAAGTGCACAGCGCGTTACTCTGTGGTCTGTTATCACATATCGGCCAAAAGGATGTTGAAAAGCAGGAATATACCGGGGCGCGTAATGCCCGTTTTTCTGTTTTCCCCGGCTCGGGCTTATTTAAAAAGCCGCCAAAATGGGTCATGGTCGCTGAACTGGTTGAAACCAGCCGTTTGTGGGGGCGTGTTGCCGCTCGCATTGAGCCGGAATGGATTGAGCCGCTGGCAAAGCATCTGCTGAAATATCATTACAGCGAGCCTCATTGGGAAAAAAGCCAGGGGGCGGTTATGGCCCTGGAAAAAGTCACCCTCTACGGATTACCGGTGATCAGCGGGCGTAAAGTGAACTATGGCAAAATTGATCCGCGCTTATCCCGCGAGTTATTTATCCGTCACGCGCTGGTGGAAGGGGACTGGCAAAGTCGTCATGCGTTCCTGAAGAATAACCGTAAGTTGCTGAATGAGGTGGAAGATCTCGAGCATAAATCACGACGCAGAGATATCCTGGTCGATGATGAAACCTTATTGACTTTCTATGACCAGCGTATTGGTCATGAGGTTGTGTCAGCGCGTCATTTTGACCAGTGGTGGAAAAACGCCAGCCAGCAGCAGCCCGATCTGCTTAACTTTGATAAGCAGATGCTGATCAAAGACGGTGCTTCACAGGTCAGTCAGCTGGATTATCCAAATTTCTGGCATCAGGATAACCTGAAACTGCGTCTCAGCTATCAGTTCGAACCGGGCACCGGCGCAGATGGCGTGACGGTACATATTCCGCTGCCGTTATTAAATCAGGTTGAGGACAGGGGATTCGAATGGCAGATTCCCGGGGTACGCCGCGAACTGGTGATCGCCTTAATTAAATCCCTGCCTAAGCCATTACGCCGTAACTTTGTGCCGGCACCAAATTATGCAGATGCATTTTTGCAACGGGTTACTGACCACAGTCAGCCACTGACCGATTGTCTGGAACGTGAATTCCGCCGGATGACCGGTGTAACAGTCACCCGCGAAGACTGGCAATGGCAGGGGGTGCCTGACCACCTGAAAATGACTTTCCGGATAGTGGATGAAAACAACCGCACCCAGGCCGAAGGTAAAGATCTGACAGCGCTTAAACAGTCACTGAAAGATAAAGTGCAGGCAACCCTTTCGGATGTCGCCGATGACGGTGTAGAACAGCAGGGGCTGCATATCTGGAGTTTTGGCGATTTACCGCAAAGTTATCAGCAGAAACGCGGTAATTATCAACTGCAGGCCTGGCCTGCGCTGGTGGATGATAAAGAGAGTGTCGCGATCCGGCTGTTTGACAGCCAGAGTGAGCAGCAGAAGCATATGTGGCGTGGTCAGCGCCGGTTGCTCTGGCTGAATATTCCGTCACCGGTGAAATATCTGCATGAAAAATTGCCAAATAAGGCCAAACTGGGACTTTATTTTAACCCTTATGGCAAGGTGCCGGAACTGATTGACGACTGTATTTCCTGTGGCATCGATAAAATGATGGCGGAACACGGCGGTCTGGTCTGGACTGAAACGGCGTTTGAGCAGCTGAAAGAGAAGGTACGTGCTGAGCTGAACGACACTGTGGTAACTATTGCGATGCAGACTGAGCAGATCCTGACGACGGTATTTCAGATCAATAAACGGCTGAAAGGGAAAGTGGATATCAGTCAGGCGCTGGCCCTGTCGGATATCAAGTCTCAGCTGGCAGGACTGATTTATCGTGGTTTTGTCACCGGTAACGGCTGGCAACATCTCGCGGATACTCTGCGTTATCTGCAGGCTATCGAGCGCCGGCTTGATAAGTTACCGGTTGATCCCCACAGTGACCGCAGCAGAATGCTGAAAATCCAGAGTATTGAGCAACAATGGCAGCAATGGCGGGGTAAATTAGCGCCGCAACAGCAGGATGATGACGATGTGGTAGCGATACGCTGGATGCTGGAAGAGCTGAGAGTGAGTCTGTTTGCCCAGCAATTGGGTACACCTTATCCGGTCTCTGAAAAGCGGATTTTACAGGCGATGGCACAGAAAAACGGCGGGTAAAAAACGCGGCAGCACAGGAGTCGCTGTGCTGCCGCGCCAGACTAGTGGGTCAGTTGCTGCAATTGCTGCAGTTTGTCATAAAAAGAGGTTACAGCAATCGCCCGGTTATCGGCACGATAACGATCTTTTGCTGCCGGAGCGGAACTCTGTACCGCAATAATCTGCCAGCCATTATCGGTCTTTAACAACAGAGGTGACCCGCTGTCACCCGGCAGGGTATCACAGCGATGGGATAATACCGCTTTTTGTGCCCAGCCAGTGATCAGACAATTCTGGTGAGCATATAAATTATCCAGATGATCGGCCGGATAACCGGCTTGTGTTACCCGCCCGCCAGTGACTTTCAGTGCTGCGATCAGGTCGGCCCGGCTGCCTGAAAACAGTGGTACCGGCTGGATGGCGGATGGCGGATTGTGAATAATCACGACTGCATAATCATAGGGTGCCGCCGCCGGTGGAACAATCCAGCCATCGCCTTCGGCTTTCAGCTTACCGGGCAGTAAAGGCTCAACCCGCGCGTCAATATCATGGATCTCGTAGCGCCAGCCGGTCGGCATCGCCATAAAACGGATGGCTACCGGAGGATCAAACTTACCCGGCGGAGTCAGCAGGCAGTGTCCGGCAGTCAGAGCTATATGCGGGGAGATCAGGGTGGCAGTACACAGATTACCGCTGTCTGTTTCCAGCTGGCCAATGGCATCCCAGGGGGCGCTGGTCACATCAGTAATCGCCTGACGATGGTCTTTGCCAAAAAACAGCGCCTTGATTTCGCTGGCATTCGGTGTGTCATCATCGTCATCATCAGCGTGCACCTGCACACTAACGCAAAATAAACTTAAAATAAGGACGGTCAGCAGGCGCATAATTCTCTCAACTGCGGGAAGTATGTAGGTTAATCATCGGATTCCGGAATGATTACTATAAGCCGTAAGATGGAAAAAAGGGAGAGATATTGCGTATTTACCGGTCTGAAGTTAAATAAAAAAGCTGGCAGCGACAACGCCGCACATAATGACTGCGACCAGAATGATTTCGAAACGATAGCGACGCACCATATTTATAACTCCGGGAAACAAACACCCGGTATAACCGGGTGTTTCTGTCACTATGACGCGAGTTCAGGAGTAATCCTGGCGGTCAGAGATTTATTTTTTTGCAGCTTTTTTAGCAACGGCTTTGTGGTGATGCTTTTTAGCAGCCTGTGCTTTCTGTGGTGCAGCTTTTTTAGCGACTGCTTTGTGGTGATGTTTTTTAGCAGCCTGCGCTTTCTGTGCAGCCGCTTTCTTAGCTACTTTTTTGTGGTGATGTTTTTTAGCAGCCTGTGCTTTCTGAGCAGCCGCTTTTTTGTGATGACGTTTTTTAGCGGTTTTCTTATGATGTTTATGAGCAACATGCTTAGCCGGAGCAGCAGGTGCCGCAGCAGGAGCGGTTGCAGCAGCAGGTGCCGCCGGGGCCGGAGTTGCAGTAGTTTCTGCAGCGAAAGCAGCAGAGGACAGACCCATAGCAGCGGCAACTACCAGTGCAAATAATTTTTTCATTGCAAATTCCTCAAATTCATTTCATTTAATAGCCCACTGCGGGGCCGGTAAAATGACTATATGAGAATATTTCGATAGTGTCCGTTGCTGAATGGTATCGCTGTGTAACCGATTGTACAAACGACACTCTGGCCGGGAAAACAACCGAGAGCAGCCGGGAAAAACAGCTGCTCTTCAACAGGTTACCCCAGATATCTCTTTTCAAGATGACGACGGAAAAACTGACTATTTAACCCTTCTCCGGTTGCTTTAGTGATCAGTTCACTGGTCGATAACCGGCTGCCATGTTGCCAGATATTTTTTTCCAGCCAGCCGAATAAAGGCTGCAGATCTCCCCGTGAAATCTGCTCCCCGAGGGCCGGCAGTTGCTGATGTGCAGAGGCAAATAACTGTGCGGCATACATCGCCCCCAGAGTATAGGTAGGGAAGTAACCAAAAGAACCATCCGTCCAGTGAATGTCCTGCATACAACCGTCTTTAAAGTTACCGCGGGTATCCAGTCCCAGGTAATGGTGCATTTTTTCATCCCACAGGGCCGGAATATCTTCAACTTCAATGATGCCGTCAATCAGTGCCTGTTCGATTTCGTAACGTAACATCACATGGGCAGGGTAACTGACTTCATCCGCATCCACGCGGATAACCCCGGGCTTCACCTGCTGTGCCAGACGAATAAAATTATCGGTTTCAAGGGCTGGCTGCGAACCAAAGGTTTCCGCAACCAGCGGCTGAATTAATTGCAGAAAGCCGGGGCTGCGTGCCAGTTGCATTTCCAGTAGCAGACTCTGTGATTCGTGGATTGCGGTTGATCTGGCCTGTGCAACCGGCAGTCCGGCAAATCTGCGCGGCAGGTTCTGTTCATAACGTGCATGGCCCGTCTCATGAATCACTCCCATCAGTGCGCTGAGAAACAGTTTTTCGTCATAGCGGGTGGTGATACGTACATCGTCGGGAACGCCACCACAAAACGGATGGGCACTGACATCAAGCCGGCCGTGATTAAAATCAAAACCCAGCAGCGCCATGACCTGCAAACCCAGTTGTTTCTGGGCCGCCTGCGGAAAAATACCTTCCGGTTGCAGAGGCAGGGCCTGCGATTGTTTGCTGACCACCTGTTGCAATAAACCCGGCAGCCATTGTTTAAGGTCAGCAAAAACAGGGTCAAGCGTCTGGCGGGTCATCCCTGGCTCATAAAGTCCGAGTAATGCATCATAGGGTGAGGTACCGCTGGCACTGGCTCTGATTTGCGCTTCGCGGCGGCTCAGGGCAACGACTTTACGCAGATTTGCAGAGAATCCGCGCCAGTCGTTTGCCGGACGCTGTGTCCGCCAGGCATGCTCACACTGGCTACCGGCAATAGCTTTCGCTTCAACCAGTTCGTCAGGCAGTAACGATGCCTGCTGCCACTGCCGGGTCATTTCATACAGGCTGGCCCGCTCATCTTCATTCAGAGACTGTTGCTGCGCGGCACTCAGTAATTCCCCGACCTGTTTACCGGTCAGTAACTGATGACGTAATACGCTCAGCTCCGCTAAGGCCTCTCCGCGGGCTCTGCTGCCCCCGGCAGGCATCATGGTCTGCATATCCCAGCCGGCAACCGCCGATAAATGGTCAAACCGCGATATACGGCGAAAAATCTGACATAACTGCTGATAAGCATCGGTATTCATATTACTCCTTGCGGGGGCTGACGGAAGAAATAGCTTTACCGGCGGTCGGTGGTGTTACCGGCCAGCAAAATCTGACACTGGCGCCGCCTAACGGGCTGCTGTCAATGGTGACGGTACCACGGAATGCCTGGGCAATAGAATGGACAATTGCCAGTCCGAGCCCGCATCCGCCGGTCGCCCGGTCACGGCTGGGGTCAAGACGGACAAAGGGTTCGAAAACATGTTCCCGTTCTTCCGCCGGGATACCCGGACCATCATCTTCAACCTGTAACAGACCATTATTACCGTCAAACCACAGGCTGATCCGCATCCGCTGCGTGGCATAACGTAAACCATTATTCACCAGATTATCCAGTACCCGCTCCATCAGGCGCAGATCAGCATAGCCCTGGTTTTCCTGCTGAGGAATATCCAGTTCGACCAGATGGCCGGGGTTCAGCGAGCGGACATCATCCACACGCTCCGCCAGCCAGCGGGCCAAATCAAACTGCTGTAACTTCATATCAACTTTCGGACGGTCGAGACGGGCATAGGTCAGTAGTTCCTCGATGAGTCCTTCCAGCTGACTGATATCCCGGTTCAGGGCCGCCGCTTCGTTATCACTCAGGTTGTCGCTCATCTCCAGCCGGTAGCGCAGTCTGACCAGCGGCGTACGCAGTTCATGGGCAATACCATCGATCAACTGTTTCTTGCTGGCAACCAGCACTTTTATATTTTCTGCCATCTGGTTAAAGGCAATACCCAGCCGGTACAGGCTTGAGGTGTTATCAAAGTGGGTACGGGAATCCAGATCACCCTGGCCGAAACGCTGTGCGGCACGTTCAAGGCGCTGCATCTCTTTCCAGTGGGGCCGCATCCAGATAAACACCGGGAATGCCAGCGACATCCCGATAAAAGCCAGCAGACCAATATCCAGTAACCGCATCTGGTGCAGATAAAACAGGTAAGGAATAGGGCCGACCGACAGAACATAGTGGCTGCGGGGGATATGCTGTAAAAAGGTATATTGATCGTCCAGCGCGACTATCTCTCCGGCGCGTAACCGCCGCATATCGTCGGCCCCTAACTGATAGCGGGTAATGGGCTCAATATGCAGTTTAAAGGAGAGGTTTAAATCAAGATTATCTATCGTTTTATTCCAGTCTTTTGGCGGAATTTCACGTAATTCGCTGCGCATCAGGTACAGTGAGCTGGCCATCAGGTCATTCATCGACTGGCGGCCGGCACGTTCGGCGGTCATTTTATACACCAGGCCAACCAGCAGGGTCATGACCAGAAAACAGGCGAAGAGCAGCAGATAGAACTGGATAAACAGTTTTTTCATTCGGAATGGGTATCCCAGGCCTGAGGCGCGAACAGATAACCTTTATTACGGATGGTTTTTATCCTGAAAGGCTCGGTGGCATTGTCATGCAGTTTTTTACGTAACCTGGAGATAGCCACATCAATACTGCGATCCATGCCGTCGTAGCTGACACCACGCAGGGTTTTCAATAGTGCATCACGGTTGAGGATCTGTCCGGCATGGCTGGCCAGTTCCCGGAGTAAATCAAAATCCGCGGTCGACAACGGGATCGGCTCTTCTGCCAGAGTCACTTCCCGGTTCAGCATATCAATCGTCAGACTGCCGAAACGGATCAGCCGGGCCGGTGCAGTACCGGAAGCTAATTCTTCGTTGCTGCTGTTTTGCTGTGACTGACGCAGGTGCAGACGCAGTCTGGCGAGTAACACCGCCGGCGGGGTGGTTTTCAGAATATAATCGTTGGCACCCATTTCCAGCGCCAGAATATGGTTCATATCACTGTCCAGCGAAGTCAGCAATACAATCGGGCCGTGCCAGCGTGTACGCAGGTCACGACACAGGGTCATACCGTCTTTGCCGGGCAGCATAATGTCCAGCATCACCAGTTCGGGCTGTTCGCGGATAATCGTTTCTTCAGCCCGATCGCCGCGGGTTTCAACCACCACATCGAAATCATGTTTGCTAAGGTAAGCGGCGATCAATTCACCAACTTCAGGTTCATCTTCTACGTAAACTATTTTATTCATAATTAACAATAATTATTTATATTTAACAACAAAGTAACCCGGAACAGTCATCACCGTTACGTTATCATGAAAAAGGCATCTGTTGCTGGTATATACCCTATATAATATGCCATTATAATCCGCGGAAATATGAGTTTCCTAAGGATCGTGCTAACAGGGGGAGTTTGAGTGTCTGATGATAAATTGACTTCAGGCGCGGATAACCGGCGCATTTGCTTCAATTACAGTGATTTTCTGTCGGCATCCTGTAAGAAGCACTGGAGTTTTGTGGATGCTATCTATGGTGTTCTGCCTATTTTCGGTATGGTGACGCGTAAAACTGCGCGCAACATTAACGGAATGACTAACGATGCAGAACATTTTAAGGCTATGGCGCTGCAGATAATTTCTACTCAGGTCAGCGATGAAATTAATATCGCCCGACTGATTGCCCTTGCTGAACAGCAAAAAATTATCAGTTTTGAAATCCAGCTTCCTTATCCTCTTTCAGAACATCAGCTGGCGGGTATTTATGATGAATATCGTAAGCCGCTGACACTCAGGCAGGATGATGACTGCCTGAGGATCGCCTTACCCTGATATAAAAACGGCTGGCCTGTCAGGCCAGCATCAGTTTTATTCCTGTCGCCAGCGCCAGTAACAAGATTAATCCGGTCAGTGAATACTCTTTACGGGTCAGTTTCATCGGTTGCGGAGCGGTATAACGCGCAAAGATAAATACCAGCAAGCCCGGGGCATACAGCATTACAGACATTAATAAATTTTCCGGCCCGGACGCATACAGCAGCCAGAGACCATAAACTGAGGCACCCAGCCCGATCAGCCACGGGGCTGACATCCCTTTATGGTGAACGGTTTTAATTAAAAACAGTCCTACCAGTAAATAGGGAACCAGCACCATTTCAGAAGCGATGGTCAGCAGAGTCCCGTAACCGGCATGGGTGATACCAATAATCAGCAGGCAGGCCTGTACACAGCCGTTAGTCAGCCACAGTGAGGCGGCAGGGGCTTCATGCCGGTTTTGCCGGCTGATAATCCGTGGAAAGGCGTCTGTTTTGGCGGCCAGAAACGGGATCTCGGCAGCCATAATTGTCCAGCTGAGGTAAGCACCTGATACGGAAAGTACCAGCCCGGAAACAATGACGACAGTGCCCCAGGGGCCGATAATGGTTGCCAGTAATCCGGCCATCGACGGGTTATGCATTGCTGCCAGCTGCTCGCGGGGCACGATGCCTAGCGACAACAGTGTCACCAGCAGATAGACGACCAATGCTGCCACAACGGCCCATAATGTTGCGCGGCCCACATCACGGCGGTGGCTTGCCCTGGCAGAAATAACCACCGCCCCCTCAACCCCGATAAACACCCACAGGGTAATCAGCATGGTTTGTTTTACCTGCGACCATAATGGCTGGTGAAGCGTCAGTCCGCTGAAATCATAACTGAAGTTTTCCATCCGGAAGGCGACGATGGCCATAATAATGAACAGACACAGGGGGATCAGTTTACCGAGGGTCGCCAGCACATTGATACTGGCTGCAGTTTGTACACCGCGCAAGACCAGGAAATGGATCATCCATAACAGTAACGAGGCGCCCGCCACTGCCGGCCAGGTATTGCCTTCACCAAACAGGGTATGGTCCGGAGAATCCGTAAAAAAACTTAATGCAGAAAAAACGATCACCAGGTACGACACATTGGCGATCACAGCACACAGCCAGTAGCCCCACGCAGAACAAAAACCGATAACTTCCCCAAACCCGTCACGGGCATAGGTGAAAATACCGCCATCGAGATCAGGGCGTAACCGGCTGAGTAATAACATTGCCAGTGCCAGAAAAATGATCCCGACCCCGGTGATTAGCCAGCCGCATAACAGCGCCGCAGGACCTGCTACTGCTGCCATATTCTGTGGCAGACTGAATACCCCTGCGCCAAGCATTGAACTCAACACCAGAGCTGTCAGTGCCGCGAACCCTAATTTTTTTTGAGACATGTCGTTCCTGCATTTACATTCAGCGGTTCGCGCTGAATTGTGTTTAAAACCAGCAGAAGCTGCTGAGATAGTAAAATTGGCTGAGATTTTTCACCAGAATAACAGGCCGGTGATTCTACGGAGTGGCAGGGGGTAACGCAATCTGTAAAGCGGGGAAAAACAGGCCGCAGCACAGAACACGGGTAACAAAATATTACCCGTGCCTGAGGGGATCCGGACTTACTTAAATAATTCTGCAGTAACGGTCAGATTACCGCCGCTCTGGTTTTGCCACTGGCGGGTAATATGGTAAAACTTCGCGCCTTTATCAGCCGCCCGACGGGCGATGGCGTCAGAAATTTCCGTCGGGGTGCCGAAGTGGTCAGTGATGGTAACAGTAGTAAACGGCGTCATCTGTGCGGCGGTAATCGCACTCAGTTCCTGAACTGACGTACCGTCTGGCAGTTTGACCGTATAACGCTGGCCGGTACTGGTCTGGGTTTCGAAGAAACGACCGATATTTCTGTCCGGCGTGTCAGAAGAGGCCACTCCCGGAATTTCCACTTTGGCTGCCGCGGCGCCGCCTGCGGCTAATGCGGCTTTACCGGCTGCAGAGTTCGCCGGGATAGCATCAGGGCTTTGTACCTGACGCTGTCTGGCATCGGCCTTATAAACATAGGCGGTGACAAACTGATTGCCACCATTGTTGGCATCAATCTGACGGACAATAAAGAAAGAGGCTGCGTTTTTGTCTTTGGCGGCACGGGAGATGGCATCCACGACATCAGGCTGGCTCGGGAAGTAGCCGCTGACAGAAACCGTATCAAAAGGCTCTAAACGGTAGGCGACATTTTTAGGCAGCTGAGCAACGCCATTGTACTTACGGTAGTCGGTATTTTTAACCACTTCCGGCGCATCTTTATGGTAAAGGTCGGCGGTGACGCGCCAGTTACCACTATTACCCGTGGCATCGTTTACGCCCTGAATATAATAGGCGGCGGCACCCAGTTCATCGGCACGCTTTGAGATCGCGGCACTGGCATCAATCAGAGAATTAAAACGGCCATTAATATTAATACGTTTGAAGGGCTGTAATGCTGCTGCTTTTTCTGGCGCCAGCTCCTGGGCTGCAAACGCATTAACAGCAGTAACGGAGAAAAGAGCTGCTGCTAAAAAAGTGTTCTTAAGCTTCATAAAAATAATCCTTCGCCTTGCTCAAAAAAGAGTACGAAATCGTCCCGGACGTTGATGTGTAACCTGTTTGTGGTTGATTATTACATGTAAAAATTGTGCTGTCTCAGCCAATTTATGCATTTATCCTGCCAGCGATAAAAAAAGCAGATTCCGGAGATTGCGGCATTTTTATGACAATCAGATGACAGAAAATTCAGGGCAGGATGTCGGATGGCGGGCAGGTCGCTGCAGATCAGATAACCCCCCTGTGTCTGCACAGGGGGAAGGCATTAGTCGTCTTCGGCATCATCCTCTTCGTCTTCCGCTTCTGCTAAGACGAAATCATCAGGTTTGAATACCAGTAAGTCGCAGCGCAGATGATCGATCACCTGTTCTGCGGTATTGCCCAGAAATGCGGCTGACAGCCCGGTACGGCCGATGGTACCCAAAACCACCACCCCCGCGTCCAGGGTATTTGCCAGCCCGGGAATAACCTCTTCAGGCTCGCCTTTATCGACATGGGTAAATTCATCACCAATCGAGAAGGTCTGGCGTAATGTTTTCATCGCAATCAGATACTGACCGCGGATGGCATCATTATAGGTTTGCGGGTCAAAATCAGGCAGCTCAATTGCGATATTTACCGGTGTCAGAGGATAAGCCCCCACCAGATGTACTTCCGTATGATTGACCATATCAGCCAGTAACTGACTCTCACGCACCAGTTTATGATTAAGGGCATCATGGCCGGGGTCTTCGCTGGCAAGGTTCACCGCCACCAGTGCCTTGCCTTTTTCCGGCCAGGGCTGATCCTTAACCATCCAGACAGGAGAAGGGCATTTACGCAGGATATGCCAGTCAGTCGGTGTAAAGATCACAGACTCCAGCCGGTCATACTGGTGGGCCATTTTCAGGACCAAATCGTGCTGATGCTGTGATACTTCCTGAATAATGGCCTCATGGGGGCGATTGTGCCATACCACCTTGATATCAATATTTACACCGGCATCAATATACGCCTTTGCCTGATGACGGATCCATTCCGTGCGCTGATCAATGACACCCTGACGCATACTGGCCCGCTCATCGGGGGACAGTAAGGTCGTCATTTCGTAGGAAAAGTCATAGATAGGGAGAAATGCTTTTATTTTACCGCCAATGCGCTGGTTCAGATAGACGGCCCGCCGCAATGCGGGCTGGTCGTCCTGCTCTGCATCAACAGCCACGAGGATATTCTGATATCTGGACATTCTGACATCTCCTTGTAAAAGCCTGAGGATTTAAAGATAGCCTGGCTTAGATGGCGGGAGAAGGAAAAATTAAAAAACCGGAAACTGACGGTCGTTTTACCGTACGGTTCCGGTTATCCCGGGCTCAGGGACTGCAGGGGGAGGTTTGTCCTGCCAGCTCAGT
The DNA here is from genome assembly GCF_018257595.1 of Tatumella sp. JGM94. Classification (NCBI taxonomy): domain Bacteria; kingdom Pseudomonadati; phylum Pseudomonadota; class Gammaproteobacteria; order Enterobacterales; family Erwiniaceae; genus Tatumella; species Tatumella sp. JGM94. Next base: position 136,538 of record NZ_JAERJN010000001.1, on the reverse strand, counting down.
CAGCATCTGGTGATTTTCGATGGTGATATATTTACCTTTGACTGCCAGCATACCGCTTTTCTGAAAACGCCCCAGCAGACGGCTGATGGTCTCGACTGTCAGTCCCAGATAGTTACCGATATCGCCGCGGGTCATGGTCAGACGGAATTCACGCTGTGAAAAGCCGCGCTGGGCAAAACGGCGAGACAGGTTCCAGATAAAGGCAGCCAGACGTTCTTCGGCGCTCTTTTTCGACAGCAGCAGGATCATGTCCTGGTCACTTTTGATTTCACCGCTCATCAGACGCATCATTTGCTGGCGCAGGGCCGGCATTTTTCCGGACAGGTCATCGAGGGTGTCAAAAGGAATTTCGCATACCATTGAGGTTTCAAGGGCCTGAGCGAAGCTCGGATGATGACTGCTGATAATAGCATCGAAACCGACAAGGTCACCGGCCAGATGAAAACCGGTAATTTGCTCATCGCCCTGTTCGGTAATGGTATAGCTTTTCAGGGTACCGGAACGAATTGCATAAAGTGATTTTAATTCATCTCCTGCTTTAAAAAGGGATTGTCCTTTCTGAATTGGTTTTTTACGCTCAATAATATTATCCAGTTGATCCAATTCATGTTCATTAAGAGTGAAGGGGATACATAGCTGGTTAATACTGCAGTCCTGACAATGAATTGCACAACCGCCAGATTGAACGCGACGAATAATCCTTTTTTCTGGAATCATAATTCAGTTCCGGTAGTGGTTAACTGGCCATAATTTTAACATTTTTCGCGAAGAAAAACAGGTTTACACGCAGGTGCTTATGAAAAAATTTTATAATTTAAAATTTATATTTAAATAAGGTATAAATTCATCAGCTTACTGAAGGCGAGTATAAACTACTTTGTTACCACAGGATAAGTGTGGTTATGCAATTCGTGCCAATTGTGATACAGATTCAGATTTTACTCAGGCATAACACGATCACCCTCGGCGGTATCTCAGAAAAAATACGCAGGATCTATTGCGTTATCACGTATCTGCGTAACACTTAAACCGTGTCTGTTAATTTTCAAGGGGCGAGTATGAGCGGTAAATATGACGTTTTCCGGGGGAAAGACCAGCAGTATTATTTCCATCTCAAGGCAGCAAATGGGGAAGTTATTCTCAGCAGTGAAGGCTATAAAGAGAAGAGCGGCTGCCTGAACGGGATAATATCGGTACAGAAAAACAGTGCTGACGATCATAACTATCAGCGTCTGACCGCTAAAAATGGTGCACCTTATTTCACTCTGAAAGCACAAAATCATCAGGTTATTGGTTGCAGCGAAATGTACAGCACTGTGGCAGCGCGGGAGAAAGGCATTGAATCGGTGAAAAAAAATGGTCCGGACAGCCCGGTAACGGAACTGTCCGCAGAGTAACTTCCGCTCAAATCCCCGGCGTACCGGGGATAGCATTACAGGTTAGAGCGTAATTCAGGGTATTTTTTCAGGCCGTACAGGCACCAGCCCAGACTGACCAGGGCAAATGCGGCACCCACATACCCGACCAGCCCCATACCCAGATGGCTGCTGACCTGATTACCAATCAATGCCCCGGCGCCGATACCAATATTATAAATCCCTGACATCAGAGACATCGCAACATCTGTTGCATCCGGTGCCAGAGACAGCACCCGCACCTGCATCGACAGGTTAATCAGCATCATGGCGATCCCCCAGACAATGCACACAGTAATGATACTGCCCGGGTGGGTGGCGGTAACCAGCAATAATCCCATACACAGCATAATCGCGGTAATTGCACCGGCTAACAGTGATGAAGGGAAGTGTTTACCCAGTGACGAGAACAGCACACTGCCAAAGATACCGGCTGCGCCAAACAGTAATAACAACAGGGTCGTGAAGTTTTCACCCTGTTGTGCCAGCTGTTGCATAAACGGTTCGATATAGCTGTAAGCCGTATAATGGGCGGTGACGACCAGGGTCACCAGCAAATACATGCTCATCAGCGCCGGGCGGCGCATCAGCAGCGGCAGGCTACTCAGGGAACCCGTATGTTCACTTGGTAATTTCGGCAACAGTTTTATCAGCATAACCATCAGCACCAGTGATGAGATAGCGATAATACCGAAGGTGGAGCGCCAGCCCATAGTCTGACCAATAATCCGGCCAAGGGGAACACCTAACACCATTGCCAGTGCTGTACCGGTGGCAATCATACTCAGTGCCTGGGTTTTCTTGCCCGGCGGTGCAATCCGGATAGCCAGTGAGGCGTTGATCGACCAGAAAACAGCGTGGGTGATGGCAATACCGACCCTGGAGACCAGCAGTGCGTTAAAATCCCAGGCGAAGGCTGACAACAGATGGCTGGCCGTAAACAGTACCAGCAGGATCACCAGCAAAAAGCGGCGCTCGATATTGCGGGTCAGCAGCATCAGCGGTAATGACAGCAAGGCGACGCACCAGGCATAGATGGTCAGCATAATCCCTACATCAGCCGTTTTCATATTGAAACTGGCACCGATATCCGACAACAGCCCGACGGGGACAAACTCGGTGGTATTGAAGATGAAGGCAGCCACCGCCATCAGCAGCACTCTTAACCATGCTACTTTACGTGAGCCTGGCGGGTTATATTGCGGGTCTTCTGGCTGGCAGGAAGATTCAGCTATCATAAAAAGGCTTTTTCCTTGGCGTTAGGTGATCTCAATCACATTATTCGCGTATTGTGACGAATTTGAACACAGGATTAAACCTTTAATTAGTCTGATAAACAGAATGCAGATGTTTATGGGTGCGGCGGAACTCTGCGTGATGGCAGCATCCTGCGCAGAGTGTTATCCCGCAGTAAAAAATGATGGATAATGGCGGCCAGCGCATGTAACCCAATCAGCCAGTAGCCCGCATCTGCCAGGGTTTCATGCCAGCGGATGATTTGACGACTGAGGCCGGGGTCAGGGCGGGTGGTGACCGGCATCAGTATGCCAAACAACGGCCACGGCTGGCCACGCAGATAGCGCGACGCGACTCCCATCACCGGTAATGACAGGAATAACAGATATAACAACTGATGTACCGCAGAAGATAGACGGTGCTGCCATTGTCTTGCCAGTGACAGTGGCGGAGGGGCCGGATAGCGCAAGCGCAGTAACAGCCGCAGACAAATCACCGCAAAGACCAGAACACCGCAACTGAAATGGGTCATTATCACCATCTTACCTTGCCAGGAACCACGTACTGCCAGCCCGCGCAGTTCAATAGTCCCGTAAACAATAATCAGCAGCACTAATGTCAGCCAGTGCAGACGGATCTGCCAGCGGTGATAGGTTGTATATGTACAATCTGGCATGGTGTTCTCCGTGACGGATCGGCGCGGGTCATCGAGTGATGGTTGTTACCGGCAGAGACTGTTGTGGCAAGTATAGAGACTATTACAATCAGGCTAAAATATTCTTACGAATATATACAATCGGAGGTAAGGTGACAGCAGCAGGCGTACCGGTATCCGCACACGGATACCGGTAAAAAGCAATTAGCGGGCAGGTTGCAGGCGGTTCATCAGTTTATAACCGACGCATAATGCCAGTATCAGCAGCACCGAGATAAACCCGACAACGCCTGTCCAGCCAAAATGGCGCCAGAAAATCCCCCCGGAAGTCCCGGCCACACTGGAACCAAGGTAATAGCAGAACAGATACATTGATGACGCCTGGCCTTTGGCCCGCCGGGCCCGCACCCCAATCCAGCTGCTGGCAATCGAGTGGGCGGCAAAGAATCCGCCGGTAAACATCAGCAGTCCCGGCAGGATCAGCCAGACCGAGGAGAACAGGGAGACAAGCACCCCGGCCAGCATCAGACTGACGGAAAACAAAAATACCGGGCCGCGGCCAAACCGGACGCTCATCGCACCGGCTTTCGGAGAACTCCATGAACCGGCGAGGTAAACCACCGAAATTAACCCGACGGTTGCCTGACTCATGGAGTACGGTGCGTGCAGCAGCCGATAACCAATATAGTTAAACAGAGTGACGAAAGCCCCCATCACCAGGAAGCCGATAATAAACAGCAGGGGCAAGCCTTTATCGCGGAAATGCAGGCGGAAGTTAATCAGCAATGCTTTAGGCCGCAGACGTACCGGCCTGAAATGGCGTGATTCCGGTAAAATTTTCCAGAACATAAATGCGGCAGCCAGCGCGCAGCAACCAATACTGAGAATAGCCACTCGCCAGTTAAAGAAATCGGTGATCACGCCGGTCAGTAAACGTCCGCTCATCCCGCCGATAGAATTACCACTGATATATAACCCCATCGTAAAAGCCAGTACGCCGGGGTGAATTTCTTCGCTCAGATAGGTCATTGCCACAGCCGCAACCCCGCTGAGAGACAAGCCAATTAAGGCCCGCATAATCAGGATCCCGGTCCAGTCGGACATCATGCCGGACGCCAGGGTACAGCAGGCTGCAAGCAGCAATGCACCAACCATCATTGATTTCCGGCCAATGGCATCAGAAATAGCGCCGGTAATTAACAGGCCGAATGCCATACAGGCGGTGGAGATTGACAGGGAGACCGAGCTCATTGCGGGGGAGATATTAAACTGATGGGAAAGCACCGGTAATACGGGCTGTACGCAATAGAGCTGAGCAAAGGTGGCAAGGCCGGCAGAAAAAAGAGCAATAGTGACCTGAATAAAAGAAGGGGTGCCGCGGGTAATAAAGGGTGATTTACTCCGGCGTTGGGCAGGACTCTCTTCTTCCGCCAGCGGAAGAGTTGTCGCCCGGGACGTGCTGTTCATGAACATTCCTCAGTGATTGGTGTGCGCTAACTCTAGGAAAAGGTTAATAAGTTGTCTAATATATTAATAATCTCAAATAAGATAATTAACATATGAATATCGAGCTGAGGCACTTACGTTACTTTATTGCGGTGGCAGAAGAACTGCATTTCGGGCGGGCAGCAACAAGACTTAATATCTCCCAGCCTCCTCTGAGCCAGCAAATTCGCCAGCTGGAGGAAGCGATAGATGCAAGGTTATTCGCCAGAAACAATCGCCGTGTCGAACTGACCCCGGCCGGAAAACAGTTTCTCAGTGATGCAAGGGCGATACTGGCTCAGGTGGCGCAGGCCAGTGAGCGGGCATCACGCCTGCATTACGGTGACAGCGGAGAACTACGGCTTGGTTTTACGTCATCGGCGCCGCTGATAAAAAAAATATCCGAGGCGGTATACCGTTATCGTCTGACATATCCTGATGTGCACCTGCATATGCAGGAAATGAACAGCCGCCAGTTACTGCTTCCGTTACAGGAAGGGCGTATTGACCTGGCGATTATGAGAAATACGGCTCTGCCTGATGATCTGCAATATCGTTTACTGCAGAAAGAATCCATGTATGCGGTAGTGCATAAGGACCACCGGCTGGCCGGACAACGGCAGGTGTCGATTCGGCAATTGCGTGATGAGCCTTTTGTTTTCTTCGATCATCAGGGCGGTACGGCACTTTACAGTGAGATACTCGGTCTGTTACTGAGAAACCAGATAACGCCGAATATTACCCTTGAGGTTGAAGATGCGGTAGCAATCCTCGGGTTAGTAGCCACCGGGCTGGGGGTTTCTATTCTGCCTGCCTCTTTTCGCCGCGCGAAACTCAGTGAAGTGGTGTGGCTGGAACTCAGCGAGGCTGATGCCCGTACCGAAGTATGGATGGTCTGGTCTGCCCAGCGACAAACAACCGCAACCCTGCAGCATATGCTCGACCTGATGTCACCGGTTAACGGTTTGTGAAAAATCTTGTGTGAAGCCAGTCACATTAAATTATTCTCTGACGTACGGCGCGGCGCTAACCCCCCATAATTAATTTATTTCGATCTGCGAATAAATAGATAAGGGAGGCAGTGTTGACAGACAATCAGCCAGGACATATTGACCATATCAGGCAAATAAATGCCGGTACTGTCTACCGGCTGATTGACCAGTATGGCCCTTTGTCACGTATTGAACTTGCTAAACGAACAAAACTGGCCCCTGCCAGTATCACTAAAATTATCCGCGAAATGTTGCAGGCAGATTTGATCCGTGAATGTGAAATCACCGAACCCGGCAACCGCGGACGCCCTGCCACCGGACTGGAACTCTGCTCTCAGCGCTGGCGATTTCTGGCGATGCACCTTTCTGATCACTGTCTGCGGATAACTCTGCGCGATCTCGGGGGAGGTAAAATAACCGAAAGAGTACAGCCACTGCCTGCGGGTTCGGAGACATCACTGGCCGGCGTACTGGCCGCAGCCGCAGAGGACTTTCTCTGCTGCTATCCGCTATTACCGTCACAGCTGGCAGCATTAGCCGTCACCTTACCCGGGATGGTAAACAGCAATAGCGGGGTGATCCCTAACCGGTCTGACTGTCAGCAGCCGGATATTCCGTTATCTGCCATGCTGCACCAGCGAACCGGCCTGAATGTTTATGTGCAGAATGTTATTTCAGCCAGGGTACTGGCTGAGCATTACTTTGGTGCTGCTACGGACTGTCGCGATGTCATACTGGTGGTTTCCGATCAACAGACAGAGGCTGCAGTGATCACCGGCGGGGAATTGCTGCATCAGAACCGTTGTTCACGGGTTGATATTGGTCATACCTGTATCGACCCTGATGGCAGCTTATGTGACTGTGGCAATAGCGGTTGTCTGAATACCCTGGCCAGCACTGAGAGTTTGCTGGAACAGGCCAGACAGCAGATAGCTGAGTATCCCGACAGCCTGCTGCACCAGTCCCCGTCCGCGATTACGGATATCCGCGAGCTATGCATTGCTGCGCTCTGCGGTGATACCCTGGCCAGCGGGATTATTACCAGAGCGGGGCATGTTATTGGCTACAGTCTGGCGATGATGGTGAATATTTTTAATCCCCAACAAATACTGATTGATTCGCCGCTTAACACTGCAGCAGAAATACTGTTTCCTGCCATTAAAAGCCGCATTGAAAAGGCTGCTTTACCGGCCTATAGCCGGCAGGTGAGTATCCGGCAAGCCGCATTAGTCAGGCCGGGGACCCTGGCCTGTACCGCGCTGGTCAAAGATGCGTTATACCGCGGAGAATTGTTAGTAAAGCTTTTCGCGGGGTAAGCGTCACTAAACTTGCGTTAACGCAATTCATACCATCAGTCAGTCACTTAGAATGCATCCTGTATTTTCAAAACTTCTGAACCCTACTGCGAAACCAGGGAGCATACGTGAAAAAAGTGTTTATTACAGGCACGGATACGGCCGTGGGTAAAACAGTCGTATCTCTGGCATTGTTACAGTCTGCTGCTAAGCAGGGGGTGAGTTGTATCGGGTATAAGCCGGTAGCCAAAAATTCACGGCTGACCGATGAAGGGATGCGTAATAATGATGCACTGTTATTGCAGCAGGCATCATCATTGCAACTGCCTTATCAGTGCATTAACCCTTTCGCCCTGCAGGGCGATGAAATCAGTACCAGCCCCGGTTGCCGGGTGGATTATAAGAGACTGAGTGATGGTCTGGAAACCCTTAGTCATCAGGCTGAACAACTGGTGATTGAAGGAACCGGAGGCTGGAACTGTCTGATGAATAATGAACAACCTCTTTCAGACTGGGTGATCAGTGAGCAGTTGCCGGTAATCATGGTGGCCGGGATCAAGCTGGGGTGTATTAATCACGCACTGCTGACCGCAGAAGCTATTCTCAGTGACGGGTTACCCTTATGTGGCTGGGTTGCGAACCGTATCAACCCGGGACTGGCCGGATACGCCAGTATTATTGACGTGCTGAAAAAACAGATAGGAGCCCCGTTACTCGGGGAAATACCGTATTTACCTCGTCCTGAGCAGCGCGATCTTACCGGTTACCTCGACCTTTCGTTAAGCGGTGAACCGGGCCTGTCTGCCGGATCCTGTTGAGAATAAAAACAACGGCAGGTATGCCTGCCGTTGTTTTTGCTGCGTCAGTATCAGGATGACGGGGTGCTGCCATCACTCAGACGTTTGTAGACAATTTTCTGAGTATCATTCTGGCAATGACCTACCACCAGTCCGCCTTGCTGATCGGCCTGATCACTCGGTACGATATCAAGGCTGAATCCGGACTCAGGCACACCGTTAGCAATAATTTTCTTACTGATATCTGCTTTCACAGATTCGCAGGATGCCTGTGCGAACAGGGGAAAAACAATTAACAACGCGCTGGACAACAGTACGGATTTTTTCATAGGAAGTACCTTTAATAAAATGAACGGCCCGCTTCGGGGATCAAGGCGTTACCGGACGCCCGGTGCGGCGGTCAAGACAGCGTAAGGTTTTTGGCTCCCAGTATGCGTTCAGGTTTGCACTTTGTTCGCATTTATCCCGGGTATCGTAAGCCTTATCAATCTTACTGAACTCTTTATCAGCCCGCTGATTAATCCTGTTACGCAGGTTACGGGTCTCATCCCATTGCTGCTGGCTTTGACGGGCCTGTTCTTTGGTCAATGCATTATCGCCACTGTCGATAACAACATGCTGTGTTGCCGCCTGACTCGCCACTGCAGCACCGAACAGTCCGCCGCCAAGCAGGATACTGCTAAGGATCACCGGCAATATTGTTGAGTTCACTTTCATATTGAGTTCCTTTTATCGGTTACCGGACAGCACAGCATTACCGTTGCTGCCGGACAAAAGTATAACATTGCTGACGGATTTTCGGCTACTTTTGCCGGTTATCGGTAACTGGTTTAGGAAGGGTTAATCTTTTAGCCGGCCGGCAGCATATTCTCCGGTCCGGCAGGCTGGTGGTTATTGTTTGGTGACTTTAAGGCCGCCGTAAGTCTGGCTGACGGGCATCATTTCCAGAGTATTAATATTCACATGGGCTGGCAGGGATGACACCCAGAACACCGCTTCTGTCACATCATCCGGTGTCAGGGCCTGAGTACCGTCATAGACTGAACTGGCTTTACCCTCGTCACCTTTAAAACGTACGTTAGAGAATTCGGTGCCGCCGACCAGACCGGGTTCGATATTGGTGACCCGTACAGCAGTGCCCTGTAAATCTGTACGCAGATTCAGGCTGAACTGGCGGACAAATGCTTTTGTTGCGCCATAGACATTACCTCCCTGATAAGGCCAGTTGCCGGCAGTGGAACCGATATTAATAATATGACCTTTGTTACGGGCCACCATGCCAGGCAGAACGGCACGGGTTACCATCACCAGACCTTTAGCATTGGTATCGATCATTGTTTCCCAGTCATCAGCGTTGGCCTGCTGGGCAGGTTCAAGGCCTAATGCCAGCCCGGCATTATTGACCAGGATATCGATATCCTGCCATTCTGCAGGAAGCTGACTGATGGCCTGATCAATCGCTGCACGGTCACGGACATCCAGCTGCAGCGGCAGAACACTTTCACCAAACTTATCTTTTAGCTGTTGCAGGCGCTCTGTACGGCGGCCGGTAGCAATAACTTTATGGCCGGCATCAATAAAACGGCGGGTGATAGTCTCACCAAAACCTGCGGTTGCACCTGTTACCAGAATAATCATATCAAGACCTTACCTTTCAGCGGTGGATTTTCAGAGGTATGACAACATAGCATTGATGTTGCGGGGATGCCTACTTATTAATACTTCAGAAGTAATTACCGGAGAGGCATAACGGATGCAACATGATAATGACCCTCTCTGCCTGTTGTGACTGACGGATATACAGCAATCAGCGGGTCAGCTATCAGCAAGGGGAAGTGTTCGTGGTGTCGTTTCTCCCTGCGGCAGCATATGGTATAGCAGGGTGCTCTATCATGGTTTTATCGCCAGCGGGTCATTGGCACACCTTTTGCAAGTTTTGCTAATCCAACCGTTTGTATATGAAACTCCGGCAAAACGAATGCCGGGGTAAATGGCTGAGGAGGCCGGAATATGTCACACACGGGGTTACAGGCCATTCGTGCCGCATTTGTCGACTTCGCCGGGACAGTCGCTGACCCTGAGCAGATGATGCAACAATTTCGCTATCTGCCTGACGGGTTGCTGCTGACGGAGGGCGGGAAAATTATCTCTTTAACGCCCTGGCAGGAAACTACCGTCTTACCGGAAAACTGCATATTCAATGACTTTCGTGGTCAGCTGATTATGCCGGGTTTTATTGATACGCATATTCATTATCCGCAGACAGAAATGATCGCCGCCTGCGGAGAACAGTTACTTGAATGGTTAGAGCAATATACTTTTCCGGTCGAAAGTAAATACGGTGATCCTGAATACGCCGCAAAAATGGCGGCTTTTTTTATTCGCCAACTGTTCAGTAACGGAACCACCACCGCTCTGGTATTTGCATCGGTCCATCCACAGTCTGTCGATGCTCTGTTTAGTGAAGCAGAAAAATACGCTATGCGGTTAATTGCCGGTAAGGTCATGATGGATCGTCATGCCCCGCAGTCATTACTGGAAACACCGGAGCAGAGTGCGGAACAGAGCAGGGCGTTGATCGAACGCTGGCATGGTAAAAGCCGGCTGGGATACGCGATAACCCCGCGTTTTGCGCCCACTTCTTCTGCAGAATTACTGCAACAGGCAGGTGCACTACGTAATCAGTATCCGGATGTCTGGATGCAGACCCATCTGAGTGAAAATCTGCGTGAAGTTGAATGGGTACGGGAGTTGTTTCCGCAGCAAGACAGTTACCTCGGTGTATATCACCATTTTGGTCTGACGGGGAAACGCAGTGTATTTGCACACTGTATTCATTTGCAGGATAAAGAATGGGATTGTCTGCAACAAACCGGATCCGCGATCGCATTTTGTCCGACATCAAATCTTTTTCTTGGCAGTGGGCTCTTTCCGTTGGACCGGGCCCGGGCGCAGCATATTCCGGTCGGTATGGGGACGGACGTAGGTGCAGGGACCAGCTTTAGTCTGCTGCGTACCCTGGGGGATGCCTATAAAGTGCAGCAACTGCAAAATAACCGGCTTAATGCCTGTGAAGCCTTTTATCATGCCACCCTGGGCGGAGCCCACGCACTGGATTTACATCATCAGACGGGTAATTTTAATGCGGGTAATGACGCTGACTTTATTGTTATTGACATGGCCGCAACACCTTTACAGGCACTGCGGCAGCGTAATAGTAAAGATATCATCGAGCAGCTGTTTGTTCTGATGACCCTTGGTGATGAACGTAATATTGCTCAGACCTGGGTGAATGGTCAGTGTGTCTGGCAACAAGGGACAACCGAAGCGCTGGCCATCCCCTGAACAAGGGCCTGACAGAATAGACCGCATCTGCCGGTATTGAGACCGGATACCGACAGATGCGCAGTGCGCTCAGCCCAGCGGACCGCCTTCGATAGTCTGGCACATTCCTTCAAGTACCCGTTCACCTGTTTCTGAACGCAGTTCAAGGTACCAGTCAGCGGTCAGTTGAGGATCTCTGGCATGAGTCAGATCGCAGCGTTTACGGGCTTTCAGTATCAGATCTTTTGCCCGTTCATTGCGACGATTCTGGTAGCGGAGCAGTGCATCCTCAATACCCAGAGAATGGGATGACAGGGTAGACGCCAGTACTATGGCATCTTCCATGGCTGTACATCCCCCCTGACCAATATCCGGTGTGGTGCTGTGTGCCGCATCGCCGAGCAGTGCCACCCGTCCTTTTACAAACTCCATAAAAGGCTCAATATCATGAATTTCTACCCGATTGGTCGTTTGTGGGTCGATAAGTTCAATCAGTTTACGGACGGGTTCAGCCCAGCCGGAAAAATAGCGTCGCAGATCCTGTTTCAGACTGCTACGGTCTTCGGCCAGCCCTTTGGCTAACGGCACATCAAAGAAAAAGTAAAAACGGTTGCCGCCGACTGGCATCAGAGAGACTCGTTTACCCTCTCCGACAAAAGTGGTCCATTGATCGTCGGGTGCCACAGATTTATCAATAGTCACCAGACCGTTCCAGTTCACATAACCGGCATAGCGGCGTTCGGTTGGTTTGCCCCGCACATAATCCCGTATCACTGAATGGGTACCATCAGCAGCAATCAGAAAATCCCCGCGTGCCTGACTGCCATCATCGAAGCTTACCCGCACTCCGTCAGAATGTTGTTCCACCCGGATAGCCCGTTTACCAAACCGGATATCCTCAGCCGCGTAATGGTTTATCAGCATTTGCTGTAACTCGGCCCTGGCGACGGGGCTGGGGTATTCCCCGACGCGTTCGACCAGTGGCGATAAGCTGAAACGGGTCAGTACGTTGCCGGTGGCGAAATCATGATATGCCATCCATGCCATATTACCGGCCAGTGCTTTAATTTCTTCTCGCAACCCGAGGGCATTAAGGCATTTAACCCCGTTGGGCCAGATGGATATTGCTGCACCGACCGGTTTTATCTGCTTAACGGACTCAAATACTTCAGTCTGATAACCGCAAGCACGTAAAGCCAGTGCGGCACTCATCCCGCCGATTCCCGCCCCGATGATCAATGCTTTCATATGTTCTCCTTTTTCCAGACGGCAGAACTTTGCAACTTTTGTACCAGTTGCAAAGGCACAGCCAGTGAGCATCAGAACGCATTAATACCGGCAGTTAGCAAGAATGACTGTTGACGGAAAGCTGTACCCTGCGCTGTCAGTGTGCATTTCAGAACAATAAGCCAGGGGAATGCACCGTTATGAATCATTACGTGAATTCGGCTGTGTCAGCAACAGAATAAATCCGCAAGTGAGTAACAGTATTTTTTTTCGGCATATAGAATAACTCCTTTAATGCACAGCAATATAACTCCCGGTGGACGGGTTTTTATTTTTTTAATAATAAACGCTATACGGCCACTCTGAATTTTATATTCTATCGGTAACTGATAACCATGACGCCGAGTGAATGCTGCGGATTAATCCAGGTCAGTTTTCGGGTGCCAAGGTCCATCGGCAGAGCATCATCGCGAACGGAAAGGGCTGTCTTCTGGCGGGTTTTAAGCTGCCCCTGCTGACAACGGAATATTACCGAGCCATCAGTGAAAGTCTGGGAACAGGGCGACTGGTATATATTTCCGTTAAATCTTATCATCCCGGCATGGGAATAAAACATGGATGACATCAACAATAAAAAAACAACGGAAAGTTTATATTTTTTCATTACAACCTCCTGTAATTTGTTTATCACTAACCCTGAAGTTAATATATTTAAAATTAATTAAAATAACATTGGTCACTGTGATAAATAGACGATATACACTCATGAATAGTTAACTTACTGGTCGGATTTGTGTTACTGAAGGATATTTAAATTCATGCATGTTTTTACGGTTTAATTATTTTTTGTATTTCTGATTTTAATGGAAATTAATTTTTTAAAATATGGATATCAGACAGGTTATGACACAGGAGAATACTGGTTATTTGATGTGTACATATAGCTTACATTATAATTACATTTATCTCACTCTGTGAAATATAACACGGCGGGTAGTTTATTATGAAAATATAGCCGATGTTATTAAAGGTAAAGCTGTCCGTATAGCAACTGGCAGGGTATCGCGATTAGCAGTATCAAAAGGATCCTCCGGAGATCCTTTTGCGCTGGCCGGGCTGGTTTTTTCTGTGTGCCGGAAGGTATTGTCAGAGATCTCGCCAGTTCAGCCATAATCTCATATCAAACTCCAGCTGGTGGTAATCGGGTTCCATATGGCAGCATAACTGATAAAACGATTTGTTATGTTGTTTCTCTTTAAGGTGCGCCAGTTCATGGACGACGATCATTCTCAGGAAGTCTTCCGGACCTTCACGAAACAGAGTCGCAATCCTGATTTCGTTATTTGACTTTAGTTTACTGCCCTGTACGCGGGAAACAAAAGTATTGGTGCCGAGGGTACCGGTCACCGGGTTTTGTTTATTGTCATAATATACTTTGGATAGTGCAGGCGCATTTTTCAGGTAGCGTTGTTTGTACTCAGCAACAAACTGATAGAGGGATTTATCACTTTGTACCGAATGCGGCGCTACAGCGTATTTAGCCTTCAGCCAGTCACCCAGCAGTCCCTGATCGGCGAGTGTTTGAACCTGACTGATAATCGCAGGGGGATAACCATTAAGATATCGTAACTGTGTCATAAGAGAGCGATGTAAGATAACAGGGCTGTATCATAACATTAGCGACACAGGTAATAAAAATAACGGGTTATGGCTTTTCACCCTCCGGGCGAAGCGAGACAGAAACGGGATAATTTTTGCTGTAAAAATGGCCAGCATCACGGTGATAATCCGGAACTTATGCGGTGAATCCGCCACAGATTCACCGCATACGGAAAACGGGGTTCAGGCTGACGTTTTTGAGCAGTGCTCTGGTGGTATATATAAAACAGGAGGTATATAACAATATGCAGACCGGTATTTTATCGGCCCGAAATACCCGATGAGGGCAGGGAAGCACCCTCTGATCTGACGGCACAACCTGCACAAATAAGTGACAACGTCACTTTTTATATTTGCTTTACCATAACCCGGAGAATATTAAAGCCAGATAACTAGCGAAGTTGACTGTCTTTACTACCCCGGCGATTGTACCCGCTGTGTATTTCATCTTGTTTGTCCATTTTGCTCTGGCAACTGACACAATAGCGTACGCCGGCAAGCGCTTTCCGCCGGGCGTCAGGGATTGGTTCTCCGCATTGTTCACAAAACCAGGCGCTCTCTCCGTGTCCGAGATGATCTCTGGCTCTGGCGACCGCATCTTCAACGGTTGCATCAATTTGTTTATTTACTGCGCCATCGTCAGACCATCCGCCAGCCATCTTTTTTCCTCCATCAGGGCCTGTAAACAGTATAAGCCGTTATATTCGTCAGTACAAAAATCACGCTACGGGACTGATGGTAATACGGAGCCGCTTTGCTGCTTTACGGTCCGGAATAACGTAGGGTTAAACACCGGGATCCGCTGCAGAGCGCCGGTCACCGACTATACTAATCAGTGGGAATTACACAAAAAACAGGTCTGCAGGAGGCGTTATGTGGGAAGAAGCTGGTGGTGATATGTGGCTGCATAAGGTAAACCGGCAAGTGGTATTCCGGACAACACTGATTGGCGGATTTATGAGCTCTCTGGTGAAATGGGGCTCGGAAGTCAATATGCCGCCCAGAGTTCCGGGTGAAATTTCACCGCCGGGGGCGAATATTGATGCGTGGCTGGGATGGCTGGGGGTAAACTCGCATTCTCTGGACTATGTTTACCAGGGGGTGACGGTTCCCGGGGCAATAACGCTGTATCACTGGTTGTTTAGTTTTGTATTTGCATTTGTCTACGTCTTTCTGTCGGCTTATATGCCACGCATCCGACTGTGGTTCGGCGCTTTATTCGGAATTGTCATCACTATTGTGATGCACGGTTTTCTCATCCCGGCACTGGGCTTCCGGAAACCGGTTTATGATCAGGGAGTGATCGGCTGGTTATGGAACCTTAACGGTTATGAGTTATGGAGTGAAATTCTTGGCCATATTTACTGGGCGGTATCGATTGAAATTTGTCTGATTGCCGTACTGGCTTGTTTATCACGGCCATTAAAAGGTAACTGGGTAAAAGGCCTGTAAAGCTGGCCGACTGAGGTGGCCGCAATCGCGGTAACCGTTTTTTCAATTATCCTATGGTGTAACAATCAGAGAAGAGCAGGGAGGCTCGGTTTTTACAGGGGAACGGCTCAGCAATCCGCTGTCTGTTCCGCCTGGCCGGTATTTGCATCAAGTCTCTGTGTCCCAAAGGTTATTTATACCGCAGTAAAAATGGCGTCGCTGTGTTAATTCTGTAAATTTCGCAGGGTACCAGTACCTGTTTTTTTACAGAGCGACGCCTTAAATTTGCCGGTATTTTGTACACCGGCGGACAATAGGCCCGAAATCCGGAGTTTCACGGAAAGATAACAGTGAACTATGCAGAACAGATTGTCCGTCAGCAGCATATGTTGCTCGGGGGGGGGGTAATTTCATCCCCGCATAACGGTCCCTGACAGGAATGATCAACAAGCCCTCCGGTATGCTAATCAACAAACCGGCGACGAGTTTAGCGTTTCTCTGGAGTCATTATTCTGATGCAGTCACTATGGATTGATAAGGGCTATTCGCGTGGTTTACTGCTGCAGCCATATACCGGGAATCTCGTCCCGACAAGCCTGACAGCAATACAACAGTCCGCGGGTGACACCTGACAATTCCATCAATAGTGGCCGGAGTTATCTTATCAGTAAGGGGATCACTCTTAACGTGAGCTCAGACTTATCTGCAATGAGTGTTCTGAAAGAGAGGTGGTTATCAGCTTAACGACGAAGTTCCATTATTTAACATAATATACATTATGCGAACTAAGGTAACGGTACGCATAATAGTTGAAATGTCTTGCGGCCTTAGATCTGATTGCTGTGCTGAATTCTGATAAAACCGGATAACAAACAATAAAAGAAGCCTACGGCTCACATATCGGAACCTGTCAGCGAAACCGTACATTTATGCTGTGGCATAACATGCTGGCACGGTGCTATACACTCAAAAATGGTCGGCGTTACTTTAAGGGTTACAATGATGTCAGGGTTTGTAATAGCTGGCATAACTTCCAGACATTTTGTTCTGACCTCCCTGCTATTCCCGGCTACAAACGCTGGCTGGAAAATCCGGGAGATTACGAGCTGGATAAGGATTATCTGCATCGCCGTCATTACTCACCGGATACTGTCTGCTTCATCTCAGCATCAGATAATGCCAGAGAGTCCAGAGCAAGGAGTGCTGCAATGAAAATTCCAAAACAGATTTACCGTAAAATTATGGAAGAAAAAGACCTGATACTACTCGATACACTGAGATTCTTTCGTAAAAATGCCGTTCTGTTCGAAGTTATCCGGCACGGTAATGTGAAAGTTTTTGTCTTCAGTTCGCCTTATGGTGCTGTGGTTTACTACCCGCTGACAAAGAAAATACAGCGTAAATGCTATGTCACAGAAGGAAATGAAGTCTTTTGTCTGAAGTATCTGAACTGGTTGAAGCAGCGCTGGAGTGAAAGAAATCCTGAACAAAATGCAGTGGAGATTAGCTAATGTAATGAAAATTATGAAGTATCTTACTACCACTTCTGTTTAATGCTGCCTGTCAGTGTTAAACTTGCCTGCACTTAAAGCAGTTAAGGCTAAATGGCCAGCCATTTAACATGTTCAACACATTATGCGAACCGTGGTGTGTAACAGCAAAGCTGTAATGTCCGCTTATGGCAAAGTTAAGATGTCCGGCGTGTATAATCAAGTAAGGATTACCATGGCGGCTCTCGCAGCGGAGTTTTTCACTTTGGATGATGGGTCCCACGTAATCAACGTGCGCCAAAAATTCAGCAGCCTCGTTACCGTCGTGCCTGTGTCGGTGAACTCATCCTTCAGGACAGACTGGTCAAGGAACTCAGGCTTCAGGGCATCAGCACCATGGAAGCTGCAAACGCATTTGCCGAAGAGTTTATGAACGATTACAACCGACGTTTCTCAAAAGCACCTCGCCAGGCGCTCGATGTTCATCGGAAACTGGATGTCGATGATGATCTCGATATGGTGTTTACTTGGCGTGAAGCCCCCGGTGTGTCGAAATCACTCACGGTGCAGTACGACAAAGTGCTTTATCTCATTGAAGACAGTGAATTCAGTCGTCGGGCGATTGGTAAATATATTGATGTTTGGCATTACCCTGACGGACATAAAGAGCTCCGTCTTAATGGCGTATCACTTCCCTACTCCACTTATGACAAACTGTCTGAAATCGATCAGGGTGCCATTGTGGACAATAAACGTCTTGGCCGCGCAACTGGTGCAGGCCGAACGGGATAATAACCGGTCACAATCAGTGCCATCCGGTGACGGCCCTTCACGCAGGCGCAAAGGCCCTACGACGAAGAAATCTCAGTGTTCTTTGGCTCAGGACGATATGTTCAATGCACTTGTAAAACTTCAGACAAGATCTGGGGAAATTTTTGGTGAACGCAACCAGAAATGATGTTCTGATACGAACATTTCAATGGTTAATATATAGAATGGATATAGATTTTGAAGGACAGAAAAAATTTAGGAAAGGCAGTTAAAGTGAGGAGTACCTTACATTTATTCAAAATGAAATCTACTCTAATAAACGTCAGAACCTTATCGCACCACCAGACATAGAAATGATTCGTGAAGCTATTTACGTAATGTGAAACAATGACGATAAAATATCGCCTGGTTACGATGGAACGCTATTTATAGATAAAAATGTGCAGGGAATCAGCATGGAAATTATTGGCGACAACACCTGTATTACCAGCATCAGGCCTAAAAGTAAGGTTGTTTACTGTCGTGGTGAGCCGCATAAATACTGGCTTGAGCTTCAATTCGTGGATGAGAACAACAATCCGGTTACCGGGCTGAATGTGCAGCTGGAATACCACCCACTGGCCTCTGCAAAGGAGGTCGCTATGTGGAAAAAATATGGTAATCACGACTACAACCCCACACCGCCGCCCAATCCTCCGGCTGGCATTACCGACGCTCAGGGCGTGGTGCGCTTCGACGACCTGTACTGGATAGCGGTTGACGTGAAGACAGACGCCCAGCCGCTGGCCGACGAGATGGAGCAGCGCCCGCTGGGGCTGCGGCGCAACCCGAACAGCCAGCCGGTGAGCAACAACATGTTCCGGCCGGAAACCCGCGATCCCAAATGGCGCTCAGACGTGCAGGAAAAAGCCGAGGCTGCCGGGTACATCACATCACTATGTGACCATTGGGGAGCTGTGCGACCGGCTGCCGGAGATCGAGGGCTGGACTGATCCGGCGCCACCGAAGTTTCATTTTCCACCGGGACGGTCACTGAAAGGCACGGAGATAGCGCGGGAGGCACTGGAGAAACGGCACGTTATCGAGATTTTCCCGTTCCGGGCGTGGGTGCTGGATCTGCATGATACGAATGATTATGACCTCGCCAACGGGCTGAACCTCGGCATCATGGCCGACCTTGCCTATTCAGCCGAAAAAGAGAATAAAACAGTCGATTACTTCTTCCGGCAGAAATGTCTGGACCTGTCCTGCATCCCACAGTTTGCCGAGTTTCCGTCTTATTTTCACACGCTGTCGGTGGACGTGCCGTTCCGCGATCGTTATCTGGCACCTGTATATCTGAATACAAAGGACAGTGAGCCATCGGAAGGTGATAGCCGATTTTTTACGGCTGAGTGCGGTACTCATGTGCTGGTTGCCTGGTGCGGAACGGACAGCCTTCTGAATGTCCTGACGGATGCCTCATTCGGGCCGAAGAGGTGCCTGCCCGAGCTTGCCGGTGCGGGTAATATTCATGGTGGTTTTCTGGAAGCCTATGAGCTGGCTAAACGGAAGTTTGAGCCTATATTTCAGGCGATAAATAAGTCTCTTGATGAAGGTGGTGGAGCGAAAAAACTGTTTATCTGTGGTCACAGTCTGGGTGGTTCTCTGGCACTGTTATATGCCGCCGAGATGAAAAATTATCGGCCTGTGCTGTACACCTACGGGATGCCACGGACGTTTACCCGCGCGGCGATGCCGTTTCTGGACAGCATCACCCACTACCGCCACGTCAATGATAACGACACCGTGCCACAGGTGCCGCTGGAAACAGATATGGATAATCTGTTCTATCAGACCCTGGGACCGCTGGGCGACAAGCTGGGCTTTAACTGGCTGGCGACGTCGTTTGCCGGTCTGCCGGTCTCTCTCTGGCAGAAAGACATGGAGTTAAAAACGGGGATACGGCTGAAAAAAGACCCGTACTGGCATCACGGCAACACCGTCGTCTTTTTCCGGGCGCAGCAATGTTCGATGAACCTCACCAGCTCGAACAGGAAGAGTCTGGTTGATGGTGAGGTATATACCCGGCATTTTGTGGCCGTTAAGCTTTTTCTGGTGCCCTCCCTGAACGATAAGTGTCTGAAAGCAACCGGCGAGCATCAGGCGGCGTTTATCCAGTGCCTGAACCCGGCCAGCTTGGCAAAGACCTTTCCTAACAACACCAACCCCATGCTGGAAGGCCTCGGCACCGATCCGCGCAGCCATTCGATGGCGCACCGCTACCTGCCCTATATCCATAATCAGGTGCTGGAGCTGGCCGATCCGGCGCGGGATATGAGCAGGAAAGCGATGCGGGAAAAATTCCGGGAGGAAGTTGAGAAAAGCGCGGCCTACAGCAATCCCGATGAGGTTGAGCGTAACCGGCAGTTCATTGCCCTCCAGAACATGCTTCCGGTTACGCTGTACCGGACACAGGCAGAAGAAACCGGCAAGAATGCTCTGCTCCGCTTTACGGCAGTAACGGAGGAAGAAGTTGAATTTTCTATCTAAAATCGCCGTATTTTTGCCTGCTTTCGTGTTGCTATCAGGGTGTGATGGGCGTACGGATCAAACACTGTTACCGCCGGATAATGCGCGGCGGGTGACGGTGACCATCAGGGTACCTGAGGGTATTACGCTGTTGCCGATGCAGATGCTTTACCGCTCCGAACGGTGTAAGAGCAAAGACTATAATTCGAGTAATAAAGCCTATGAAATTCGGGGGTTTAACGGTTTTAAACAGGCGTTCAGACCACAGGGTAGCGGCGATATCCTGCAGCAGAATATCGCCGTTGACGGCGGCGGCCCATGCCAGTGGCAGCTTAATTCTCTGCGCGTCAGTTTTAAGATTTCTGACAGCAACCCCCTGGTGACGGGTAAAAAGGTTATTGAAACCAGCTATATCTTTGATTTTGATGATTACGGGCTCAGTGACGGATATGGAACAGGAAGGGCAAAAGAAGTCAGTGGAGACCTTGATTTAAAAACGGATTTTTTCCCGATGACATATATCAGTCATATGTTTAACGAGACAATTATTGAAATGTTCGGGGGGAATACGGATTATGAACAATCGAGCAGGCGTTACAGGCTTCGGAATACTAAAAATATAGTGATAGAGCCAATGTTTCATGCGGAAAAAAACGTGTCACTTGAGGCGGATAAGCAACGAGGAGTCGGGATGGTTATAACCTACCCTGATGGAAATGAAGAGCATGTCCGCCAGGTTAACCCTGATTATCAAAGATTATTGTCGTTGTTGAAATAAACAATCAAATTTATCATATTCAGTATTATGTCCTCAGGTATCGGATTACGGGCTGTAGCTCCCCGTTTTATACGTATCCCGTAATACCGGATCTTTGAGCATCATCATTTTCTGTGCCTGATATGCCACGCATTTTTCATGAATATATTTAAATTGCGTTAGTTATCCGCCGTGGTTATCCCTGCTATCGCTATCTGCTCCGCGGATATTATGTTGGAATGGTAAAAATGTGATATTGAACAGCTTGTCCTGTGTGAAATCTGCAGGGTCAGACCCCTGCTTTTCTCTCAGAATTCACGTAGCGCACCCTCCCCCGGATTGCCGGTAATCTGTACAGTATGGCTTCGTTTCTCACTGAAATACCGTTTTGCGATACGGCTTATGTCTCTCACTTAAAGAAATCGCTGTGCGGTTGAGCGTACAAGCATCATAACTATTACCCGGGAGTCATCTGCAGGTATAATTCGCAATTTGAAGTTAATGGCGGCCGGGGTCTGATCGCTAATCACAATAAAGCGAACTGTCTGTGGCGGTTCACTTTACAGGAGTTTTAATGAGAGCAATAAAGAACCTATGCTTTTTGCTGGCACTGGTATTACCGGTTGCAGCACAGAGTAAAGTGCTGACGGACAGTTTGCAGCGACAAGTGACTGTTCCGGACAACCCGCAGCGGATTGTTATTGGCGAAAGCCGGATGATTTATACCCTGGCCCTGGTTGAAGACGGTAACCCGGTCAGGCGTGTTGTCGGCTGGCCGGCAGATTTAAGTCGTCTGGATAGTCAGACCCTGGACAGATACATTAAAGCGTATCCGGAAATTGCCGGTATTCCATTAATTGGTAATTCTAACTTTTCTCAGTTAAATCCGGAGAAGATTATCAGTCTGCGACCGGATCTGGTGATCCTGCCGGTATATGCCCGAACCCCGCCAGAGACTGATTCCTTTGTAAACAAATTGTCCGCGGCCCATATTCCGGTGCTGTTTCTTGATTTCCGGGTAGACCTGTTAGGCAATACGGTGAACAGTCTGAGAACTCTGGGACAGGCGCTGAATGATCAGGCAAAAACTGAACGTTTTATTGCTTTTTATCAGCAACATATGCAATTAATCCGTGATCGCCTCTCCGGCTGGCATGGGGCTAAGCCGCGGGTATTTTTACAATTAAATCTCGGGAAAAAAAATGTATGCTGCACGACCGTATCCCACGGTAATCTGGCCGAGCTTATTGCTTTCGCCGGAGGCGATAATATTGCGGCAGGCCGGTTTTCTTCCGTCTTTGGCCAGCTAAGCCCGGAGACGTTATTAGTCGAGAATCCTGATATATATATCGCCACCGGGTCTGCCGGGCCGGAAAAGGCAGGCCAGCTGCAACTGGGGTCGCAGGTGTCGGCCGTCCAGGCTAAAGCTTCATTTTCGGCGGTGCTGGACAGTGACAGCACCGCCAGATTATTACCGGCAGTCAGGAATCATCATGCTTCTGCCCTCTGGCAAAATTTTTATATGAGTCCATGGCATTTACTTGCTGTTGAATTTTTCGCCAAAAAATTTCATCCGCAATTATTTGCTGATCTCTCTCCGGAACAAACTCTGCACCAGATGAACCAGCAATTCCTGTCATTACCTGAAACGGGAACCTATTGGGTGAATAACTGAATCTTAACTGGTCAGCATCGGCGGCCTTTGGCGACGGATGCCGACCAGTTAAAGTCTTTTACTTCACTGGCCGCGAGTGACTGTGGTTTTTTCTTTCGGGCTGGTTTTTTTTGCGCCTTTTCAGCGGCTGCTTTTTCTCTGCTGACTTTCTGTGACATGATTTGTTGTCTGGCTTCAGCAGTAAACTCTTTTTCTTTTTTTACATCTGGCAGCCTGCCCGTGCGTTGCCGGTATTTTTCGATTAACTGGTGATAAAGTATCTGTATTGCTTGCCGATCCTCAGTATCGAACTGGTCGATGGAAATCATTTTTTTATCAGCCATAACCAAAAACCTCTTCTGAAGATGATAATTCAGCATAACATGGCTCCGTTTGGGAAACGGAAAATATTGTATACTGAGGCTGTTTTTCAACTATTCTCCCGATTTAAGCGTAGTTCTCAATCAATCACTATTCCCGGTACTATGACGGGTATTTTTCATGTCGATAGCACCTTCTTCCATGCCGGGTAATCTCCCCGAAAATGGGCTTGCGAAGGTGCGGAATACCATTTATACGGACATCAGATATGCTTCCGGTCCCCCGTTGATAACGATAAGGTTGCCGGAAATAATGATTAATTTCTGTGGCTGATGTTTTGCACCTGTCTATTAAAAGACATAATTGTATGTTGTAACTAACGTGTGTATAAAAAAACCGGTAACACTAAATTACCGGTTTTGACTGAGTGATCAGGCGTTAAATAACTCCGCACCACACTGCTGTACGCTGTTAAGCAGCACGTTTACATCCGCTAAATTAACCACCGGATTTAACAATGTTAGTTTCAGACAGGTAATACCATCGGCTTCAGTCACACCGACATTGGCACTCCCTGATGCCAGCAATGTATCGCCAATATGCTGATTCAGTAACCCTATAGCCGCATCGACGGTGCGATTTTGCGGAACATAACGGAATAACACACTGGCCAGCTGTGGCTCCATCACCAGTTGCAGATTTGGCTGCGTCTTAATACAGGCCGCAACCTGCTGTGCCAGAGACACCCCGTTATCGATAATTTCTGCATACTTCTTCTGGCCCAGCGCTTCCAGACCCATCCATAATTTCAGGGCATCAAAACGTCTGGTGGTTTGCAGTGATTTAGAGACCAGGTTTGGAACCCCCTGCTCTTCATCAAAATCGGAGTTCAGATAAGCCGCCTGATAGCGCATCAATTCATAATGGCGGGCATCTTTTAACAGGAACGCGCCACAACTGATTGTCTGGAAAAACTGCTTATGGAAGTCGAGAGTCACTGAGTCAGCCGCCTGCAGCCCCTGCAGGTAATGACGATACTTTTCAGAGAGCAGTAATGCCCCGCCCCAGGCTGCATCCACATGAACCCAGATATCCTGTTCTGCTGCCAGCGCCGTGATTTCAGTTAACGGATCGATAGCACCGGCATCGGTGGTTCCGGCGGTTGCAACTATCGCCAGTACCTGCTCACCGTCAGCCTTCGCCTGTGCCAGTTTCTGTTGCAGATCATTGATATCCATCCGCGAGAAGGCATCGGTTTTTACCAGAGTCACTGACCGGTAGCCCAGCCCCATCAGCGCCATATTTTTCTGTACCGAAAAGTGGGCGTGCTCGGAACAAAACACTTTAATTTTGCTCAGGTCGCCTGTCAGTCCTTGCTGTTGTACAGAATGTCCCTGGCGGGCAAAAAAGGCATCACGGGCCAGCATTAACCCCATCAGGTTACTCTGAGTACCGCCACTGGTGAACACTCCGGCATCACCGGCCGGAAACCCGACCCGTTCACGCAACCATTCAATCAGTCTGACTTCAATAATAGTCGCGGACGGGCTTTGATCCCAGGAATCCATACTCTGGTTCGTGGCGTTAATCAGGACTTCTGCCGCCTGGCTGATCACCAGACTCGGACAATGCAAATGTGCCACACACTGCGGATTATGAACCGACAGACTGTCCTTCAGGAAAAACTCGACGGCACGTTCAATGGCAGCCTGGTTACCCAGTCCCTGAGCCGTGAACTCAAGATTAATACGCTCACGTAATTGCCCGGCCGTTTTCCCCTGATACATCTCAGGCTGCTGTAACCACTGCACAACGGCCTGTGAACTCTGTTCGATAGCCGCCTGGTAGGCAGCTATACTTTCGGCCGATCCGCAAAGGATCGGATTAATATCTGACATATTATGACTCCGCTTAGGCTGGCTGAACGCCGGCACTCAGCAATGCACGCTCAAATTTTTCCAGGAAAATGTCCAGCTCATCGTTAGTGATCAGCAGCGACGGCAGCAGACGTAATACGCAACCATGGCGGCCACCGCGTTCCAGAATCAGCCCTTCTTCAAAGCAGGTTTTCTGCAGCAGGCCTGCCAGCTCACCATCTGCCGGGTAGCAGCCCATAGCGTCCTGAGGCAGCTGAGGGTTAACGATTTCAATACCAATCATCAGTCCCGGGCCACGAACCTGCCCAATCACCGGATAACGTTTCTGCAACTCCTGTAACCTGCCCGTCAGCCATTCTCCCTGAGCAGCCACTTTCGCGGCAATATTCTCTTCTTTCAGGATTTTCAGGGTTGTCAAACCGGTGGCCATCGCCATCTGGTTACCGCGGAACGTCCCTGTGTGGTGGCCGGGTGACCAGACATCAATATCTTTCTTAATGCCCAGCACCGCCAGAGGCAGGCTTCCGCCGACCGCTTTAGACATCACGATAATATCCGGCTCAATTCCCGCATGTTCGAAGGCAAACAGTTTACCGGTCCGGGCAAAACCAGCCTGCACTTCATCAATAATCAGCACAATGCCATGTTCACGGGTAACTTTACGGATACGCTGCAGCCACTCAACCGGCGCAGGGTTAACACCACCTTCACCCTGCACTGCTTCCAGAATTACCGCCGCAGGTTTGCGGACACCACTTTCAACATCGTTGATCAGGTTTTCGAAGTAATAACCCAGCGCTTGCGTACCGGCTTCACCGCCGATACCCAGCGGGCAACGGTACTGGTTCGGATAAGGCATAAACTGTACTTCCGGCATCAGGCCGTCGACAGCTTCTTTAGGTGACAGGTTGCCGGTCACTGATAATGCGCCATGGGTCATACCATGGTAACCACCGGAGAAACTGATGATTCCGCTACGGCCGGTCGCTTTTTTGGCCAGCTTAAGAGCAGCTTCTACTGCATCAGCCCCGGAAGGACCGGTAAACTGCAGGCAATATTCTTTACCTTCACCCGGCAACAGCGACAGCAGATAGGCTGAGAATTCGTCTTTTAACGGTGTGGTCAGATCAAGCGTATGTAACGGTAAGCCGCTGGAAATAACACTTTGGATGCTGTGAAGCACTTCCGGATGATTGTGGCCCAGTGCCAGTGTTCCGGCCCCGGCAAGGCAGTCAAGATACTGTTTATTGTCTGCATCGGTGATCCATACGCCCTGCGCTTTGGTGATCGCCAGCGGCAGTTTACGTGGATAACTCCTGACATTCGATTCGAATCCGGCTTGTCTGGACAGAAGGCTTTCATTGCTTTGTGGTAATGAATTAGCACTCAAAGTATTAATACGGACTTTATCCGTCATCATATCACTCCTACAACCCGGACCACGCACTGGCCGGATTGAAAATAGTTAAAAAAAAGGATGTATATAAAGCGCGGCTAATATAGTTTTTTTTACCCGCCGGCTCAATAGTTAATTTGTGCGAAAAATCAGGAGATATCCTTAAGAATCAACAATAAAAGACAGGTTAATCCGGGAAAGGAGTGCTGGCTGCATTATAATTAATCAGCCGGTGTGCTGATGCCTGATTATCATGCAGAAAATCAGGCAGATAAATGTGCCTGCCCGCATCAGGAACGGGGATGGGTGATAAGAATATCGATATTAAGGTTGTTTATATACTCTGCTGACCGGGACATAAATGCGCCCATAATGGAGTTCTACGCCGGAAATTTCGGCGGTTCCGGCGTAGAACTCCTAACAAAATTTGTTTAATGTGAGTCTAAAGCCATGAAATTTATTCGAAGTAAGGATTTCGAAAGTAACAAGCCATGGGGGTCTTTACCTATTGCCATGTTTGACCAAACTAGCGTGAAATTACACTGGACTGATAGTCCTTACAAATGGCATATCAACGATGGGCAAGAGGTTTTTGCTGTTATGGACGGAGTTGTTGATATGCACTACAAAATCGGGAATGAAATTAAGGTAAAAACACTTCATGTTGGTGATATTTTTTATGCTAGTGAAGGAACTGAACATGTCGCACACCCTCAAGTTGCTAGTAGGGTTTTAGTAATCGAACAGCAAGGTTCGGTCTAAAGTCCCATCGAGGGAAAGCCAGGCTTATGGCTTGGGAATTCGGGTAAGGGTGTTATTTAATCTGTTCCGACCTTTCACGAGATACCCCGAGCCGGCATTGTCTCTCCTCAGTTGTGTCAGAGGAGGCATCCACCTCCTCTGATTTCCTTCGTTATCAGGCACAACAACGATCGTTCCATGAATCACGATAGATAATATTTCCTTCCGTATACTTCCAGGTAATCGCCTCATAACGCAATTCGAGCGTTTCAAGGTGAGTACTACTCATACCGTTAGGTGACAGGTATGGTGCAACTGTAGTGAACTTAACGTTTTCCAGAATGATATTGAAATACTCAGCCTCAATGCCCGATTCCAGAATACGGTACATCTTGATTGTCGCTTTCTTCATGGTCCGGCCTTCGCAGACAGCGCGATACAGAAGTGGCGTTGTCTGATCAAATTCTTTCACTATTGTGACAGGGCGGTGAACGCGCGTACCTGTAAGTTTTCCCCGGCTCGGGTCAACCGGAATAGTGACACCGTGAGAGAATGATTTTAACTCGATAGAACCCAGCCGAAGTGGCATCATGCAACTACCGACTACCGGAGAGCCGCTCTCATCTTCAAGCCATAAATGTGCGGGTGTAGACATATTATTTCCTTATAAATAAATTTACGTTAATGCCGGCGTTTGATCTTTACAATTTCACATATAGATAAAACAACCATCACAAAAACAAAAAATAAAGGGATGAGCCAGATCGGGCTGTCCGGGAATAAAAAACCCTGAACCAAAGCGAAAATTATTGTCAGCACTGCCGGGCCATAATACGAAATTAATGACCTGAATACCCGCCTGAAAAATCTTTTAATAAGATTCATCATGACTTACCGAATCATCCTGGTGATGATATCTGCAATACCATCATCCGATGCCGATTGTGCTTTAAATGCCTCAGCCCTCTCAAACAATGGTTCTATCAGGAAGTACATCATTTCCAGTTCTTGAGCATATAACGCTGAGTAGTACGCTGGATAAGTAATATGAAGACTATGCGCACTATCTGCCGCTTTCTGCACAACGCCATATACGCTAATAACCCCCGCAACACTTCCCGCTCTTCGCCCTGCTATTGCACTGAGTTCGAGACTTAGATTCATGCCTGCAGCAACAAATGATGCTGTTGCTAAAGCAAACCCCGCACTTGTGAGTGAACTTGCGGCAATATGGATATTAACAGCCATAAGCATTTTTTTGATATGCTCAAGCTGCTCTGAAGTTTTATATTTAAATATTTCCTCGAAATATATTTTTAGCATGTCATATGCAACATCACCATTTCGAAGAAGATAAACAACACCGTTTTTAAATCGAATATCTTCAGACTTTTGTTTCTGGCAGACATCCTGATATTCATCAGTAAAACAGGATGTATAATACAGCACACGCGTTGCACCTGCACCGATTGTATCAATCTGATTTGATACGGCTTTTCCTACCCCCGCTAATGCGTGGTCGAGTTTTAACGCAAGAATTTTATTAGCCTGCAAATAACTTATAACTTCATTTCTGTAGTACATAACTGCTCCTTGCTTATTTCATTAGATCCAATTTTCCATTATTTCCCACGGGAAAGCGTCCGATAGACCGTGGGACGGGAGACGGGAGACGGAGAATAATTCAGCCAGATCGCTGATAGAGTACTCGCCGCTTCCGTGCATCCTGCAAAGCTCTTTCTGCTGTTTATTTGACAGCTTCGGCTGCTTCCCCCGCAGTTTTCCTTTCGCCCGTGCAATGGCCATCCCTTCGCGCGTGCGGAGACGTATCAGATCGCCTTCAAACCCGGCAAACGTCGCCAGCACATTAAAGAACATCTTACCCATCGGATCTGTTGCCCAGAGCAAGCTTCACGCCACGGGTCTGAAGGGCATCAGCAATTTCTCTTGCATCCGGAACTGAACGGGCCAGCCTGTCCAGTTTCGGTACGACCAGCGTGCCTCCCTGGCGAACAGCCGCCAGAGCCTGATCCAGACCGGACCGCTGGCGATTTGAACCGGTCAGTCCCTTATCGGTATAAATCCGGTCCGGGGAAACGCCCAGATGATGCGTTAGAGATCTCTGAATCGATTGAAGTATAAGGTTGCCAGGGCTGCAACAGCAGCGCTGTGCCAAGAAGGGTTTTAGTAATCGAACAGCAAGGTTCGGTCTAAAGTCCCATCGAGGGAAAGCCAGGCTTATGGCTTGGGAATTCGGGTAAGGGTGTTATTTAATCTGTTCCGACCTTTCACGAGATACCCCGAGCCGGCATTGTCTCTCCTCAGTTGTGTCAGAGGAGGCATCCACCTCCTCTGATTTCCTTCGTTATCAGGCACAACAACGATCGTTCCATGAATCACGATAGATAATATTTCCTTCCGTATACTTCCAGGTAATCGCCTCATAACGCAATTCGAGCGTTTCAAGGTGAGTACTACTCATACCGTTAGGTGACAGGTATGGTGCAACTGTAGTGAACTTAACGTTTTCCAGAATGATATTGAAATACTCAGCCTCAATGCCCGATTCCAGAATATGGTACATCTTGATTGTCGCTTTCTTCATGGTCCGGCCTTCGCAGACAGCGCGATACAGAAGTGGCGTTGTCTGATCAAATTCTTTCACTATTGTGACAGGGCGGTGAACGCGCGTACCTGTAAGTTTTCCCCGGCTCGGATCAACCGGAATCGTTACACCGTGGGAAAACGATTTTAACTCGATAGAGCCCAGTCGCAGTGGCATTAAACAGTTGCCAACAATCGGAGAACCATTTTCATCTTCAAGCCATAAATGTGCGGGTGTAGACATAGCATTTCCTTATAGATAAATTATTAAATAATGCTAACTTTTGACGATTACCATTTCACATATCGATAAAAAATAACGATCACGAAAATGAAGAATATGGGGACAGGCCATATTGGTCCGTCAGGGAAAATTTGAAAAAGGACAACTGCAAATAAAAGCGTCAATATGGCAGGGCCGTACATCGATATCAATGACCTGAATATCCGTCTGAAAAACCTTTTAATAAGATTCATCATGATTATCGAATCATCCTGGTGATGATGTCTGCAATTTCACCATCCGATACCCGTTGTGCATTAAACGCCTCAGCTCGTTCAAACAATGGCTCTATCAGGAAGTACATCATTTCCAGCTCTTGTGCATATAGCGCCGAGTAGTACGCTGGATAAGTCATGTGAAGACGATGCGCACTATCTGCTGCTTTCTGGACTACACCGTATATGCCAATAGCTCCTACAACCCCGCCCGCTCTTCGCCCTGCCAGTGCACTGAGTTCGAGACTTAGATTCATGCCTGCAGCAACAAATGATGCTGTTGCTAAAGCAAATCCTGTGTTTGTGAGTGAGCTTGCGGCAATATGAATATTTACTGCCATTAACAGTTGTTTGATGTGCTCTAGTTGATCGGACGTTTTGTACCGGAATACTTCTTCAAAGTAAATTTTAAGCATGTTATACACAACATCTCCATGCCTTATAATATGATAAACGCCTTTAGTAAATCGAATATCTTCGTTTTTTTGTTTCTGGCAGACATCCTGATATTCATCAGTAAAGCAGGATGTATAATACAGCACACGCGTTGCACCTGCACCGATTGTATCAATCTGATTTGATACGGCTTTTCCTACCCCCGCTAATGCGTGGTCGAGTTTTAACGCAAGAATTTTATTAGCCTGCAAATAACTTATAACTTCATTTCTGTAGTACATAACTGCTCCTTGCTTATTTCATTAGATCCAATTTTCCATTATTTCCCACGGGAAAGCGTCCGATAGACCGTGGGACGGGAGACGGAGAATAATTCAGCCAGATCGCTGATAGAGTACTCGCCGCTTCCGTGCATCCTGCAAAGCTCTTTCTGCTGTTTATTTGACAGCTTCGGCTGCTTCCCCCGCAGTTTTCCTTTCGCCCGTGCAATGGCCATCCCTTCGCGCGTGCGAAGACGTATCAGATCGCCTTCAAACCCGGCAAACGTCGCCAGCACATTAAAAAACATCTTACCCATCGGATCTGTTGCCCAGAGCAAGCTTCACGCCACGGGTCTGAAGGGCATCAGCAATTTCTCTTGCATTCGGAACTTACCATTTACGATCTACGTAACCTGAAGCCTGAGCAGTCCCGCCTTTACCTTCTGTGTTATGCCTGTATCCGCTATCGCCAGTTCAGCGGCAACCTGGTGGATGCGATGTTTTTCCATATGAAGCCGCTTGAGGATGAGAGCCGCAGCAGGGCTAAACCGCTTATGGCAGACGTGCAGGAAAAACACCGGCGTGAAACGTCTAAAATTGGACGTCTGCTTTCGCTTTAAGCAGGTTGGGTTACTGTGATAAAAATGACGCTGACCCCTGGTATAACAGAGCCGGCTATCGCCAGCGTACAGGTGACAAATGCACAGGAAAGTCATTACTGCCAGCACCGAGTGAATAACGCTCAGTTATTATCCGGCTATAATTCGCGACAAAAGGTGTGTATATAAACTTAATAACATAAGGCAAGTAACGGCATAAGCGTTGTTTCTTTATATCCCTGCCTTCGGTTAAATCAGCAGCGGATATCGTCAGACGTCGAAGATTTCCACCCGCCCGCCAATCAGATGGTACATCCCGCCAATAATCTTAATTTTTCCTTCCTGCTCCATGGAATTCAGTACCGGGCTATTTTTACGGATATTACCGATAGTCAGTTCTGTATTTTTCCGGGAAACTGCATCAACAAAATCATAATTACTTCCTTTTCGTTCTCCCTGATAGACGGTCTGGCTAATCGCGGGTTTAATTTCGTTTAACAAGCCAGTCAGATTACCCAGTTCGGCATTATCTATCGCACCGCGGACAGCCCCGCAGCGGGTATGACCTAATACAAACACAACTTTTGCCCCTGCAATAGCACAGGAATATTCCATACTGCCCAGAATATCACGGTTACTGATATTACCTGCCACCCGGGAATTAAATACTTCACCGATCCCTGTATCCAGTACAATTTCAGCCGGGGCTCGCGAATCAATACAACTCAGTATCACTGCAGCAGGATATTGTCCTGATGATGTTCTGCGTTTTTGCGCCAGGTAATCATGCTCCATCGGCTTATTCTGACGGAATCTGATATTACCCTGTCTGAAATGTTCAATAATCTCATCAGGGGTCATTTTATCACGCTCTTCCTTACTCAGGATATCGCTGAACGCCATTGCCGGCAACGGAATAGCCGCTGCGCCTGTGACTGATATCAGTGACAAGGCAAAGGTTTTTTTCAATACGTCACGGCGCGATGACTGCAACGGGTGATTATCTTTCATGTACATCTCCTGAAGGTGGATTGGAAAAATTAATACAAACAACATAGTTAATTAACAACAGACAAAAAAATGAATAACAGAATATAAACTTATAAGCACACAGAGTATTTACCGACTGACAGAGATAAACGGAGTGGAGTTTATTTACATAAAAATAAACTATTTACATAAAAACGTTTATCGTAGTCTTACTGGTGTAAAAATTAATAGTTTAATTATACGAATTAAAAAGCATAATGCTGAAGTCGCCTGTTTATAATTCGCGAAATGCTATCACAGGGTTGTTTTTTTCGTCCATGTACAAAAATTAACCATTCGTTTTTTTCCGGACGGGAAATATATCCGCGCTATTATTTCCCACCCGATATAATATGCCACCGCCACAGGAGGGCTCTGCCCCTTCAGATTCAGTAAGCCAATAACGCCATAAACCGGGAACCGGGCTTATGGCAACCCCGTCATGGATGATATCGCCGGTCTGTTCCAGCGGCTCAGCAGCATGGCCGACCCAATTCCGCCGGCTGCCGCTATTGCACATACCCCCTGTTGCTGCCGGTGACGGCGGAGTTCATGGAATAAACGACACAGCAGAATAGTCCCTGAGGCACCGATCGGGTGGCCCCTGGCAAGCGCGCCGCCGCCCAGATTTACATTCGCGGCAGTCAGCCCGCTTTCCCGGATACATACTATCGCCTGTGCCGCATAGGCCTCCATCATCTCTGTCACACAGAGACGCGGATCAAACTGCGGATAACGCTCAAATAAGCGGCGGATCACCGTAACCGGCGCGGCTCCGGGTAAACGGCTGTCAGCACCGGCAGTCTGATATCCGTTGCAGGTCAGGGCAAAGGCTGGCTGAAGTCTTGCTGCCACCTGCTCTGACACCACAACACAAAGCGCAGCGCCATCTGCTTCAACGGCGGTGGAAACCAGACTGACCGATCCTGCCAGTAACGGTGCCCGCTGCGCCAGACGTGGCGAAAGGGCCCTGCTGTATACGTCAGACGTTACACCGGCAACCGGCACAATCTCACGCCCTAACTCACTGGCCGCCAGCAGTGCCTTACGATGACTTTCCAGCGCATAATTATCCTGCTCACGACGGGTGATATGATACTTATCGGCCAGGGCGCTGGCCGCTTCGGTCATATCCGGATCGGTGTCGGCCTGCGGGGTAAATGCTGGCCGGGTATAAAATTCGGCGGGCCGCTGGTCCGGGAATGTTCTGGCCCGTAGTGGCCGCCGGGAATAACTTTCTGCACCACCAGCCATCACAATATCAGCCATCCCCGAGTCCACCAGCGAGCAGGCCAGGGCGACCGCATCCAGCCCTCCGGCACACTGGGTATCAATACTGATCCCGGACACCTGATCCAGCCCCGCCGCCAGCGCTGTCACCCGCGCCGGATTGCCCCCGGCACCGAGGGAGTTTGCCAGAATAAGCTGCGAAACCTCACCGCGGGCGATCCCTGCCTGGGTTAATAAGGCCTCAGCCACAGGTGCCGCCAGCTGATGTGGCTGTAACTGGTTAAATGCACCGCCGCGCGGAACGACTGCGGTACGTAATGCTGCAATAATAACACTCACGTATTCAGCGATGCCTCCAGACGTTGCAGATCAGGTTTACCGCCACTCAGTAACGGAAAGTCAGCGATAAAATGAAACCAGCGGGGTACCCTTTCTTTGCCCAGCTGCTGACTGATATCGGCGCGTAGTTGTTTTTCCAGCAACGGATCCGCCTGACCCTGAATAAACGCATGCAGGACATGCCCGCGCAGAGGGTCAGCGCAGGCAATAACCGCCACAGCCCCCTGCTCCAGTCGCTGGCTGATAATCGCTTCTGCGGCTTCCGGGAAAACATTCTGATCGGCGATGGTCACCATTCGGCTGCGCCGGCCAGCGAGCCATAAATAGCCTTGTTCATCCAGCCAGCCCAGTTCGCCGACGGTGATAAAATCGCCGTCAATACGGGTTTCAGCACTGCCTCCTGCGGCGTAACCATCGAACAGGTAAGGACTGCTTACCCAGACTTCACCGGCACCGTCCCGCGGATGCCGGATATCAATACGGACTCCGGGATAAGCTTTGCCCACTGAACCTTCGGGGGTCTGATCATCCGCCAGAGTGATAAAACTGGTCTCTGAAGCACCGTAAAACTCATGGATTTGCGCAGAAGGAAAACATTCCATTGCCCGCTGACGGGTTTTCGTATCCAGCTTACCGCCGCCACACAGGATCAACCGGACATCAGGTAATCGCTGTCCGCTACTGGTCAGTAAACGCAACTGGGTCGGCGTAATATAAAGAATCGTTACCGCAAACTCTGCCAGTAAAGCAATCTGATTACGTGGCCGCATGCCTCCGGTAACATGCAGAGGGATCCCCAGGTGTAACGACTCACAGACACCATACAGTGACAGTGAATGGTTTAATCCGCCAAATACCGCACTGCGATCATGATGATTAAGTGCGAATAGCTGCTGATTGATATCAAAAGTACGTTGCCAGGATAAACGATGACGACGAATAACTTTCGGCGCGCCACTACTGCCACAGGTAGTACATTCAATATGATCGTTATCGGCCACCGTTTCGATCCACGGTGCCTGACTGACTGCACGAAAACTTTTTCCCCGGCCGTAACGTTCAGTCAGCAGGCGTAATGCCTCCGCCTGCTCTCCCCGAGCCGTCGCAAGAGGCCGTCCGTGGTAAGAAATCGCCGGTTGTGACTGACTCATTGCCCTTGCTCTCCTTGATTAAAGCCATGTAATACAGAAAACTCATCCAGTGCCGCCCTGTCGGTACGGAACTGATTCACCGCAGCCAGGGGGTCCGGCCGCCCCAGCGCAATGCCACACACCACCAGCTGATCGTCAGGAAGATCCAGTAGCTGATGCAGACCGCGTCCGTAATTTGCCAGCGCCCCGATACCGCAACAGCCGTAGCCAAGATGACCGGCGGTCAGAAACAGATTCATCAGCGCCATACCGAGGTCCATATAACAGCCTGCCCCCATATCCCGCTGAATTGTCACAACCATACCAACCGGTGCATCGAAGAAGCGATAGTTAGCAGCAAATTGACCTTTTCGTCCGGCAATATCACGCTTTTCGATACCCAGCGCCCGATACAGTGCATAACCGGCCGCCCGTTGCCGTTGTTTCAGTACCGCAGACATCGGCCGGGGAAAATAACTGTAAAGCTCCTCTTCGGGCGGCGTTGTCTCAGCAATTTTCGATAAGCGGCGGGTTAGCGTCTGCAGGGGTTGTCCGGTAAATACATGGAAAGCCCCTGGTTGCAGGTTTGCGCCGCTCGGGGCGCTGCGGGCCGCGGTAAGCATAGTCTGTATATCCGTCAGGGGAACGGCATCGGTTAAAAAAGCACGGCAGGAATGGCGATCAGCCAGAAAATCCGGCAGCGGGTGTTCTGAAGTCTGCATTAAGGGGACAACCTGAAGTAGCAATACAATATCTGCTGGCAGGATACCGGACACTTGCACTGTAGTGAAGAGTCTCTTTATAATCGTAAACTTTATTTTCAACTACAGGTTTACAAGTCTGTGTGGTATCTCGCGATCGTTACCTTTCTCTGGGGCTCTTCTTTTAGCCTGACCGGCCATTTTCTGGCGGGCCAGGTTGACAGTTACTTTGCCGTATTTATCCGTACCCTTGCAGGTACCCTTATTTTTCTGCCGTTTATGGTGTGGCGGAACCTGCCGTCACGGCTTATTGCCGGTCTCTGGGCCGCAGGTGCGCTGCAATTTGGTATCACCTATGCCCTGTCCTATCAAAGCTACACTCTGCTGACCGTGCCGGAAATGCTGTTATTTACCACCCAGACACCGTTATATATCAGCCTGATCAATAATGCCCTGGAACGGCGTTTTAATCCATGGACGCTGCTGGCGGCAATGTTTGCCGTTTCCGGCGGAATAGTGATCCACTATCATCCCCTGACAGGACACTTCTGGAAAGGCTTCTGGCTTTTACAGTTGGCTAACCTGACGTTTGCCGCCGGGCAGGTGTTGTGCCGCCGGCTGTTACTGAAATATAAACCGGATGTCGCCCTGCCACGACTATTTGGTCATTTCTTCCTTGGCGCTATCTGTATTACCGGTCCCCTGTACTATTTTTTCGGGCAGCAGGGACATTTACCCCAGTCCGGGGCCCAATGGTCAGTGCTTATTTATCTGAGTGTGGTTGCTACCGCGCTGGGCAGTTACTGGCTGGCAAAAGGCAGCACTCTGGTTTCAGTGGCTACCCTGTCGGTTTTCAACGAATTGCATGTGCCCGTCGGGCTGATTATTAATATGCTGCTGTGGGGTAACGATGTTCCCCTGCTGAGACTGTTTGCCGGTTGCTGCCTGATCGCTGTCGCCATCGGGATCAATTACAGCCGTCCTTCCCGCCCCTTATCACCCTCGCGGGCCGGGGAATCGGCTTCATCATCCTCCCTGTGACCTCCTCACAAATAAATCAGGCCCCGTCGCGGGGCCTGTCATCATACCTGAAACAATGAACAATTAACCGTGTTGCAGGTCGCGCTTAATACTGTCACAGGCACGCAGTGACAAAGCAACCATACTCAGGGTTGAGTTCACAGTACCCGCTGCCGCCATAACCCCGCCGGAAGCGATATACAGGTTCTGGTGATCGTGGGTACGCATCCAGCCATCCACCACCGAGTCTTTCGGATCATGACCGCCGATGGTGCCCCCCATAATATGGTTATTCGGGTTAAAGTAAGGGGTCATTTCAATCTCGGTCGCGCCAAACAACCTGGCGATAGTCATCAGGTGCTGGCGGGAAGAAACCGCAGCCTTACGGACATAATCACCCACATCATAGGTCACATGCGGATAAGGAATGCCCAGCTTATCTTTATATTCTGTACTCAGGGTCAGACGGTTATCCGGGTTCGCCAGAATGTCATGGTTAACATAGATATCCATTCCACATGCCGCACGACGACGAATTTCCTCATCCAGCTTTTTACCCACCAGCCCCATCTGCAGTGCTTTAACACCGGCTTTATGGTTTTGTGAGGTATTATTCATGCCGATCTGAATTGCCGAATGTTCACGACGGAAGTCTCCGTCACGGAAGTTGGTGATAGAACTCATCTGCACCGACCCCCCCCCTGTCCAGACCGGTTCTGCCGCCTGGAAGCTCATCAGGATCCCCGGATGGTCCATCATATTACGGCCGACCATATCGGAACTGTTAGCAATACCTTTCGGGTTACGATCGTTGGCCGCCATCAGCAACAGCTTCGGCGTTTCAATCCCGTTTCCTGCCAGCACAAACGTACGTGCAGTCACACGGTGTGAATTTTTATCCGGGTCGTAGTAATACAGCGCGGTAATATTATTATTCTCGTCCGTATCAAATTTATAGACCACCGCATTTGGCAGTACTTTGGCTCCGGCTTTTTCCGCTTTAATAATACTGTGAATACCGTTATACATCGCCCCGATCGGACAAATAGGCATACAGTTGTTATTACCACAACATTGCGGACGACCATCATAAGGCCGGCTGTTACGGCCCTGAGGCACCGGTGTATTATCATAGCCTGCCGTGGCAACCACTTTGGTAAACAGACGGTCAGCCGGGCCATAAGGCATAGGTTCCATCGGGAATGGTTTTTTACGCGGTGCAACATATTTCAGGGAAGTATCGTTCGGCCCATTAACCCCGATCAGGACTTCCGCACGGTAGTAATAATCTTCCAGCTCATCGTAAGTCACTACCCAGTCACGGCCAACACCATAGGTTGAATACAGTTGTAAGTCATGAGGCAGAAAACGCCAGCAGGAGGCTGCCCAGTGCCAGGTGGTGCCACCGACCCCTTTAATCATTCCCTGACGGAAAGCGCTCGCATCCGGGCCGGTCACCTGAGGATAATTATTATAGGGGTTCAGCTGCGGATGAACCGCCCAGGGCTCTGCAGGGTAAGGTGTCGCATAATCAGATTCGGCTTTATTCACCGGCGGCATATTACGCCAGTTCTCAACCACTTCACCCCTTTCCCAGCGCGGACCAGCATCCAGCACTAATACGGATAACCCGGCTTCCGCCAGTTCTTTTGCTACAGTACCACCACAGATGCCGCCACCAACCACTACCACATCTGCGCTATATTGTTCAGACATAACCACCTCTAAATACTACAAATTCAATAAGTCCCGGTATCTCAGCGACGTTTACGTGAAACCCGTACAATAATTAAAATAATAATCAGCAGCAGAATAATTCCGCCTGC
The DNA here is from genome assembly GCF_018257595.1 of Tatumella sp. JGM94. NCBI lineage: Bacteria > Pseudomonadati > Pseudomonadota > Gammaproteobacteria > Enterobacterales > Erwiniaceae > Tatumella > Tatumella sp. JGM94. Next base: position 97,872 of record NZ_JAERJN010000001.1, on the reverse strand, counting down.
CACCGAGCCGGCAGCCGCGTATTTCGCCAGGAAAGGCTGAGCTCCCCCTTCACGCAAGGTTTTCACCTGATCCGCGGTAACCGAAAGCTGTGGGTTGCCAAACTGTTTAAAGATATAATTACTGAGTTTCGCAACCTGCTGATCATTTAATGACTGAACATCAGATCCTGGTCCGAAAGCCGGCATCAGCACTTGCTTACCTTTCACTTCACGCTGTACACCGAACAGAATGGCCGAAACCAGGTTGTTCGGTGTATTCCCCCCGGTCGCGGTATTATTGAATAACGACGGATAGAAATGATCTTCGGTACCGGCACCGGAAGACTGGTGACAGCTGGCACAGGTGGTATCGTAAAGTGCCTCTCCGCTCATATCCTCAGGCAGCGCTGATCCCATCGGCTGGGTGCCACGTACCGCAGAGTCCGGATTGGCACCCGCCGATGTCCCGAAATCACCGGTAGGTTTCGCCTGATGAGGCTGGCTGACCGCCGGCAGACTTTGCAGATAGGTCACAATGGCCCCGATATCTTTATCATCAAGATATTGCAGGCTGTTGGTAATCGCTTCGGCCATCGGTCCGGCGGCCTGGGCTTTGCCGGTCACATGACCGGTTTTCAGGTAAGTCATTAACTGATCACGCTGCCAGCTGCCCAGGCCGCTGAGACGATCTGATGTCAGGTTAGGTGCATACCAGCTGCCTAACGCGGCACCGCTATACTCAGCATTCCCGGTTTCGGTACCCATCATGATATTACGCGGCGTATGACACTCACCGCAGTGCTCAAGGTTAGCTACCAGATATTTACCGCGGTTCCAGTCAGCACTCTGTGACGGATCATCACGATAAGGTTTCTGGTTCAGGAACAACAGGTTCCAGCCCCACATCGCCTGACGGATATTAAACGGGAAACCGAGGTTAGTTGGCCGGTTTGCCTGCTCCACCGGCTGTACCGCGTGGGTAAAGTAGTAATACAGGGCATGGACATCTTTATCTGTCAGCCCGGCATAAGAGGTATAAGGCATCGCCGGGTACAGATGGCTGCCATCGGCACGGATACCGTGACGTACTGCCTGTTCGAACTGTGCTTCTGTATAATTACCAATCCCGTACTGCTTCGACGGCGTGATATTGGTCGAATAAATGATGCCCATCGGGGAGTGAATAGCATAACCACCGGCAAAGGTTTTCTTCGTCTCTGGATCAGTATGACAAGCCGCACAGTCAGCGGCTATCGCCAGGTAATGCCCTTGCTTAAGTAAGGCATCGGCGCTGTTATCTACCGCGGGCTGACTGACAGGAACCTGCTCCGCGGCAAATGCCGGCAGTGCCCCTAATGCGCTGACCCCGAGACAGACACTCAGCAGCGTTCGGCGAAAACCGGCTGCTTTTTTTGCATGTATCGCTTTCTGATATTTCACATTAACTCCGGAAAAATTTCTGCTATCAGACCTTTGTTACGGGTAACAACAGCAGACAATAAAAAGCCACAGTCGGACGGTATACCGCGACCGTGAAGTTTGTTGTGTTCTGTTTAAAAGGTCAGCAGACGATCGACCGGAGGCGGATCGGCAGTCCAGTAATCGGGACCATTATGTGCGTAGGTAGGAATCACCATCCCGTCTCTTGGCACCTGATACATCAGGGCATTCTGGTAGCCGTAAACTTTTGCATGGTGACTGTCATCAGTCACTCCCAGATACCAGCCTTTAATCACTGACATCATCAGGTCATGTAGCGGTTGCCCCTGTAACTGACTCTGCAGGGCTTCGACATCTGCGGGCTGTTTATCGGCTATCCATTGGTTCAGTGCCGCCAGCTGAGTTGTGAACTGCGGATTTTTATCTGCAAAGGCAACATACAAACGCTCACCCATAGTCAGATCAAGACTGTGGTGTCCGGTCAGAAAACGTGATGTTTTCATAAACTGGTTCAGGGTCCGGGTATCCGGGGCTGCCGGTGCAGGTGCAGGTGCTGCGGTTGCGCTGTTACTGAGTGTTGCGCCGGCCACTGCCGAACCTATGGCAAACGTCGCCACCAGCCCGCTGGTCTGGCCAAGCAACCGGCGACGACGCAGGCCTTGCTCGCTCAGCTGCTGCCGTTGATCAGGCTTATTGTTGTTATTCATAAATTTCCTTGATACGTATTAGACACATCTGTCCGCGACGACAGTACTCACGCCCTGTGATTCTATCTCTCAGCAGCAGAATAAATCTCAAAAAGTAACCATAAATTTACACTTTCATAAATTAAATTACAGTTTAAGTTAATAGTATTTTGTGAATGTGAATTGGTGGTTGCAATAAAGGAAATCGAAAAGTCCTGGAGATTAATTTAACTTGTTATTTTAAAAGGAATTAATAATTAATGGCTTTTCGGAATGTTAAAATCAGTTCACATAGTCGCCGGTCATGGCTGTCCGTTAACAGAGTAAGGCAATTATTGTTAAACCGGGATGACGAAGAGGTCTCTGATAATATCGATTACAAAGGCTAATGATTCTTATTAACAGTTATAATACCAGGGATAATCACCGTTTTTGCATTTTTTTTAAACAAAAATGACCGGAATACGGGGTACTGTATATATATACAGTTTCTCCCATTCCGGTCAGTTGCGGGGAGCTTTTCGCCGGTTTTACCGCCAGCCCAGCGCCGGAGCCACCTCCCTGAGGAGGGTATCCATGAGATGCACACAGTAATCAACGCCCAGCTGATTCGGTATGGTCAGCAGTAAAGTATCGGCCAGCGCAACCGCTTCATCAGCCGCCAGTTGTTCGATCAGTTTGTCAGGCTCTGCGGCATAGCTGCGACCAAAGATAGCGCGGGTGTGTTCATCCAGATAGCCAATCTGATCTCCGCCCTGAGCCATCCCGCCAAAAAAATCCCGGTCCTGCTGGCTGGTAATAGCAAAGATACTGCGGCTGACCGAAACCCGCGGACTACGGGTATGACCAGCTTGCGCCCAGGCCTGATGGTAGGTCCGAATTTGCTCTGCCTGCTGAACGTGGAACGGTTCTCCTGTTTCATCATCTTTAAGGGTCGAACTCTGCAAGTTCATCCCCTGCTCCGCGGCCCAGCGCGCGGTGCCGTTAGAACCGGAACCCCACCAGATTCGCTCACGCAATCCTTCGGAAAACGGTTCCGGCCGCAACAGTCCCGGAGGATTGGGAAACATCGGCCGCGGATTTGGTCTGGCAAATCCCTCACCACCTAAGACATCAAGAAAAGTGCCGGTATGACGACGCCCCATATCAGCGTCCGATTCCCCCTGCTGCGGGCGATAACCAAAGTAACTCCAGCCATCAATAACCTGTTCACCGGATCCCCTGCTGATCCCCAGCTGTAACCGGCCCCCGCTAATCAAATCTGTCGCCGCTGCCTGTTCGGCCATATACAGCGGGTTTTCATAACGCATATCGATAACTCCGGTACCAATTTCTATTTTACGGGTCCGGGCACCGATAGCGGCCAGTAACGGAAAAGGGGCGCTCAGTTGTCTGGCAAAATGGTGAACCCTGAAATATGCACCATCTACCCCCGCCTCTTCAGCCGCCACGGCCAGTTCAATCGACTGAGTCAGGGCATCTGCGGCACTGACTGTGGCCGAGCGGGAAGAAGGCGTCCAGTGGCCGAAGGATAAAAAACCAATTTTTTTCATGATATACCGCCTGAGAATAGTATGCTGTTTACCCGTCCATGGCCCGCTAGCCACGACAGTTGTTTGCCACCAGCATAGTCATTTATCCCGTCAGATAAACGACAACCGCACAATCAGACACTAGCCGCGTACCTGACCCGCAAAAACATAAAATCTATCTGATTGAATTTATTAAAAATAAACAAACAGGAAGCATAAAAGTAGCGTGGCAGGCAAAAAGTCTGTGATTACAGAGAACTTTATCGACAAAAAGTCGATAAATAAAAATTTTCAGCTAGTTGCCATTTCAATGGCAGGGATATACTCTGCACGCCATAAAATACACCACAAAAATCTCTGCCATTCGGCGATTTTTACGGCATTACTGACTATATCCCGGGGAATACAACCATGTACTCTGCGCAGTCCCGCTTGCGTCATGCGGTAGCAGACACCTTTGCGATGGTGGTGTACTGCACCGTCGTTAATATGATGATAGAGATTTTCCTTTCGGGGATGAGTTTCGAACAATCATTATCGTCAAGACTGGTCGCTATTCCGGTAAATATTATTATTGCGGTGCCCTATGGCCTGTACCGCGACTGGATTATCCGGAAGTCATTAACTATCAGAAAATCAGGCTGGATGAAAAGCAGTTCTGATGTTTTCAGTTATGTCACTTTCCAGTCACCGGTCTACGTCACTATTTTATGGTTTGTCGGCGCTGACTGGCACCAGATTAGCGCTGCCGTCAGCTCCAATATCCTGGTCTCTGTGATGATGGGTGCGCTGTACGGCTACTTCCTCGATTACTGTCGCCGCCTGTTCCGCGTCAGTCACTGCCAGCCAGTAAAAGCCTGACCCTCCGGCGGCCGGTGACGGTCGTCTCTGCGCCAGCCGTTATTCTGCGGGTAAAAAATCAGTGTTCACTGACCGGCAGTATTCTGATTAGCGGGATATTGCGCCCTGACGGACGAAGAAAAGAGTATCGAAGGCGGAAAACAGACGGCAGACGCAATCACTGCGTACTGCCGCAAGGGAGGGGGCTGTATCAGGCGATAGTATGAGCCAGTTCGCCAATCTGACTGATCTCGACAGAGATTTTATCTCCCGGGAACATAAACAGCTGCGGAGTCCTTGATTTACCTACACCGCCCGGTGAACCGGTAATAATTACATCTCCCGGGGCCAGCGGCGTAAAACAGGCTACATAAGCAATAATATTCGCCACCGTATGGATCATATTGGCCGTCGAATCATGCTGTACCTGCTGACCGTTTAAAAAGGTCTTAATATCCAGTTGCTGCGGATCCGCGATTTCATCACTGGTGGTCATACAGGGACCAAATCCACCGGTCGCCGGCCAGTTTTTACCGGCGGTAAACCAGGTAAATTGCATATCGCGTACCGTGGCATCCATAAAACAGCTGTATCCGGCAACATACTGCAGGGCATCTTCCGCAGCCACCTGATGTGCAGGTTTACCGATAATTACCGCCAGTTCGCCTTCATAATCGAACTGCTCACTGCTGGCCGGTTTCTGTAATGGCATCTGATGCGCAGTCAGGGTATCGGCAAAGCGGACAAACAGGGTCGGTGCCGGGTTAGTTTCACCGAACTCTTTGCGTTTTTCTGAATAATTCATGCCGACACACAGGATTTTTCCCGGTGTTTCAATTACCGGTAAAAAGGTAATTTCATCAAGGGAATAATCCACAGGGCGGTCAGCGAGTCCATTTAGCTCATCTAAGGCCTGAGCAGTCAGAACTGCTTTCAGATCTGCATAGTCAAGATATTTTCCGGCATCGGTAACACCGTTGTCTCTGATGATGCCAAAACTATGGTGTCCGGTGGCTTTAAGTTTAAAACTACATAACTGCATGAATTGAATTTTCTTATCTTTGTCAGGGTGGAGGAAATTATTACACTTACCTGTCAGCAGATGCCGACAGGAAAATGCTGTGCGGCGAATATGTTAACATTAAGCTTGCGATAAATATCACATTATTTTTTAAGGTATTAAAAAGTAAATGCTTTAATTCATCTTCCTCTGCGGATCATCTGATAACCATCACCGGACAACTATCAGCCTCCCCGCCTGCCTGCGGACGGGCTTTACGTCAACTCAGTCAGATAATAAGGTCCCGCCGCGGCGGTCATTATGCGGCTGATACCCCGCCAGCATACCAATATTCTGTCCCTGGCGGACGTAACTGATCAGTGGCCGGGTTACCAGCCGGCCATCCTGCGGGCTCAGTACCGGCAAACGGTTATTTTCTTCTGCCCCGCTCAGGATGACCACCTCTGCCAGTAAGTCTCCGGCAACCACTTTGTCCCCCGGCTGTCGTTGCCAGCTAATAATCCCTTCGGCCGGTGCCTGCAAATAGCTGACACCTTCTAACGGGTAGCAGACCACCTGGCTGCAGTCGGGGGCTTCCGTTTGCCGGGCCGCGACTATCCCTTCTGTTTCCAGAAAGCGCAGCAGTGCTTCTGCATCTCTGGCTGCCAGCAGGTCACTGACATCGGCCTGGCCCCGCAACTCCACAGTGACCGTAAACGGGATATCCTCCGCCGCCAGTCCTTTATGTTCAGCAAACCATTGCCAGCAACGTAATACCGACTCATCAAACGGCTGGCCACCGGCAAGTTGTTCTTCAATAATGACTTCCGCCCCCAGCGAGGCTGCCAGGTTCACTGCCCGCAGATGATGACAACGGTTAGTGTACAGGTGCAGAATTGCCGACTGATCACAATGTAAATCGATGACCACATCATGCTGCAAAGCCTCGCTCAGCAGACTGTGCTTTATGGCGGAGACCGTATCTGCCGGCCTTACGTCACCCAGCAGGCGGGTGATATATGCCCGGCAATCCTGCCGTGCATTACTGTTGAGCGTCTGTGCGCCATCACGGGTCAGTACTGCCTGAAGATCGGCAAAATTACGATTGAAGTTCTCCCCGTTAGCCAGATGATAACGGCCGGTAACATGACCGGAGACGTTTTGCATCAGCCCGACCGGATTGGCGACAGGAATGATCACTACTCCCCCAGACAATCGCCCTTCCCGCTCACATTGCACCAGTAGCTGCTTCAGATGCTGTAACACCAGTAATCCGGGGTGTTCATCAGCATGCAATCCTGCCTGAAAATACGCCGTTCTGCCGGCGCACACATCACCAAAAGTATATTTGGTTAATTGCAGGGTCATGCCCGGCGCGGGAGAAGGGAGATCGATAAATTCGCTATACATAACAAGGCTCCACCATCGGTAATGTTTTCCGGAAAATACCGGCCGGTTCATCCTAACCTGACTGCCGGACGGATACAGCGTTTTTCTGCAGCAGTTCATATACTGAAATAACTGACTGCTTGCGGCAGAGCGTCATCAAGCTAATATACTGTTTTTAAAGCATCAGTCAGTTACGGATCCCCGGCCTGCCCCCTTCTGCTGCGATAAAAGAACGTCATTATTCTATTTTTACAGGACCGCCTGCGGAGTTATAAAGCATGCTATTTTCAGATTTACCGGGTGATGAAGGCTTACCCGGCCGGCCGCGACGGCTGGCAATGATTGCGGTAATGATGACCACCGCCATGTCCGTCTTTGACGGCTCTATGGTAAATATCGCCTTACCACAGATAGCCAGAGCTATGGGCGTACCTGCCTCAGAAGTGGTCTGGGTCTCAAATGGCTACCTGCTGGCGGCGGCTATGACGCTGGCTATTTTTGCAGCCCTGGCCACCCGTATCGGCTTCAGGCACTTATTTGCCGCAGGTCAGATCATTTTCACCTTGTCTTCACTGGGCTGCGCCCTGTCAGCGGATCCTCATACCCTGATCGGGATGCGTATTTTACAGGGAATTGGCGGGGCGGCGACACTCAGCATTGGCCCCGCGATACTGCGTTCCGTATTTCCAAACCGGCTGCTGGGACGTATTCTCGGGATGAATGCTCTGCTGGTTGCATCAGGCACTGCCATTGCGCCGATACTCGGCGGATCAATACTGTCGGTCATGAGCTGGCAATGGCTGTTTGCGATTAACCTTCCACCGGGGATCATTGCAGTGATACTGACATTACGGGTATTACCGGGCCGTTCACAGAAAATATCACTGCCTTTCGACATGACAGGCGCAGTATTATCGGCCATTATCCCCGGCGCGCTGATTATGGCCGCCGACAGTCTCGCTGCGTCCGGCAGTCCGGGGCTTTCCGGCCATGACCTGTTGCTGGCAGCGGGTTACGGCTTACTGGCGTTAGTTGCAGGACTGGCATTTATCGCGGTTGAACGCAACGCTGCTGCCCCCCTGTTGCCCCTGAATATTTTTTCGTCTGCACGCTTTTCTCTGGCCGCCATCACCTCAATGGCCTCATTTGTCAGCCAGGGAATCACTTTTATTGCGTTACCGTTTCTGTTCCAGAATATCTACGGACACAGCGCCTTCTTTTCGGCACTGTTGTTTACTCCCTGGCCCCTCGGTATTATCCTCGCGGCTCCCCACGCCGGACGCCTTTCCGACCGTATCCCTCCGGCCATTATCTCGACCCTCGGGCTGGGAATATTTGTCACCGGATTGATCCTGCTGGCCCTGTTACCGGACAATGCCGCAGCGTGGGATATCTGCTTACGCAGTCTGGTCTGTGGCATCGGCTTCGGCTGCTTTCAGAGTCCGAATAACCGTGAAATGCTGTCTAATGTCGCCAGAGAACACAGCAGTTATGCTTCCGGGGTGCTGGCAATAATGCGCATGTTCGGACAGTGTCTGGGAACCGCGATTGTCGGAGTGATCCTCGCCCTGTCCGGTCAGCACAGCCTGCTGCAGGAATACCACGGCGTACAGACTGCGTTATGGCTGGCAGTATTGTCCGGCGGCCTGGCGGTGATGCTCAGTATCAGCCGGCTAAAGAAACAATAATCCGCCACAGGACTACACATTTGCCGCAGCCCCGGCCGGAAACAGCAGCAGGCAGCATACCCTGTTACACTGTCTGCTATTGTGGCCGGTATCCGGCCACGTACTGAGCAATAAATGCGGTTAACAGCCGGGTTGCCTCGGGGGTCTGGGTGATGCCATCAATGATCGCCTGAGTATCGCGCCCTTCGGCGGCAAATATTTCACTGTTACGTGCAGTCATGGCTCTGGCGGCAGCCACCGTAAATTCCGGGTGAAACTGGGTCGAAACAGCATTTGGCCCGTAACGCACAATCTGGTGTCCGTCAGCCGCAGAATCCGCCAGAACTTTAGCCCCCTGCGGGGCACGGCTGACAGTTTGCATATGTGTCAGGTGTGCGGGAAAGCTGTCCGGCAGTGTACCTACTAAAGGATCATTCTTTGCCGCTTCCCTGAGGCTGACGGACAGGCAGCCGGTTTCGCGAACAGAATCCAGATAGCGGACTTCGCCCCCCAGAGCATAAGCCATCAACTGGTGTCCGTAACAAACCCCGAACAGGGGCATACTGACTGCCATAGCACTGCGGATCCACGCTGCGGTTTTTTCACTCCACGGCAGTTTTTCGGTCACCATCGCCCAGGAACCGGTAATAATCGCCAGCCGCCGGGGATCCGGTGCCGGCAGCTCGTCGCCGTCAAACACACGGACCACCAGTATCTCCTTCAGGGGGACGCCAATCGCCTGGCTGAACCAGTCTGGCAGGTCACCATACTGCTGGCGAATATCCTCCGGCGGAGTGCCGGTTTGTACAATAATAATCTGAGGCTGATGCATTGTAATTTCCTGGTTTTCTGACCATCACCGGCCGGATAATCCCGATAAGACAATCAGTAATAGCTTTAAATCGCGGTCGAAACAAGTATCAAAATATACTGCCTGCCGGTGATTATCTTCCGCCACGATTGCTGTCAGCAGGTGGCTGATAAGTGACAACGTCACTAAGAACCGGCCGATTAATAATAGCTTTTAGCGCGGGGACTTCCCCCTGCCGGACATTCGTTCTATGATTAAGCCGATTTTTTTATCATTTGGGCGAGTTATGAAAACAATTATTCAAGGGTTTCTGAACTTTCAGACCGAAGTATATCCTGAGCGAAAAGAATTATTCCATAGCCTGGCAGACAGTCAGAATCCTAAGGCCTTGTTTATTTCCTGCTCAGACAGCCGTCTGGTCCCGGAACTGGTGACCCAGCAGGAACCTGGTCAGTTATTTGTGATCCGTAACGCAGGCAATATCGTTCCGTCTTTCGGCCCGGAGCCGGGCGGCGTCTCTGCCACCATCGAATATGCTGTTGTCGCGCTGGGCGTAAAAGACATTATCATCTGTGGCCACTCTAACTGTGGTGCAATGGGCGCTATCGCCAAATGCCAGTGCATGGATACTATGCCTGCTGTCGAACACTGGCTGCGTTATGCCGATGCAGCGAAAGCCGTTGTCGAGAAAAACAGTTATCCGGACGAAGAACATAAAGTCAGCGCCATGGTACGTGAAAACGTTATTGCTCAGCTGAATAACATGAAAACCCATCCGTCCGTCGCCGTCGCCCTGCGCAATAATCAGATCCACCTGCATGGCTGGGTGTTTGATATTGAAAGCGGCCAGGTACAGGCACTGGATAGCGACGGTAAAACCTTCGTGCCACTGGCTGATAACCCGCACGTCTGTTTTGAATAACCCCCGGTAACCGGCTCTGTCCGGTACCGCCTCCTGCAGTCTTTGCTGCAGGAGATTCTGTTACCCCTGTCACTGGTCGCTATTTTCAGCATAATTACCCGCACCCCTGATGTCCGGGGCACAAAGGCTGACTGGTTGTGTGTATTCGGAGGTAACGATGCCTCCCCCTGTTGAGCAGTCCGCACTTAATTTATGATGGCTGCCCGCGTGCCGGATGTCGGTCTCATGGCCGGGCTTGATGCGCAAATAATCAATGCCACTTTTTTAATTAAAGGCAGTGACTGGCGGGTAAATATGCCGGTGAATCCGGGCTACAGTGACAGCAGTAAGTTACACAGCCGTCTGCCACGGCTGGATTTTGATGATGCCTGCCGGTTTTCCTGACAGCCAGTCTCCGGTCACTGGCCGTGGACGCCCCGTAGCACAGCTCATTCCAGTAGGTCACCCGTAACAAGCGATGATGATGATGACTATTCATCATTATGTGCCTGCCGGTAATCAAGATGGCCGGGCCCGATACCATATAAACCAAGGATCGGGATCATCGATTCCAGTAACAGATGACTGTCTTTTACCCTGTCAGCCGCCGGGCTGCGTTTTATCAGGCCGCGAATCCGTGCCAGCTGTTGCCGTAATTGTCGTATCATGCTCATTTCCCCGCTGAGTGCCCGTCTGTACAGTTCAGCCTGAAACCCGCCAAAAGGGAAATATCAATTCCGGGACTGTAACGCCAAAAAAAGCAATAGCCGCAGCACAGTCATGCCTGCTGCGGGCACAACCCCCTGCCAATAACCGTCTGAATATTTTGCAGGGTATCGGAAAAAAATTGAGGATCCTGCAGCGATTTCCCGGTCACTGAGCGTATCTGAACCGCAAAATCCGCATAATGCTGGGTGACTGACCATAACATAAAAATCAGCTGCCGCGGGTCGACCTCTGCCAGCTGCCCCGCAGAAATCCAGTGCCGGATAAGTGCGGCTTTTTCATCCACCAGCTCACGTAAATTACCTTCCAGTTCCTTATGTAAGACCGGAGCTCCCTGCAGGATTTCCAGACAAAACAGCCGCGATGCCTGCGGATGATCTCTGGAAACTTCCAGTTTCAGACGAATATAGTGGTTAATGGCTTGCAGCGGTTGCTGATCTGCATGTAACGCCCGTAAGGGAGCCAGCCAGATCGCCAGAATATCCTGCAACACCGCCAGATAAAGTTGTTCTTTTGAAGGGAAGTAGTACAGCAGATTGGTTTTTGATACAGCAGCCAGAGCAGCAACCTGCTCGATGCGAGTGCCATGTAAACCATACTGTGAAAATAAAGACAGTGCGGCATTCACAATGGCTGTGCGTTTCGCAGCAACCGCCTGTGAACGTCGCCCGGGGGATTTTTCACGTCCTTTCACCTGTCACCTCCTGTATTTCAGTCTGCAGCATCATAACAGACCGCAGACAGAATATGATATTCAGCGGCAACAGTTTTTCCCACAACTGACTGTAAAACAGCAGATTTTATCCGAAAGACCGCTGATTGCCGGCCAACAGCGTAACAACCGTTTGTTGTCCGGCGACAGGTTAACCCCGGTTACAGGCCAAAACGCTGACGGATAAACTCTCCGCCGTGAGCAATACCCTGAGCAGAAATCGTGTGGGGTAAACCCGGTTCAGGGATAAAGGTTGCTGCGGCCCCGGCATCTGCCAGTTGCTGCTGTGCATCACGGCTTTCAGTCCACGGGATCACCGGATCTGCCTGGCCGTGGATCAACAGAACCCCGGTGCCGTTCGCCGGATAGAACGGCGGCGGGGAAGCCAGCCGCCCCGAAAATGCAACTACTCCGGCCAGCGGCAGTGCATCACGAACCACCGCATCCAGCGACATAATGCTGCCCTGTGAAAACCCGGTCAGTATCACCTGATCTTCGGCAGTTATCTGATGCCGGTCCAGAATAGCCCGGATAACAGCATCAAAAGATTCACGGGCAGCGACCACCCGCTGTGGCCGGTTATGTTCTGTCACACCATTAACACTAAACCATTGATAACCGCTACCCATATCACAATGCTGCGGCGCGTCAGGGGCCACAAAAATCACTTCCGGCATTGATGCCTGCCAGAAATCCCCCAGCCCTTGTAAGTCGGCACCGTTACTGCCGACACCGTGCAGCAGGATCACTATTTTCTTGCTCATATCACCCTCTTATAGTCCCAGTCCGCTTAAGTCAGGCCCGGCCGGGACAATCCCCGTCGGGTTAAGTGCCTTAATAGAGTAGTATCCCTGTTTTATATGGTCGATATTTACCGTCTCGCGGACGCCCGGCAGCTGCAAAATACGCCGGGTATAGGCATACAGTGACCGAAAGGCCGTCAGAGGATACTGATTACACTTGAACAGACCGAAATAGGCTGCATCAAAACGGATCAGTGTCACAAACAGCCGGATATCCGCCTCGGTAAAGCGGTCACCGAGCAGAAAATGACGGCCATCACTCATTCGTTGTTCCAGCCGATCGAGCATCGAGAAAACATCGCTGAAAGCCTGCTGATAACTGTGGCGGGTTGTCGCGAAACCGGCCCGGTAGACACCGTTATTCAGTGCCGGATAGATTTCATCGTTCAGCGCATCAATCTCCGCCTGCAAATCCGGTGGATACAAATCAATCGTATTCTCCGCTAATGCACCAAAGCCGCTGTTCAGCATACGCAGGATATCTGCTGACTCATTGTTCACAATCGTCGCCGTTTTTTTGTCCCACAATACCGGTACCGTCGCACGGCCGGTATACTGCGGGTCTGCCCGCGTATAAATTTCATGGAGCCAGCGGCTATGATTCACATGATCTGCCACAGACCCCGGATAATCCCCGAAGTGCCAGCCCTGGTCCAGCAACCAGGGCTCGACCACCGACACAGTGATCACCTGCTCCAGCCCTTTCAGTTTACGGGCCATCAGGGTGCGTGACGCCCAGGGGCAAATAAATGCCACATACAGATGATAGCGCCCCGCCTCTGCCTGAAAACCGTCCTTACCGTCAGGCGTGATCTGGTGGCGAAACCCGGACACCTGGCGGACAAAGCCGCCCTGTTTATCGACTGCCTGTACCGGATGCCAGTCGGCGCTCCATTGTCCATTGACTAACATAATGCCCTCCGGCTCAGTGACGGAATGTTGGTTTTAACGCGTACTTACCATCACCGCTTAATGCCAGCACCAGCAGAACTATAATCCAGAAAGCAGGGAACTCCCAGCCACCGTTGGCATCAGTAAAGAAGAATCCTGCCGGACCATGTACCGTAACAATAGTGCCCAGTAACAAAGGGATTAACACCACCGCGGCAATACGCGCGTATACCCCGAGAATTAATGCCAGCCCGCCCGCCAGCTCCAGCAACATGACCAGATACGCCAGCCCGCCGGGCAGTCCCAGTGACTGAAAGTATTGCGCCGTTCCCGACGGGGTAAAGACAAATAACTTCAGCCCGAGGTGAGCCAGAAACAGCACTCCGAGGGTAACGCGTAGCAGCAGAACAGCATAAGGGGCAGTACGATGATCGGTCATGATTATTTCCTCAATAAGGTGTTGTTGCTAACAAGACTACCTTATCGGGGCCACACTGATTAGCCGCCCACAGGGCGCATCTTAATTTCCATAATGGAAATAATCACCAGCCCTGATCCCAGTCCGGTATCGCTGTAAAGGTCTCTGCCAGATAATCAATCATCGCCCTGGATTTATGCGCCAGATATTTTGCCGGCGGATAAAGGGCAAATAATCCCAGAGGTGCGGGGGCATAATCGTCCAGTACCGTAACAACCTGCTGCCGTTTCAGGGCATCTCCGGCCACAAAAGTCGGCAAACGGGCAATTCCCAGACCGGCTGTGACTGCCTGCAGACAGACTTCGGCGTTGGAAAATTTCAGACGCCCGCTGACCGCCTGTTCCTGCAGGCCCCCGGCAGGTGCAGAAAATGGCCAGCGAAAAGGGTCGCGAAAATTGGTATCGATAATACAGTCATGGTGTTCCAGCGCAGACCAGTGTTGCGGTGTTCCGCGGCGTGCCAGATACTGCGGCGAAGCGACAAGTAAGATCCTGATATCACATAATTTACGGGCCATCAGGCTGCTGTCCGGCAGAGAGCCTATCCTCAGCGCCAGATCAAAACCTTCATCAATAATATTTACCAGCCGGTCGGCATAACTGACATCCAGTTCAATATCCGGATAGCGACCGGCAAAATCGATCAGCCGCGGGGTTAACTGCGTGGTACCAAAAGTGACAGGTGCCGAAATACGTAACCGGCCCGCCGGGGCTTCAGAAGTATGGCGGATGGCATCATTCAGTGCATCGTATTCATCAATCAGTGCGCGGACCCGCTGATAATAGGCCAGCCCGACCTCAGTGACCGCCAGTGAACGGGTACTGCGGCGAAACAGCTGAACACCGAGAATATGTTCCAGTCTGGAAATTAATTTCGAGGCCTGGCCGTGGCTGGTATGCAGCCGCCGGGCTGCAGCGGTAAAACTGCCTGCTTCCACCACCGCAATAAACATCCGGTCACATTCCAGTCGTTCCATACTGCCCGTCCCCTGTGCGATAAAATGACAGTACCGCCCGGGGCGGTACTTTAAACAGCGCCGGATAATCCCCGGCTGCGGGGCTATAATACAAAAATATTCACAGAAGTCAGTACTCTGTAGCGTTGATCCCCTGAGGGTGACTGCCAGCCCGCTGGCCGGCAAGCGATCAGACAACCATTAGCGCGCAATAATAGTGACACTGTCACTATTGCTTCCGGCCATTCCGCAGCGAGCATCGTTATAATATTAACCACCGCAGAATACGGAGCGCGCGGCAGCGTGATCTGTGGCCGGCGCGGTACGGCAAAACCCGCGGATATTGCGGACCCGCGGTATTCCGCACAGAGGGGTGGCTGAGGGAATCGCCGCTGTTTATACTGTTATTTCCTCCGGTTTCCGGCATCTGAGCCTGCATCCGCCATTTAAAATACGAGGCCCGTTCAGCAGATGAACATATCACCGTCAGTCAATGAAAACCGGCAGCGGGTGTTGCAGGTTGCAAAAGAAATCATTACCCGCAAAGGGTTCTCCGCCGTTGGCCTGAATGAAATTCTGACCGCGGCCGGTATCCCGAAAGGATCTTTCTATTACTATTTTTCGTCCAAAGAAGAGTTTGGCAGCGCGATGCTGGAAGATTATTTTTGCGGGTATATGGCAGAAATGGATCGTTTAATCACTACCGGCACCTGTGCCGCGGATACGCTGATGCGCTACTGGCAAGGCTGGCTGGAGACAGACAACCAGCAGGTTCCGAAAGGCCATAAATGCCTGGCCGTCAAGCTGGGTGCCGAGGTCAGTGACTTATCTGACCGGATGCGTGCGGTACTGAACCAGGGGACCGGGCAGATTATCGGCCGGCTGGCTACCCTGATAGACCAGCTGGCCGCACAGGATAATTTTCAGATCCCGCCGGAAGGCAGTGAAGCATTTGCCCGTAACCTTTACCAGCTGTGGCTTGGTGCCAGTCTGCTGGGCAAAATATCCGGTGAGCGACTGTCACTGGAGGCGGCAATGATCCTGACAAAACGGCTACTGGGACTATAATTCAGTTTGCCATTATGTGCGTTTACTGACTTATCCCCTTACCCTGAATGTTGTTTTTACATACCATCTAGACGACTGGTCTAATTTAATTACGGGAGATATTATGCCACAGACAGAACACACCAACCGCCGCTGGGTACTGGCTTCCCGTCCCGATGGCTGTCCGGCCTCTGATAATTTCCGCCTCGAAAATGCGGAGATCCCTGCGCCGGATGAAGGACAGATCCTGCTGCGCACCGTCTATTTATCTCTCGACCCTTATATGCGTGGCCGGATGAGTGATGCCCCTTCCTACGCTCCGCCGGTGGCTATCGGTGAGGTTATGGTGGGCGGAACCATCAGCCGGGTTATCCGTTCCCGTCACCCGGAATTTAAAAAAGACGACTGGGTCATGGCCTGGTCAGGCTGGCAGGATTACGCCCTGTCTGACGGCCAGGGGGTGGTCAGTCTGGGAAGCAACCCTGAACACCCTTCCCTGTCATTAGGCGTGGCCGGCATGCCGGGCTTCACCGCCTGGATGGGGCTGACAGATATTGGTCAGCCGGTGGCCGGTGAAACCCTGGTGGTTGCTGCCGCAACCGGGCCGGTCGGCAGCACCGTCGGACAGATAGGTAAGCTGAAAGGCTGCCGTGTGGTCGGCATTGCCGGCAGTGATGAAAAATGCCGTGATGCGGTGGTCAATGCCGGGTTTGATCTCTGCCTGAATCACCGTGCACCCGACTTTCGGCAACAATTACAGGCCGCCTGCCCGGACGGAATTGATATTTACTTCGAAAACGTTGGCGGAGCGGTGTTCGATGCGGTGCTGCCGTTACTCAATAGCAAAGCAAGGATCCCCCTGTGTGGTGTGGTCGCCCATTACAACGACAATACAGCCGCCGCCGGTCCCGACCGTCTGCCGCAGTTTATCGGTACACTGTTGAAAAAACGTATCCGTATTCAGGGATTTATCATTTTTGACGACTACGCCCCCCATTTCCCTGCCTTCCGGACCCTGATGAGCGACTGGCTGCGGCAGAAAAAGATTTATTACCGTGAAGATATTGTTGAGGGGCTGGAACAGGCCCCGCAGGCTTTCAGCGGCATGTTACAGGGTAACAACTACGGCAAGCTGGTGATCCGTGTCGCCGGTGACCACTAACCCCGGAGAAAAATTGATGAATATTTTAATTGTACTGACTTCCCACGATAAACTGGGTAACAGCGGTGAAAAAACAGGATTCTGGCTTGAAGAGCTGGCTGCGCCTTATTATGTCTTTAAAGATGCCGGGGCCACACTGACCCTCAGTTCTCCGGCCGGCGGACAACCACCGCTGGATCCGAAAAGCAACCTGCCTGATTTCCGGACAGACGACACCCGGCGTTTCGAAAAAGACGCCGAAGCAACCGCACAGCTGGCCACCACCCTCAGGCTGTCTGAGGTCAACGCCAGCGACTATGATGCGGTCTTCTATCCGGGCGGTCATGGTCCGTTATGGGATCTGGCCGAAGATACCCGCTCAGTCAGTATTATCGAAACATTACTGGCAGCCGGCCGGCCGGTGGCTGCGGTCTGCCACGCGCCGGGGGTGCTGCGTCATGCAAAACAAGCCAATGGCCAGCCGCTGGTTAAAGGACTGCGGGCCACCGGTTTCAGTAACAGTGAAGAAGATGCCGTGCAGCTTAGCGATGTGGTGCCCTTCCTGGTCGAAGATATGCTGAAACAGAAGGGAGCCGAATACAGTAAAGGCCCGGACTGGGCATCTTATGTGGTACGTGACGGTCTGCTGATCACCGGGCAGAACCCGGGCTCTTCTGCCGAAACCGCCCGTGAATTAATCAAAGCGATTAAAGGGCAATAAGATGAGCGCCTATATTGTATTTATCCGTGATCAGACCTGCGACCAGGCAGAAATGGATATCTATGCCGAAAAAGCCAGCGCTGCCCGCGGAGATCATCCTCTGACGCCGCTGGCATTTTACGGTGCCGCAGAAAGCCTCGAAGGTGCAGACACTGAAGGTGTCGTGATACTGAAATTTCCCGACACTGCTGCGGCCCGTGACTGGTACCACAGCCCTGCTTATCAGGCGGCGAAGCTGCACCGGCTGAAAGGGGCCCGCTACCGGGTGGTGCTGACCGAAGGTCTGGACTGATTTACCCGGCCGATCGCTGACACTCTGCCACAATTACCGGGGGACTGAGCGGTCTTCCGGTGTTTTGTTGCCCTGACCATCAGGCCAGACAGTCCGGGGGCTATTCACTTTTTTCCAGCAGGCTGTACAGGGGAACACTCTTTTTGAGGATCGGTGATTTAATCACAATATAACTGAAGTATTTGCCGATGCCGATATTCTCGTCCAGCAGCCCCTCAATTACCTCCTGGTAATGCTCAATACTGCGGGTCAGAAACCGCAGCAGATAGTCATATCCTCCGGTGATCAGGTGGCATTCCATCAGTTCGTCAGTCTGGCTCAGACAGTGTTCGAAACGCTGAAAGTCTTCACGCCGGTGACCATTCAGTGTCACTTCGGTAAACACACTGACAGATTCGGTAATTTTGGCCAGATTCAGGCTGGCTTCATATCCGCCAATAAATCCGGCCGCCTCCAGACGTTTCACCCTCTGCAGACAAGGGCTTGGCGATAAGCCGACCGCCTCCGCCAGGTTCACATTGCTGATCCGGCCGTCTTTCTGCAGATGGGCAAGAATACTGATATCCAGTCTATCCAGTTTTAGCAGACCATTCATAATACCCTCTGAGATCAACGAAACTTAATTAACTGATATACCACGCCTTAATAGCAAATGGCTACGTCTGTGGCGTGGTTTATCAGATAAAATTTTTCGTCATCAAATCCGGCCGGTCCCTTTCGCCAGCGCGATATCAAAAATATGTAAGGCTTCCTCCAGCTGAGAATCGGTGGTCACCAGCGGTGCCAGAAAACGGATCACATTACGCTGCAACCCGCATTTAATCAGCAGCAGTCCTTCGCTGAATGCCGCCTGCAGAATTGCCTGCGTCAGGGCCGGGTCTTCTTTTCCGCTGTCCGGATCAATAATTTCCACCGCCTGCATAAAACCGACCCCGCGCGCCTCACCAATACAGGCATATTTACCGGCCAGCTGTTCCAGCCGCTGGCGGAGCATCTGCCCGAGGCGGAGACTGCGGGCCAGTAAATCTTCCTGTTCTATTACATCCAGTACCGCCAGGGCGGCCGCACAGGCCAGCGCATTTCCGCCGTAGGTCCCTCCCAGCCCGCCGGGCAGAGGGGCATTCATTATTTCAGTACGGCCGGTCACCCCGGAAATGGGCAGCCCGCCGCCGAGACTTTTGGCAACCGTGACCAGGTCCGGCATAATGTCTGCGTGTTCGAAGGCGAACATTTTGCCCGTCCGCCCGAATCCGGTCTGAACTTCATCACAAATCAGTAAGATGCCGTGTTTTTCGGTAATTTTACGCAATGCCTGCATAAAAGCCGGCGGTGCCGGCAGAAAACCACCGTCCCCCTGCACCGGTTCCAGTAATATCGCCGCCACCTGCTCCGGCACGATCTGTGCCGAAAACAGCATCTCCAGCGCATTCAGACAATGCTGCCAGCTGATGTCACGATACGGATTCGGGTACGGCAAACGATAGATGGCAGAAGCAAAAGGGCCGAAGTTTTGTTTATACGGCTGGCTCATACCGGTCAGGCTGGTACCGAGCAGTGTACGGCCATGAAAGGCACCATCAAAGGCGATAATCCCCGGCCGTCCCGTCGCCGCCCGCGCAATTTTTACTGCATTCTCAACCGCTTCTGCGCCGCTGGTAAAAAACACACTCTGGCACTCCGTGTCTTTGCCCACCAGCTGATTCAGGCGTTCTGCCAGACTGATATACCCCGGATAGGCGGCGACCTGGAAGCAGGCATGAGACACCTTCGACAGCTGACGGGTGACCGCCGCGCTAACCGCCGGGTGATTATGCCCGACATTCAGTACCCCGATACCGCCGACAAAATCCAGGTAACGGTTACCCTCCGTATCCCAGACTTCGCTGCCGCTGGCTCTTTCCACCACCAGAGGATGTGCCGTGACTATCCCGCGGGGGACATGCCTGTGACGCCGATCCAGCCAGACATCATTATGGGTTACCGCTGTTATATCGCTCATAGTAGATTCCTGTGATTAGTGGGGTTGTTGTGGCCCATTGATGCGACCACCTGCCGTCCGGCAGAACTGCCCGCCGGTAACGAGATAACACGCTTTCTTTTCTGGCGAAATATTACTGCTGCGGACACGGGCTGTAATGGCCGCCCTGACTACAGCCCGTCATTTTCCCCGTACACCACTTCACACAGCCAGCGCACCCCGTAAGGGATTGCCTGATCATTAAAGTCAAAACAGGGATGATGTAACGGATAACCGGGACCGGATCCCAGCCAGACATAGGCCCCGGGTTTTTCCTGCAACATAAAAGAAAAATCTTCGGAGGTCAGGGCCGGATAATCGGCCTGCTGAGCAATCAGACCGGCCCGTTCTGCGGCTGCCAGGGCCAGCCGGGTTTCACGCGGACTGTTACAGGTTGCCGGGTAATAGCGGTGGTAACGGATCTCTGCATGCAGCCCGCTGGCGGCGCTGATATGTTCCGTTTTCAGCCGCAGCTGCCGCTCAAGGGTATCCCTTGCCTGCGGACTAAAGGTCCGGACCGTGCCTGTGATGGTGGCCGCTGCCGGGATCATATTGTGCGAAGTACCGCCGTGTATTTGGGTCACTGTCAGTAATGCCGCCTCATGGGGGTTCAGCGTTCTGGGGACCAGACTGTTCAGGGCCACCACCAGTTCACTGGTTGCCAGCAGAGTATCCGGGCTCAGATGCGGCTGAGCCGCATGGCCGCCACCGCCGGATAAGGTAATATCAAAACGATCAGCGGCCGCCATCATCGGCCCCGGCCGGGTACGTAACTCTCCGAGGGGTAATTCAGGCCAGTTATGGATAGCGTATACTGCATCGCAGGGATAACGGCTGAATAAGCCGTCATCTATCATCGCCCTCGCCCCCGCCAGACCCTCTTCTGCCGGCTGAAAAATAAAGCACACACTGCCGGAAAAATCCGGGTTTCTGGCCAGAGTTTCGGCACAGGCCAGCAACATCACAATGTGGCCGTCATGCCCGCAGGCATGGGCAACCCCGGCAGTGCTACTCGCCCAGGCGCTGCTGCCCTGCTCCTGCATTGGCAGGGCATCCATATCCGCCCGCAGGCCGATCATCCGCTGGCCGGGGCGTTTACCCTGTAATAGCCCGACCACGCCGGTTTTACCGATCCCTTGTTCGACGGAGATCCCCATCGTGCGCAGAGACTCTGCTATCCGTGCCGCCGTTTTTTCCTCAGCAAACCCCGTTTCCGGATGCTGGTGCAGCTGACGGCGGACGCTGGTCCATTTCTGAATATCCATCAGTACCCCCGTTGTTTATCAATAACACCCTTCATCGGCTTACCCTGCTGGTGGTTACGGATATTGTCCAGTAACACTTTTACCGCGCTTTCTGCATGAGTTTCGCTGGCAATATGCGGTGTCAGCCAGATCTTCGGATGCAGCCAGAACGGATGTCCGGCCGGCAGTGGTTCCGGTTCAGTCACATCAATAACCGCACGGCTCAGTTTGCCGCTGTCGAGGGCCTCCAGCAGATGCTGATGGTTAAGCTGTTTCCCCCGCCCGGCATGTACCAGGCAGGCCCCGTCCGGTAACTGTGAAAATAGCGCCTGGCTGAGTATGCCGCGGGTCTGATCTGTCAGCGGCAATAAACACACCAGTATCTGACATTGCCGCAGGAACTCGCCCAGTTGCGGGTCACCGTGATAACTGGTCACACCCGCGACTGACTTGGGCGTACGGCTCCAGCCGGCACAGGAATACCCCAGTGTGTTCAGCACCCGGGCGGCAGCCTGCCCCAGATTTCCCAGCCCGAGAATACCGACACGGCAGTCCGCCGCGGCCGGCGCAGGGTGTTTAAGCCATTGCTGCTGGCGCTGCTGTTCAAGATAACGGGGCATTCCGCGGTGCAGTGCCACCACCGAGAAGGTAATATAAGCCGCCATATCATCCATCAGACCGGGTTCAATCATCCGTACAATACTGACCCCGGGCGGCACCGCCTCTGAGGTAAACTGGTCGGCCCCGGCACCCACCGAGAAAATAACCTGCAGATTCGGGAAACGCTGAGCCAGATTATCCGGAATATCCCAGCTCACCAGATAGCGGACCTGTTGCGGATCACCGGTCTCCGGCCACTGATAAAAGGGCAGATCGGCGGCATGTTCTGCCAGCCACGCCTGCCAGATTTGCCCGCGTTGCGGCGCGGAACGGTAAACAATACTCATCAGCCCATCGCCTGTGACATAAAACTGAAATCAGCCATCGCCTCTGGCTTACGTTGCCAGGGCGTGCCCCGCACCATCATCAGTGGCGCATCCACCACCGGTAACCCACACTCTGACAGCCAGTCAGAAAACGCTGTATTACCGTAAGTATCAATACGGACAAACTGACCGGTCAGCTGTGCCGCCGCATAACCAAATAATTTTCTGGCGCTGGATTCATCCGCCGCCAGCATAGGGCCGATAACATGGCCACGACCAAATTTACGTATCACCATATATCCCAGCGGCCGGGCCGGGTTTTCCAGCACCAGCAGCGCGTCGGCACTCTGTAACAAATCCTGCCACAATGCCGGACGATACAGGCCATGGGCCTGATAATCCTGTTCGATCAGTGCCGGTAACTCCTCCCTGCGCAGCGGACGGACAGTTTCCCCGGCGGTGGCATCAGGCCGGGGAGCGCTGATTTCCGGCAGCTGTGCGGTCTGGTGCTGAAAAACACTGCACTGCACGACAAAACCGTATTTCTGATACAGACCTTTACCCATTTCGGTGGCATGCAGCCGGACATTTCCGCCAGCGGCTTTTTCCAGTAATGCCTGCATCAGCTGCTTGCCGATCCCCTGCCCCTGGCAAGCCGGGTCTACAATCACCAGCCCGAGTGTGCTGCGCGCTTCACCCCACTGCCACAGTAGCGCACAGCCAACCACCCCATGCTGATTTTCAGCCACCACCCCTTCGCCCAGAGAAAGCGCCTGTTGCCAGTCCTGATAACGGTGTGGCCAGCTGACCTGCTGGCTCAGCCGGAACCCCTGAGCTAAATCTGTTTCCTGCATGCTACGTAGTTCAATTGTCATTCTCTTTTCCTTACATCATTCCCGGGGTATTCAGTCCGCTGCCGTCAACTAAGCGTGAATAACGGTAGGGTGTCGGATCAACGACCGGCGGCGCATCGGTGGCTAAATCTGCCGCCAGCCGTCCGGCACCCGGCCCGAGACCAAATCCGTGACCACTATAGCCTGCGGAGACAATCAAACCCGGAAGTTTTTCGACCGGTGAAATCACCGGGATAGCGTCCGGGGTACTGTCTATCATCCCGCCCCAGCTCTGGGCGACCTGAATCCCTTGCAGCTGTGGAAACTCGCGCACCATCGCCGTCAGCCCCTGTTGAACCATCGCCTGGTCGGCAGCCGGATCGAGGATCCTTACTTTTTCAAACGGGGAAACACCCTCCATTGACCAGCGGGCCAGGGCCTCAGGCCCGCGGATAAACGGCATAATTCCGGGACTGACCGTCAGATTGTGGCGCCGTGCGTTGAAAGTACTGTAGAACTGACGGGCATATTTCAGCCCCTGGAAGCCCGGTTCAAGACGGCCGCGCCCCGAAACGGAGACGGTATAACCGCCATCCAGCTGCGGACGGCAGGCGAAGCTGTCCGTATAAAACGGGACACTGATCACCGGCTTTACCGGCAAAGTGCGGAAAGCACTGCCAATCACATTCCCCAGCGGTAAATCAATGCCATGACGGCGACAAAACATGGATGTCCAGGTCCCGGCGGCACAGATAACACGCGAGGTTGTTATTATTCCGCGCTCAGTCACTACACCACTGACCCGCCCGGCGCTGATATCCAGTCCACGCACGGCACATTGCTGAAAAACCTGAGCCCCTTTTCTGATGGCCGCACGTACCAGCCCCGGGGCCGCCATCGAGGGCTCTGCATGACCATCGTCGGGGGAATGAACCCCGCCTTTCCAGTCGGTGGTACTGCCCGGGGTCAGCGCTCTGGCCTGTGAGGCATTGAGGATCTGACTGCGAATATCATAGCTTTTCGCCATTTTCCCCCAGTTATCCCAGGCCGCAATATCCTGTTCATTACGGGTGGCATACACCAGACCGGTTTTACGGAACCCCAGCTCTTCACCGGTTTCCTGGTTCAGTTGCTGCCAGCGTTGCAATGCATGAATAATCAGCGGTAATTCACGTTCATCGCGGTTCTGCTGACGGCACCAGCCCCAGTTACGGCTCGACTGCTCAGCACCGATCAAGCCTTTTTCCAGCAGTACGACATTGACCCCCTGGCGGGCCAGTTCCCAGCAGGCTGCCGCCCCGGCAATACCGCCACCGATAATCACCACATCAGCCGACGACGGCAGATACAGACTGTCCTGAACGTATTGAATAAGCGCAGGCATAAAGACCATCCTCTGTTAATTATTTTATTCCGCTTTCAGCGTATCCCGGTGTTCATCCAGCCAGCCGCAGCGTAACTCAGGTACCGCCCGTTTCAGGCGCTCAAAGTACAGTTCGCCGGAAGGCTTGTCATAATCGTCACTGGCCAGTTGCGTGACAATCCGGCCCTGTTTCATCACCACAATCTCATCACAGACCGCGCGGATCGCATGCATATCGTGGCTGATAAACAATACCGATAATTTCAGCTTGCGCCGCAGCTCGGAAATCAGGTCAAGGATTGCCGCAGCGACGACCGTATCCAGCGCGGAGGTGACCTCATCACAGATAATAATTTCCGGCCGGGCCGCCAGCGCCCGCGCGAGGCTGACCCGTTGTTTCTGCCCGCCGGACAAGGATGCCGGTTTACGGTGACGCAGTGTGGCAGGAAGTTTTACCAGTGCCAGTAAGGCGATAATCTCGCTCTCCAGCGCGTCTCCGTGTAACTGCCGGAAATATGTCAGGGGACGGCCAAGGATCTCGCCGACCGTGTGGGCCGGATTCAGTGCCGTATCTGCCATCTGGAAAACATACTGGATCTGCCGTAACTCCTGCGGCTGGCGCTGCTGCAGATCCGTGGAAATATAGTGGTGATTAAATAACAGATGACCATTCCAGGCAGGATTCAGCCCGGCAATCGCATGGGCAAGGGTTGTTTTTCCGGAACCCGACTCACCGATAATGCCAATCGCCTGGCCGCGCCATAACTGCAGGTTGATCTGCTCCAGAATACGGATTTTCGGCAACCCCTGTTTATTCCTCGCCCCGTAGCCCACGGCCAGGTCACGGACTTCCAGCAAGGGATGGATATCCCTGCTGTCGCGCTGCCAGTGGCCCGGCCGGGGGTGATGCCGCGCGGCATCCATTAACTGGTGAGTATAGGGTTCGCTGGCATGGCCCAGCAGCCGTGCGGTCGGGCCGGACTCAATCATTCGGCCCTGCTGCAATACCATAATCTGGTCTGCCATCTGCGCCACCACCGCCAGATCATGGCTGACATAAACTGCCGTCATACCGCGGCGGGCCACCACATTACGCAGCACTTTCAGTACTTCGACCTGAGTGGTGACATCCAGTGCGGTGGTCGGTTCATCGAGGATAATTACCTGAGGATCAGCCATCAGCGCCATTGCGGTCATCAGCCGCTGTAACTGCCCGCCTGATACCTGATGGGGATAACCTTCACCGATAGTCTCTGGCCGGGGTAATGCCAGTTCGCGGAACAGGGCGATGGCTTTCTGTCTGGCCTGCTGGCGGGACATCAGCCGGTGGATCAGTACCGGCTCAGTCACCTGATCGATAATCTTCATCCCCGGGTTAAAGGACGATGCGGCACTCTGGGCAATATACGCGATATCGTTACCGCGGAACTGGCGCAGCTGCGGGGCACTCATGGCCCGCACATCCCGGCCCGCCACATGAATATTGCCGCCGGTGATCCTGCAGCCGTGGCGGGCATATCCCATCAGTGCCATGGCGATCGTTGTTTTTCCCGATCCTGATTCACCAATCAGTGCCAGAACTTCACCTTTCTTCACCGATAAATGAATATCACTGACCAGTACGGTTTCAGTCCCCTGACTGAATGCACTGACCTGCAGGCCGTCGGCCATAATCAGCGGTGTCGCCGGATACACAGTCACTGTCATACTCCCTCCTGAACCCGCACTAACGGACGCATATTTTGCAGGCTGTCAATAAACAGGTTGACGCCGATGGTCAGGCTGGCAATGGCCAGCGCAGGCATCAGGATCGCCGGAGAACCGTCAAACAGCCCCTGCAGATTTTCACGTACCAGGCTGCCCCAGTCGGCCTGAGGCGGCTGCACACCCAGCCCGAGAAAGCTCAGACCACTGAGCAACAGCACGATATAGACAAAACGTAAGCCGAAGTCGGTCAGCATCGGATGGATCATATTCGGTAAAATTTCATGGATTGCCAGATACCAGCGACTTTCGCCGCGCAATGCCGAGGCCCGCACATAGTCCATATTGCGCAACTGGCTGGCCAGTGCAAAAGCTATCCGGTACGCCCCCGGCCAGTAGGTAAAGACGGCGGTAATAATCAGCATTGGCAGTGAAGAACCAAACACTGCCACGATCATCAGGGACATCACTTTACCCGGCAGCACCAGCAGCGCATCGTTAATCCGGCCAAGGATTTCCTCCAGCCAGCTGCCGGAAACTGCCGCCAGCAGGGCCAGTAAGGTGCCGATCACGCTGGCCAGTATTGCGGAAGTCAGGGCCAGCCCGATGGAGTAACGGCTGCCGGCGATAATGCGGCTTAAGATATCGCGACCCAGGTAGTCGGTACCCAGCCAGTAATGGGCTGACATACCGCCGAACAGAGGGCCGGCGCCGATATCATTCACCGGATACGGGGCCAGTGCCTGTCCGGCAATCGCGATCACTACCCAGAATAATGACACCAGTAGCCCCAGACGGCCTGCCGGTGTTAAGGCGACAAAAAAATGCCACGCTGCGCTTAAATATCTCATCAGCCCCTCCATTTCGGGTTAAACGCGATAGTGACAATGTCCGCCAGCAGCAATAACAACAGGTAGCAACCGGCAAACAGCATCACACAGATTTGTACCACCGGCAGGTCACGGTTACTGACCGCATCCACCAGCTGGCTGGCCAGCCCCGGATAGTTGAAAATGTTTTCGATAATGATCACCCCGCCAAACAGGTAGGACAGGCTCAGGGAGATGGCATTGGCGATGGCACCGGCCGCATTAGGTAAAGCATGGCGCATAACGGCGCGTACCGGGGAGACGCCTTTCAGTATCGCCATTTCTATATAAGGACTGTCCAGCTGACTGATAATGGCGGCACGGGTCATGCGGGCCATCTGTGCCGTCAGTACACAGCACAGGGTCAGCACCGGCAGTGCATAGGTTTTAATAAAACTGAGCATGCCCGGCTCAGGGCTGCCGAACGACATCGCAGGGACCCAGTGCAGACGCACCGCAAAAATCATCACCGCCACGGTGGCAATCAGAAATTCCGGGACCGCCACGGTCGCCATCGTGCCGCTGACCAGCAGTTTATCCGGCCACTTATCCCGTTGCATGGCGGCGGTAATGCCGATAAACAGGGCCAGCGGCACCGACACCAGGCTGGTGGTCGCGGCCAGTTCCAGGGTCGCCGGGATACGGGCGGCGATCAGCTGTGGCACCGGGATACGGCTGGCAAACGATATGCCGAAATTGCCGGAGAACAGACCGGTAAACCAGTGGTAATAGCGGACCAGTAATGGCTGGTCCAGGCCAAGTTGGTGACGCAATGCAGCAACCGTCTGCGGTGTGGCATTTTGCCCGAGGATCATCTGAGCGGCATCGCCCGGTAATAAACTGGTGATAAAAAACACCACCATCGAAACAATAACCAGTGTCAGCAGTCCCGCCCCGATACGCCGGGCAATCAGCAACAACATATAACGGTTCATCGCACACTCCTTACTCAGGCAGACAGCCAGACATTCTCATGGAAGCGGTAACCCATCATCATTCCCGCAGGCCATGCTTTCAGCCCCTGAACCTTGCTGCTGTAGCCATCCAGTGAACTGACAAACATCGGGATCAGCGTACCGCAGTGGTCATAAATCAGCGTCTGCATATCGTCGTACATCTGTTTGCGTTTGACCGGATCCTGCACCCCGCGCGCTGCAACCACTAACTGGTCAAATTGCGGATTTTTCCATTTTGATTCGTTATTGGCCGACCCTGACAGGTAGAACTGGGAAAACGAGAGATCCAGCGTCGGGCGCGGGTTAATCGACCCATAGCCGACAGGATCTTTCATCCAGTGGGCCGACCAGTAACCTTCATAAGGCACCCGCCGTACATTCAGGTTCAGTCCGGCCTGCTGTGCGATGTTTTGCATCATCAGGCCGCCTTCGATGGCACCGTCGAGGGTCGGCGCGGTAATAACCTCCACCCTGGCCCCTTCCATACCCGCTTTTTTCAGGTAAAAACGGGCTTTATCTGTATCGACCGGCCGGGGTTTCAGATCAGCGTTATACAGGGGGTGCCACGGCGGAACCGGGGTATCATTGGCGACCGTGCCGTATCCCTGCAGGGCCGTTTTCACCATCATTTCGCGCGGCTGCAGATACTTCATCGCCATCACAAAATCAGGATTGCTGCCCGGTGCCGTATCGGTACGGATAATCAGATCCGTATACATCCCGGACTTACTCTCCAGAATTTTGCACTGCCCGCCGCTGGCATTCAGCTGTCGGGCATAGCCGGGACTGATGGCTGAACAGATATGCAGGTCACCGGACATCAGGCCATTTACCCGCGCCGCCTGGTCAGACACCCCCAGCAGTTCCAGCTGGTCAAGGTGTGGCAGGCCGGGTTTCCAGTAATCCGGGTTACGGGTACCAATTGTATGCATGCCCGGGACAAAGGTCTGGCAGACAAAAGGTCCGGTGCCAATCCCTTTACTGAAGTCCGTGGTATTCGCCGGCACAATCAGGAATGATGGCAATGCCAGCATCAGCGGCAAATCAAAATTAGCGCCTTCCAGCACAATCGAGACTTGCTGAGGGTTAACCGCCGAAATAGTTTTAAATTGCTGTGCCAGGGCAAACACATTCGACGCCACCGCCGGGTCTTTATGGCGGGCCAGCGACCAGACCACATCGTCTGCGGTCAGGGATTTTCCGTGGTGGAAACTGACCCCCGGCCGCAGGGTAATCTGCCAGCTGATGCCGTCATCAGAATGCACCGATGATGCCAGTGCCGGTTTTGCCACCAGCTGATCATCAATTTCGGTCAGGGCGTTGTAAAACATAAACTGGCGGGTGTAATCGGCACTGTTATTGGCTTTGGCCGGGTCCAGAGTATCAGTGGCCGATGAGTTGGACATGGCCGCACGCATTTTACCGCCTTTTAGCGGAGCGCTTTCGGCGATGGCCAGTTCAGGAAAACCAATAATTCCGCTGCTGAGTACCGCCCCGGCAGATAACATTTTCAGCAGACTACGCCGCGATAAAGACCCCTTTTGCAGCAGGCTATTCAGCTGAACATGACTCAGGGACTGTCCGTTATCTTTTTTCATCCGATCCTCTCCACATCACGATTTTTGTTGTCAGAACAGGCGATCTTTCGTTTGGTAATACAGTCCGGTCAGGGGCAGAAACCAGGGCTTGCCAAAATACCCCGGCACCGCCGGCCAGCCATGGCTTTGCCATGGGTTGTTGTCAGAGGCGCCGCTGATCAGGTCTGCCATCACTTTTCCCATCAATACGGACATCTGAGTGCCGTGTCCGCTATAACCCATGGTGTAAAACAGTCCGTCATGCTCACCCGCATGGGGCAGCCGATCGGCGCTCATATCCACCATCCCGCCCCAGCAATAGTCGACAGGCGTATCTGCCAGTTGCGGAAACAGACGTTGCATTGAGGTGCGCAGGATGTCGCCGCTGCGCTGGTCCTGTGCGGGATTACTGACAGAGAAACGGGCCCGGCCACCAAACACCAGCCGCCGGTCAGCGGTGGTACGGAAATAATTACCGATATTCATCGAGGTGACATAAGTGCGGTCTTTTGGCAACAGACGCTGTAAGGTCTGTGCCGCCAGGGGGGCTGTAGTGATAATAAAACTGCCGACCGGCACAATCCGCCGCTGAAACCACGGGAAAGGCCCCTGGTTTGAACAGCCGGAGGTCAGCAGGACTTTATCGGCAACAATACTGCCGTGCGCCGTAGTCACCCGGTGCTGATAACCTGCCAGCCGGGTCAGTCCGGTGACTTCGTGCTGTTCAAAAATCCGGGCCCCGGCGCTGGCGGCAGACTCTGCCAGCCCGGTCCCGAATTTGCCCATATGCATCTGCCCGCCACGCCTTTGCAGTAATCCCCCGTGGAAAGCATCACTGCCGACTTCATCGCGGATCTCACTGGCAGAGAGTAATTCCACCTCCGGATCGACGGTTTTGCGCATCAGTTCGGCGGCTGACTGCAGGGAGGCGAAATGGCCGGGTTTACTCGCCAGTTTTATTTTGCCGCACAGGCGGAAATCACAATCGATAGACTCTTCGCTGATCAGGGATTGCACATAACTGACCGCATCATCGTAAGCACGGTAAAATCTGGTGGCGGTCTCCAGTCCTTTCTTTGCTACCAGTGCCGCAAAATTCTGTGCCACGCCACTGTTACAGTGGCCGCCGTTCCGCCCGGAAGCCTGGCTCATCACCTGCTCCCTTTCCAGCACCACCACCTCCAGTCCCTGGCGGGCGAGCTGACGGGCCGCTGAGATGCCACTGAACCCGGCACCGATCACCACCACATCCGCCCTGGCGGGTAACGGTTGCTGACATCCCCCGTGAAATTCCGGGGCGGTGTGTTGCCAGAATGATTCCAGTTTCATGGGGATTACACTCCTGTCACAGACCGACGATTGCGGGCAGTTCGCTGATATCCTGAATTTCACTGTAACCATATTCAGGACAGCCGGGTTCATGACCGCGGTTAACGAAGACTTTATGGGTGATCCCCAGATCATGGGCGGTCATCAGGTCGTAACGCAGGCTGGAGGAAACATGCAGGATCTGGTCCGGTCCGCAGCCCAGTTTGTCGAGCATATATTCAAAACCACGCATCGCCGGCTTGTAAGCGCCGGTCTCCTCGGCGGTGATGGTCATATATATCGGTGCCCCCAGCCGCGGTACATGGTGGGGTATCAAATCGTTCATAGAGTTGGTCAGCAGTACTAACGGGATCTCAGAGGCAATTTTTTGCAGCCCGCCGGGCACATCCGGATGTGCAGTCCAGGTTTTACAGTCGGCATAAATAAAATCACTGTCGGCCGGTTGCCATTCGGCTTTCCATTTATGACAGGATCTTTGCAGGGCATTACTGACCACCTCATAGTAAGGTTTCCAGGCTCCCAGCACTTCATCTAACCGAAAACGGGCAAAGTCGCTGATAAAGGCCGGCATAACATCTGCCCCGACCCGGTCGGCAAAACAGCGGCGTGCGGCACCTGCCATATCAAAATTAATCAGGGTGCCGTAGCAGTCAAAGGTAATAAACTTCGGGGTAAACACAGGCATAGCGTGGTCTCCGTTAACAGACAGAACTAAAAATCGATCAGTACACTTTTCTGGCGCTGACAGGCCTGGAAAGCCTGACGTCCCAGATCTTTACCGATACCCGACCCCATAAATCCGCCGGTCGGAATAATAAAGTCACCACTGCGGCCATAACGGTTAATCCATACGGTGCCCGCATTCAGCGACTGCATGGCCCGCATCGCCACCGGTAAACTGAGGGTATGTACTCCGGCACACAGGCCATAGGTTTCATGCTGTGCCAGGGCGATCCCTTCATCTTCGTCATCGAAATACTGCACCGTCAGTACCGGACCAAAAATCTCTTCCTGTACCGCACAATTATCCGCTGCCACGCCGCTCAGCAGGGTTGGCTGCCAGAACCAGCCCTGTTCTGTCCCGGCAAAGCGCTGGCCGCCGGTCAGAATTTCCCCGCCCTGTTCACAACACTGCTGCACCAGACGCTGCACTTTCTCGCCCTGACGCTGGTCGATTAACGGGGAGTATTGGCAGGATCCCTGCCAGGTATTGGCGGGACGGAATGACTGACATAACTGCAGCAGATGATCGATCAGTGCCGGGGCGATACCACGCTGCACAACCAGCCGTGTTCCGGCAACACAGGCCTGGCCGCCATTGGCGGTAAATCCGCGCAGGATCCGCGCGGCCACCTCTGCCGGGTCACCGGCATCGTTAAAGACCAGTTGCGGGCTTTTACCGCCCAGTTCGAGGGTGACAGGCTTCATACCATTAAATCCGGCGTCACTCATGATTTGCGCCCCGGTCGCCGTCGAACCGGTAAAGGAAACCTTGCGGACCTGCGGATGTTTCACCAGTGCACTGCCGGTATGCCTGCCGCTGCCCTGAACAATATTCAGTACCCCGGCAGGCAGGCCGGCCTGTACTGCCAATTCGGCCAGCCGCAGGGTGGAAAATGGCGTCAGTTCTGAAGGTTTCAGCACCACCCCGTTGCCCGCCGCCAGCGCCGGTCCGCATTTCCACGACGCCATCGATAACGGGAAGTTCCACGGAGTAATCGCCCCGACCACCCCGTAAGGTTCAGGCACCAGCATCCCGAGGCTGTCTTTACGGGTCGGTAACAGGTCACCGCTGTATTTATCCGCACACTCGCCGTAAAAACGGATCGCTTCTGCCGTAAAGGGAATTTCGTGATGAATCACGTCGCTGATCGGCCGTGTTGATCCCAGAGCTTCGAGCTGGCCAAGATAAGGCGCATCGGCTTCAATTAAATCGGCCCAGCGGCGTAATACTGCCCCGCGCTGACGTGGCGATGCTTCTGACCAGCCGCTGCGGATACGTTGCTGTTCCGCTATTTCAACCGCCTGAGCAACCACCTGTGCACCGCTTTCCGGAATATCGGCATAGCTTTGTCCGTCAGATGGCCGGTGTACCGGAATCTGCCCCTGGTTTTTATGACAATACTGTCCGTCAATATAATTCCCGGTGCTGAACTCAACCTTATTCGGGTCGAAACTTAACATAGACACACCTTATTCAGTCATGCAGTACAAACAATGAAAATACCGTCTGACTGGATAATGCAGAATGCGTGCCAGATATTTTGCGAAATAAAATGCGTTTAACGGGGACGGAAAAAAATTTCCTGCCGAACAGACGATAAATTTGAAATCAATCGCAAAGAATAAATATAACCTGCTGTTTTTAAATGATTTGATAAAAACACCAAAATAATGCAACCGCAGAAGGAATGCACTAAAAAGAAGCTGTCCGGGTTCTGGCCGGAAAACGGAAAACATCCTGCGTTAAGGGTGTTTTTTAGACAGAATGGAGTGCTATGCATGTGAAGCACTCCGCTCAAGACCCGCAGGCATAACAAGGTCCAACATTTTTTCCCAATGGGAGCGAAGCTGCAAAATACGACATTTTACAAAAAGAGCGGGATATGGAAGTTAAAAACATAAAAAAGGATCTCAGAAAGACCCTTTTAAAATTTATTTCCATAGCTTACATGTTGCCAGAAAGCTCAGCCAACTCTTCCCCTCTGGTTTCTGACATTTTTGCAACACACTGATTGACGGTCGTTTGATATGCCGGGCTTTTGTTATCTATCTGGAATGAGTATAACTTACAATCAGAATCCCTGAATTTAATCCAATCCCTCTGGGACGTTTTAATGTTGTTTACTAACGCCTGCTTTAAAGATTCATCATTTATATATGCAGAATTAACAGTACTTACATGATCACGAGCAGCAACGCCTTTAAGTCCTGCGCATTTTGATATTTTAACAGCCTGAGGGTTAGGTATGCCTGATGCAATCATATCATTATATACATCGTTCTCAGTACGCCCCCCCATATCATAACCACGACCAAGTGTTACGCCTGAAAGATCATTACCCGGCCAGTGAATAACCCGGCTATCATATAGAGATGATGAAATATCATTTCCTTCAGCGTTGTAAGTCAACTTACCTTCTAAAGTTTTAACCTGAGATTTGTGCACATACTGCCGCCCGTTGCCGGGATTTATCCACATACGCCTTCAGGTGCTGCCCGTCAGCCACCCTGAACAGCGTGCTGTCCTGCTGCGGGTAAGCCAGCCAGGGCACAGGTGTATATACAGGGTATAAAAAGTCAGCCCGCTCTCTGCCGTTTCGCCTGGCTGAACACGGTGGCGAATAAGTGCAAAGCGCACGAGCGTATTCCTGGCAGTCTGTTCCGCAGGGCAAAACGCACTCAGGCGGCACGTTGTCTATGCGGGGATTTACCGCTCATATTTATTGCGTCAGCCGATGCTCTCCCCCTGTTCTGATTGCGCTTAATCCCTGTTGACCGTTACTTTCTGTTCTGTTATTGAAATACAGGTTGCAGAGGACAGACTGCAGCAGAATTAAGAATACAGGGCCGGGTAACCTCCGGTTGCCGGATAACAGGGTATTATAATTAATAAGGTAATCATCAGTGAAAAAAATCATTTCTGCCTGTGGGCTGGCCGGTTTGTTAGGTATCAGCGGTATTGCCAGCGCTGCTGACGTATTGCGCTTTGCCGTGGATCCCACCTTTCCGCCCTTTGAATTTAAAACAGCAGAAGGCAAATTACAGGGATTCGATATTGATCTCGGTAACGCTATCTGTAAACAGGCACAGGTGACCTGCCAATGGACAGAGCTCAGCTTCGACGGTTTGATTCCGGCACTGCAAGCGAAAAAATTTGATGCCATCCTCTCTTCTATGTCCCGTACCGAGAAACGCCAGCAACAAATTGCTTTCTCGGACATGATTTATCATACACCGAATGCACTGGTGGTGGCTGACGGTAGCCATATCACCGATGACCTGGCAACGCTGAAAGGAAAAACTATCGGGGTTGCCCAGGGAACCACCCAGGAAGCCTGGGCGAAAGCAAAATGGGCCCCGGCCGGGGTACAGGTCGTCTCCTATCCTAATCAGGATGCAATCTACCCAGATCTGGTGGCCGGCCGGCTGGACGGCACCCTGACAGATGCCGTCACCGCAGATAACGGTTTTCTGAAAACACCGCAGGGGAAAGGTTATTCTGTCAGTGCACAGCCGGAAGATAAGGTGTTTTTCGGGCAGGGTTCCGGGATCGGCTTACGTCAAGGTGATACTGCCCGTCTGACCTTAATTAATAATGCTATCGCCGCGATCCATAAAAGCGGTGAATATGCGCGTATCGAAAAAAAGTATTTTACCTTCAGCGTCTATCCGCCACAGTAAGTCTTTCCCCGGTATCCGTACCGGGGAGAGCCCTTATCGGCTTACCTCTCAGCAGCAATGCCGTTGTACCAGCCTGACGAAGAAAGACGCCCCCGCAGAAATAATCTGGTCATTAAAGTCATACCCCGGGTTATGCAGTGAACAGCCCTGCCCCTGCGGGCTGTCATTTCCCAGCAGAAAATAACACCCCGGACGTTTTTCCAGCATAAAGGAAAAGTCTTCGCTGCCGGTGGATGGAATAATATTGTCTTCCACGGCATCGCGGCCAAAGACTTCAATCGCCAGCGCTTTAGCGTCAGCCGTGTGCTGCGCACTATTGGTCAGTACCGGGTAAGACTCACAGACCTGCAGGGTCGCCCTGGCACCGTAGCTCCGGGCTGTCAGTTCACTGATTTCATGAATACGGCGGATCAGCAGTTCCCTGACCTCCGGTTTCATTGCCCGAACCGTCAGTTCCATCTCCGCAGTTTCGGGAATAACATTGGACGCCACTCCCGCATGCAACATCCCGACGGTGACAATCGCCGTCTCTCCCGGAGTGACATTACGCGAGACAATGGTCTGTAATGACATAATCAGCGCGGCGGCGGCCACCAGCGGGTCGACGGTGTTTTCCGGGTGAGCCCCGTGCCCGCCTTTACCGTGCAGAGTGATCTTTACCGTATCAGCCGAGGCCATAAAATGACCGGCATAGAAACCAAATTTTCCGGCCGGCAGCCCGGGACGGTTATGTAATGCATAGATAGCATCGCAGGGGAAACGCTCAAACAATCCGTCCTGAATCATCAAATCAGCGCCGCCAATCGCTTCTTCCGCAGGCTGAAAAATCACATGTACCGTACCATCAAACCGGCATTCATCACTGGCCAGATATCTGGCTGCGGACAGTAAAATGGTAGTATGGCCATCATGACCACAGGCATGCATCTTACCGGGATGCTGACTGGCATAACTCAGTCCGGTGGTTTCCTGGATCGGCAAGGCATCCATATCAGCACGCAGGCCGATAGATTTCGCCGAATGCCCTTTGCTCAGCGTCCCCACCAGCCCGGTTTTACCTATTTCCCGCGTCACCCGGTAGCCCCATTCCGTCAGTTTTTCAGCGACAAACTGGCTGGTCTCAAATTCCTGCAGACTGAGTTCCGGGTGAGCGTGCAGATGACGACGGATAGCGATCATCTCCTCTTCATACTGTTTAATCGCCGGGATAACAACATCAGACATAGTGTATCTCTCTTTTTATAGGTTGTGTTTGCATCATCAACAGCATATCAGGGCCCGATAAATACTTAATCATAATTAACTTTCAGATCACTGACAGTCCGTCGATGAAAGTCATGATTCTGATGACCGGCTCATCGCCAGATACCGGCTGACAGCAAGACAATGTTACCGGTAACCTTAAAAAGAGTATTACTTTGTTACATTACTCTTTATCAGGCCAATGCAGTAAAATTAACATAAATGAAACATTTTTGTTTTTTGGTTCAGAAATATACAACATCTTGATTTGACTTTTTATTTTTATTAACCCTGATAAAACATCGAGTGTAAACGCTACCACAAAAAGATAATCCCGTCCGGTAACGCTGCCGGACACTCTCCGACACCTGTTAAATATCCTGTACATAATAGTTAACCAGATGATTATACTTACCGGCGTTATCATTGTGATGATCACTATTTTTTGTCACTGGAATAACAATGTCGTGGTTACACCCTTTGCTGAACACTATAAATAACATCAGGAAATGTGAATGATTGATATGTTTAATAAGATATCGCGCAGGCGAATATTGCAGGGAATGGGCGCGCTGGCTGCCACATCACTGCTACCGTCAGCGATACTACCGGCTTTCGCCGACACACCTGACAATAGCGACTTTAGTGATATCTCCATGCTGTTAACCGGCCGTAACACTCTGCCTGCAGAATACAGTCGCGCGCTGTTTGCTGCTTTCAGCCACATTGATAGCCAGTTCCCGCAACGTCTGTCACGTCTGAAACAGTGGGTCACTCAGAATTCAGTCCCTGCAGCGGCCCTGAAAACGCGGCTGGCCGCCGACAGTCGTGTGACCGATCTGGCTGACTTACCGGCGCTGATCCTGACGGGCTGGTACCTGGGGATTGCCGGAAGCGGTGATAAAGCCATTTGTGTGGCGTACGTTGATGACCTGGCAAACCAGCAGGTTGCCGCGGTGCTTAACCCCCCGACTTACGCCTATGGCGCTTATGGTAGCTGGGCGGCCAGACCTTTTTAACCGGCCCTGCCGGTGAACTGTTAAATTTTATCCTGTGAGAAGTGATCAGAATGTCTGAAACTATTTCTGCCGATATCGTTGTGGTCGGCTCCGGTGTTGTCGGTTCCCTGACCGCCCGAAAACTGGCGCTGGCCGGTCGCAAGGTCCTGATGCTGGAAGCCGGCCCGCGCATCCAGCGTGATCAAATCGTCAATAATTTTCGCCACTCGGCCCGTAAAGACGATTTTATCGCCCCTTACCCGAATTCAGAAATCGCCCCGTTCCCCGACTATAAACCGGAAGATAACGGCTACCTGGACCAGACCGGGCCGAAAGCTTATAAGCCGGAATATCTGAGGGTGGTCGGCGGTACCAGCTGGCACTGGGCAGCACAAGCCTGGCGCTTGTTACCCAACGATTTCCGTCTGAAATCCCTGTACGGCGTCGGCCGCGACTGGCCGATCAGTTACGAGGACCTGGAACCCTACTATTACGAAGCGGAACTGCTGTGGGGAGTCTCCGGCCCGGACGCTATGGCTAAATATTCACCACGCCGGCACCCTTACCCGATGCCGGGCGTTACCATGTCTTACCTTGAACAGCGGGTGACCGCACGTCTGGCCCCCCGTTACGAAGTGCTGACCAATACCACCGGCCGTAATTCGGTTCCTTATGATGGCCGTCCCCAGTGTTGCGGTAACAACAACTGTATGCCGGTTTGCCCGATTGATGCACAGTATCACGGGGGGATCGCCGCCACAGCGGCAGAAATAGCCGGAGTAGAGCTGATTCCGCAGGCGGTGGTCTATAAACTTGAACACAACGGTCACGGCAAAATCACCGCGCTGCATTACTACGACTGGAATAAACAATCCCATCGGGTGACCGCGGACGTTTTTGTGATGGCCGCAAATGCGATAGAAATACCGCGTATCCTGATGCTGTCGGCAGATGATAAAAACCCCCGGGGTCTGTGTAATAACTATGATCAGCTGGGGCGTAACCTGATGGATCATCCCTCAAACTCTGCCACCTTTTATGTGGATGAGCCACTCTGGCCGGGCCGGGGCCCGATGAGCCCGTCATCTATTCAGCAATTACGTGACGGTGCATTCCGTTCCGAATCAGCCGCATTCCGTATTGATATTTCTAACTCATCACGGGTTGCCGGAGTCACTGCCGGGGCAATTAAAGAAGGACTGACCGGCGCAGACCTCGATAATGCCATTGTCTACCGTGCATCCCATGAACTGAGTATTAAAAACGTGCTCGAACAATTACCA
Source organism: Tatumella sp. JGM94 (assembly GCF_018257595.1). Classification (NCBI taxonomy): domain Bacteria; kingdom Pseudomonadati; phylum Pseudomonadota; class Gammaproteobacteria; order Enterobacterales; family Erwiniaceae; genus Tatumella; species Tatumella sp. JGM94. Next base: position 59,116 of record NZ_JAERJN010000001.1, on the reverse strand, counting down.
GATCCTGATAACCGCACCATGCTCAGTACCCGTAAAAAAGATGCTCTGGGCTTACCGGTACCGGCATTCTCTTATTCCTATGACGGGTATATCGAAAGAGGTATGCAGCACTCCCTGAAAGTGTACGCAGAAATTGCCAGTCTGCTGGGTGCCACGGATGTCCGCTATTCACCGCCCGGAGTTTACAGTAATAACCAGCATATTACCGGCACCCTGGCCATGGGCCACGATGAAAAAACCTCAGTGACTGACCCGACAGGAAAAGCCTGGGAATTCGATAATCTGTACATGGTTTCTACCGGGGTGATGCCGACAGTGGCAACAGCCAACTCAACGCTGACTGCCTGTGCGCTCGGTTTACGTACTGCTGACGCCATTCTTGGCAAACTCTGAGGGGATCGCCGATGAAAAGATTGCTTTCTCTGAGCATTGCGGCTGCGCTCAGCGGGCTGGTGCTGACCAGCACCGCCTTTGCGGAAGATAGTGCCGGACAACGGCTGGTTGAAAAAGGGCAATATTTGGCTGTCGCCGGGGACTGTGCCGCTTGTCACACGACCGATGGCGGTAAGCCTTTTGCCGGCGGGCTGGCGATAGCCACCCCGATCGGTAAAATTATATCGACCAATATCACCCCGTCGAAAACTGACGGTATCGGTGACTATTCACTGGCCGATTTCGAAAAAGCAGTGCGCCAGGGCATCAGAAAAGACGGTGCCCGCCTGTACCCGGCTATGCCTTATACCTCTTATGCCAGAATCACCGATCAGGATATGCAGGCCCTGTATGCATACTTTATGCAGGCTGTGGCTCCGGTCGATCAAAAAACCCGGGCCACCGACTTGCCGTTCCCGTTCAATATCCGTTTTTCCATGGCCGGGTGGAATCTGCTGTTTGCGGGGGACAAGCCTTATACTGAGGACAGCAGTCAGTCTGCGGCCTGGAACCGCGGGGCTTACCTGGTACAGGGACTGGCCCACTGTTCAACCTGCCATACCCCGCGCAATGCCCTGATGGCCGAGAAACAGGGTCAGGCGCTGGCCGGTGCTTCGCTCGGTACCTGGTTTGCCCCGAATATCACCCCGGATATGCATGCCGGTATCGGTCACTGGTCTGCCAGTGATTTGGCCAGCTATCTGTCTGCCGGCCATTCACCGACCGGTTCACAGGCGGGTGGTCCGATGCTGGAAGCGATTAATAAAAGCTTTAGCCGACTGTCAGCCAGCGATATTAATGCCATCGTGACCTATATTCGCGCCACTACACCTCAGCCGGAGAATGCCGCGCCGGGCCGGTTACCTGCCAGCCCGCCGCGAGTCTCTGAGCTGGCGCTGATGAACGACAGTGCCTCACCGGGGGCTCAGCTTTATTCAGAACACTGTGCAACCTGCCATCAGTTATCGGGCCAGGGCAGCCGCGGATTGCCGGCGCTGTACGGCAATGCGGCGCTGCAGCGTCCGGTGGCTGATAATGCGGTAATGGCGATTCTCGACGGATTAACCCCTGACCACGGACAGGCTATGCCGTCATTCAGCAGCAGTATGAATGATCAGCAAATCTCGACACTGGTTAATTATATCTTCAGCACCTTCGGTGACAGGGAGGTACAGACCAGTCCGCAACGGGTCGCAGTACTGCGGGCAGGAGGTGCACCGTCCCCGCTGTTGTCGATAGCCAGGGGCGGAATGATCGCTGCCGTGGTGATTGTTGCCGGGCTGATTATCGCTGGTGTTGTGCGGCGATCCCGTCGTAAAAAACGCTGATACGGGTCACTTTCCCGGGGGCTGCCCGCGCAGCCCCTGTTTATTTATCCGCCCTGAACCGGCTGTGCAAGTACCTCTCTGGCAGCCTGCCGCCGCTGTGCTGCGGACAGTTCCATAAGCTGTCCCTGCTGCATCTGCAGGACCCGGTCTGCGACATCAAAGTAATCATCATCATGACTGATAATCAGCAGGGTTTTGCCCTGCGACACTAACCACGGCAACAATTCACGATAGAAATAGCGCCGGAACTGGGGATCCTGTTCGGCAGCCCACTCATCAAGAAACAAAATATCGCGCTTTTCCGCCAGCGCCAGTAACAATGCCACTCGTTTTTTTTGCCCCTGAGACAGTTCCAGCGTACTCAGCTGGTGATCCTTGACATAAATTTTCTCCCCCAGCTGCATTTTTTCCAGCCACTGTTCTGTCAGGGCCTGATCCTCCGGCTGTGGTTCAACAAACAGGGTTTTAAACAAATAAGGCCGGGTAAATACCACCGAAAACAGAGATTTTAACCCTGTATTGTCCAGCGGCTGATTATCCAGCCAGACTTTCGCCTGAGGATCTTTATACAAACCGGCCAGCATCTGACTAAGAGTCGATTTCCCGGAGCCATTGGCACCGATAATAAATACAATTTCCCCGCGTCTGAGAGTGGCATTCACCGGACCCACCCGGAACCCGCTCTGCGGGTAATACCAGCTGAGATTTTCCCAGCGCAGGATCTGCCAGTCGGCAGGGATCGCCGTAGCAGGCGGCGGCTCAGTCGTCGCCCGGTCGGGGAATATCTGGTTGATTTTTTGCCAGGCCAGTTCCCCGCTCAGCAACGTCGGCCAGGCACCAATCGCCTGTAGCAACGGAGAGCGTAAAAACAAGACGGTCAGGGAGAAAGATGTGGCTGTGGTGGCGGAGATCCATCCCAGCGACCGGGACGCCAGGAAAATCAGCCCGATTAGCCCGAGCATCATGATATTTGACCAGTTAATTGCCGAAATATGAAAACTGTCGGCGCGGATAATATGCTGCCGGTAGCCGAGGGCCGCCTGCTGATAATCATGGTCATAAAAGTGCCGGGCCCTGGCCGGATTCAGGCTCAGTTCTTTTTTACCGTGGATAACCACCTGGAAGACCTCCTGCAACTGGCTCTCATAGTCACGGACATGGCGGATATGATGATAGACCTTAGCCACCATCCGGTAACCGGTATAAAAAGTCAGCCCCATCCAGATAATCACTATCCCTGATACAGGCAGGGATAAATAGCCGAGATAGCCGATCGCCACCCCGCCCAGCACGACTCCCTGAATTAATTCAGGCAGACGGACAAAAGCCAGGGTGATATTACGAATATCCGGCCCCAGCAGAGACAGTAACTCACCGTCCCCCTGTTGCTCTAACTTATCCAGTGGTGTGGCCATCATTTGCCGGATGATCCGGCTGCGTTTCTGCCAGATAAAATGATGCCCCAGCGCCGTCAGTCCCCACTGTGCTGCCAGCGTAATCAGTAACAGCAGGATCAGCAGCCCGGTCAGCTTGCTCAGCCCGGTATATAACGAGCTTTCATCGGCCAGGGTCTGATTAATATAAGCAATGGTAAAAATACCCAGACAGGCACTGGTCAGGTTAAGCAGAATAATTCCGCCGATAGCCAGCAAATGCTGTTTCAGAATCGATCGTAGTAGCGACATAGTTCACTGTAAAAATGGCCGCCGGACTGGCCGGCGGACAGGGGCTGAGGAACAACGGGAGTGATCAGAAATCGACACTCATTGATAATTTAAGGGTTCGCGGATCCCCCTGGGTCAGATAACCATTACTCTGACCGACGGTTTGCCAGTATTTTCTGTTGGTGACGTTTTCCAGCCCGGCGCGCCAGGTTACACGGGTCTCCTGCAGTGAGGTCACATACTGTACCCCGAGGTCCAGACGGGTCCAGGCCGGTATCGGCATAGTATTGGCCACATCGTAATACTGGCGGCTGGTATGCACCAGGGTGCCCGATAAGGTGACGCCCTGTACGCCCGGAATATCCCATTCAGAACCCAGTGTCCATTGATTACGCGGTACGCCTACAGCATCCTTACCATTGGATCCGTCGCTGGTATTGTGCATTACCGGTTTCAGCCAGCTGCTGCCGGCATTCACCCGCCAGCCAAGGATCGGCTCACCGAAGATATTGACTTCAATGCCCTGATTACGCTGTTCACCGGTCAGACGATATACCTGGTCACTGTCCAGACGGCCCGCCATCTTACGCATATCAAACAGGGCCAGGTTTCCGCCAAAGGTGCCGCGCTGTACTTTAACCCCGACTTCGTTCTGTCGCGTACGTCCGATACCCGGCACCTGCCCTGCATTCACCGCATTTGACGGGGCAACGGCTGCCGCCTGCAGACCTTCCGTATGGTTTGCGTACAGAGACAGCCAGTCCTGTGCTTTCCATACCACACCATAGGCCGGTGACCAGCGATGAGCATCAAATGCACTGGCCGTATCTTCCGCACCACTGTATTGGTAGTTACGTACCCGCAGTTTCTGGTAGCGGGCACCGGCCGTGAATAACAGGCGGTCGTCGAGTATCCCGAGCGTATCTGACAGGGAAATACCGTTATTGACGGTACGGCTGCGTACGGAAGGTGCCGACATATTACCGCCGGAATAAATCATCGGCCCGGCAGTTACCGGCGAAGGGTTATAGATATTCGGTCCGGTGAAAGTTCCCGACATCAGATAGGCGCTGCCTGCCCGATTATAGATACCGGAATAACCGAGGTTAACCTGATGGCTGACATCACCGGTGCGGAATTTCCCGCGGACCCCGGCCATACCGGCCACTGTATCGGCAGAGTAATGAGTATCCAGACGGCTCATCGTGGAATCCCCGTTCAGGTCTGATACTACCGGCGACCCGCTGGCCGACCATTCATTGGTATGGTTAGCCCCGATAGCACTGTAGAATACCCAGTCCGGTGTCAGGTGGTAGTCATTTTTCAGTAAGGCATAACGGGTGGTTAAATTTGCGTAACTCCATGACTGCCCGTAGTTAGTGCGCGGATCCGGCGCATCAGGGACTTCGGTCATCCCCTTCGCCAGCCGGATACCTGCCCGGCCATTATGGATCGTCGATTTTACGTACCCCAGATCCAGTGAACTCTCCAGTTTATCGCCATGGTAATCAAGGCCGAGAAAAGCGGCAGTGGTACGATCTTTCTCACGGTGAATCTGTGTTTCACCTTCGCGCTGTACCAGGTTAGCACGGATACCAAACTGGTCCCGGTCACCGAAACGCTGACCAATATCGGCACTGACCCCGGGTTGCTGGCGGGAGGTATAATCGACGCTGATACGCCGGACCGGCGTACTGGTGGCGTGTTTAGATTCGATATTAATATTGCCCCCGGCACCGCTCCCTGCGGCAGGGACACCATTCATAAAGGCAGTGGAACCTTTAATAATTTCTACCCGCTCAACGTCTTCCAGAGGAAGAATTTGCCGTGGCAGGATCCCGTACAGGCCATTAAGGGCAATATCATCACCCAGCAGGTCAAACCCGCGGATACGGAATCCCTGAGAGAAATTGCCATAACCACGTACGTTCTGCACCGATGCATCATTTTTTACCACATCCTGCAAAGTACGGGCCTGCTGACTGTCTATCAGTGTTGAGGTGTAGCTGATCACATTAAAGGGAACATCAAGGGCTTTCTGTTCCCCCAGTACCCCCAGCCGTGCGCCATTGGCAATACCACCGTCCAGAAATGCCGGCAGTGGATCCTGACCATTATTGGTGTCTGCCCCCGGTCTGGCGGTAACCAGCAAGGTATTATTGCCGGTTCCGGCTTCATCCCCCGGGGGATGGCCTGCCCCAAGGGCATAACTACTGACCGGAAGAAGTGCCATCAGGATGGCCTGGCGGAGCAGACCGGGTGTGAAACTACTGCCACTCATTTTCATTTTTCTGCCTGGTTTGTCTGGTAAACCGGTACAGCTCGCGGATGTCTGCCGCTGACTGTTACCGGAAAAATGCTACAAAACGCAGGATAATAATGTAACTCTTTATCATTTGCATTATTATTCCAGGAATTTTATTGTCAGCAGTGGAAATTTTGCCATGTCAGTCACCGATACTACGGCTGAACTGCCGTTTAGCGGCGTTCCTGCCAGGATCCTTTGTCAGCCGGACGCCTTTGGTGCATGGCTGCCCTCCGTCTGGCAACAGTATTCCCCGTCGGAAAAAGCCGCATGGCTGTCCCTGTGGTCGCACTGGCTGTTTGCCGATACGCTGATCAACTGGGCCGTGAGGCTGTGTTGCGAGCAGCGGGCCAGCCCGTTATGGGAATTCAACGGACAGCTACAACTTAACCACCACGGATACCCGGAGACCTGGCTGAATGCCGGTGCCCCGGGGCCGCAGTTACCCCTCGACAGGCAGCAACAGCAGCTGGAACAGCTGATCAGCCAGTTTATTGATCCCGTATGTCAGACACTGGCCACCTTTGCCGGACATAATCTGACCGTATTCTGGAGTAATGCGGCGGTCAGACTATGGCAGGGAATGCAGCGGGCTGCCGAAAAACAGGCGGATGTACAGTTGCTGGAGGCGTTATTCGCCATGCCCCGCCTGCCAGACGGCCAGGTCAACCGCTTATATGCGCCGTTACGCACCCTGAGCGGGCCGGACGGCTCTCCGCGCCAGCAACGCCGCCACTGTTGTCTGATTTTCCGGCTCGACGGGCATCAGAAGTGCCCGTCCTGTCCGCTGCTGAAAAGCGAAAACAGTTAATCCGATGAGAAAAAATGTGAACAGTCAGGATACCCTTGCCAGTGCGGCAACATTCGGCCTTTTTCAGGCACAAGTCAGTATTGAACAGCGGCAATTACTCCGCCCCCTGAACCTGCAGTTTTCACCACAGCGGGTCACGGGATTGATTGGCCATAATGGCTCCGGAAAATCTACCCTGATTAAACTGCTCAGCCGGCAGAGTACGCCTTCCGCCGGAGAGATCCGCTGGCATGGCAAACCCTTATCTGACTGGGGGGCCAGGGAGTTTGCCCGTCAGGTGGCCTATCTGCCCCAGAGTCTGCCGGTGGCGGAAGGAATGACCGTAAAAGAGCTGGTCGGGCTCGGGCGTTATGCCTGGCATGGCGCGCTGGGAAAAATGCGCCATGAGGATCATGACGCCATTGCCCGTGCGATTGCCAGTGTCGATCTCACCCGTGCCAGTGACCAGCTGGTGGAGAGTCTGTCCGGGGGTGAACGGCAGCGAGCGTGGATTGCCATGTGCGTGGTTCAGGGCAGCCACTGTTTATTACTGGATGAACCGACCTCCGCGCTGGATATTGCCCATCAGAAAGAGGTGCTGTCAGTGATCCACACCTTGTCACGGCAACGCAAGTTAACCGTTATTATGGTGTTGCACGACATTAATATGGCCGCACGGTTCTGTGATGAATTTATTGCCCTGAAACAGGGAGAGAAAATTTTTCACGGTAATGTCAGTCAGCTGATGACCCCGTCACAGCTGGAACAGATTTACGGTGTGCCGATGGGCGTCATCCGCCAGCCGGAGAACGGGGAGTATATCAGCTATGTCAGATAGTTCCGGCGGACAACCGGCACTGTTCAGCCGGCGTCAGTTATTACGCCGGTCAGCCTTACTGCTGGCCGCCGCCGGCCTGCCGTCAGTGTGCCGCGCGGTGGCTGCCCCGCCATTATCGCCGGTTGCCGCACTGGAGTGGTCGGCCGTCGAAATGCTGTATGTTCTGGGGCTGACACCAATGGCAGTCAGTGATATCAGTGGCTATAACAACTGGGTATCGGCACCGCCTGTCCCGCCTCAGGTCACCGAACTGGGGCTGCGCACCGAACCTAATCTGGAACTGCTGTACAGCCTGGCTCCCCGGTTACTGCTCCTGCCGCAACATTCGCCGTTATCCGTCTCCCGGCTACAGCAAATCGCCCCCGTATGGCAGTATCCGTTTGCCGTTGCCGGCAGCACACTGCTCAGTGTGGCGCGGCAGAATATACTGCAGCTGGCAGATCGTCTTGAACGTCAGCCCGTGGCACAGCAATACCTGCACAGTTTCGACCAGCAAATGGCGGTTTACCGGCAGCAACTGCAACCACTGGCAGGTAAAAAAGTGCTGATGTTTACCCTGATGTCACCCCGTCAGGCCCTGGTACTGACCCGCGACAGCCTTTTCGGCGAAGTCGTCACCGCCACCGGTCTGCAATCCGCCTGGCAGGGATCGTCCAGTATCTGGGGAAGTGTGATCGTCGGTATCGAGCAACTGCTGACCTGTCAGGCAGATATTGTGTTGCAGTTTTCACACGGTGATCAGGGGCTGACTAACGCATTGTCCGGCTCACCGGTCTGGCAGCAGATACCTTTTAATCTGCAACACCGTCGCCGGCTTATTGAACCGATCTGGCTGTATGGCAGTCTTTATTCAGCATTACGTTTTGCCGGAAAACTGGTGCAGACTGCGGAGGAATACCGTGCGTAAATCCGCCGTGATATCAATTATTCTGCTGTTGTCGGTCGTGATTATGCTGTTACTGACCGTGAACAGCCTGCATTATTATTTTCCGCATCATCCCCGGGGACTGACGCCACAGGCTGTCGCTGATCTTCAGCAACAGAATATGCTGCTGTTGCACTACAGCTATCTGCCACGGATCGCCGTGGCATTACTGACCGGTGCAATACTCGGGCTGGCGGGCTGGCTGTGTCAGTTATTACTGAAAAACCCGCTGGCCGAACCTTCGACCCTCGGTATTGCCTCCGGGGCTCAACTGGGCATGACGCTGGCCACCCTGCTGGGCAGCAGTGTGCTGATCAGTCAGGGGTTATCCCTGGCCGGTGCATTGGTCTGCGGGGTGATTATTTTTATTCTCAGTAATCAGCGCCGTCTGTCTCCCCTCACCCTGCTGCTGACCGGACTGATTATCGGGCTGTTTTGCACCGCCTTGCAGAACGGGATTATGCTGTTCCGCCACCAGCAGTTGCAGAATGTGTTTATCTGGAGCAGTGGAAATCTGACCCAGAATGACTGGTCAGTGGTGAAAAATCTGACGCCGGTGGTGCTGATTATTGTCCTGCTGACTGTGCTTTTTTCCCGACCGTTAAACCTGCTGCGTTTATCCGATACGATGATCAGCAGCCTCGGTGGCCGCAGCCAGCGTATCCGGCTGGGGGGATTATTGCTGGTGATCTTCGCCGCCGGCTGGACTGTCAGCCAGGCAGGTATTATTGGTTTTATCGGCCTGTTTGCCCCGCAGATCTGCCGGTTACTGCCCCATAAGCGTTTTATCAGCCATCTGCTGCTGGTGATGCTGTTCGGCGCACTGATATTACTGGCCTGTGATCAGGTTGCCGTATTGATGGCGTATGGCGGCTATCAAATCACCGCCGGTAATATTACCGCCATCGGCGGGATCCCGCTGATGCTGTGGATTATTGCCCGTGCCCGGTTTGTTACCCTCCCGGACTTACATCCGCAGCCCCGCCGGGCACGGCAAATCAACCGCCGAAAATGGGCCCTGCTGGTAATACTGCTGATACTGGCTGCATTGCTGGCGGTGAGTATTACCCGCACCGGACAGGGTCTGCAACTGACCGGTTCTGATCCTTTAGGGTTCCGCTGGCCACGGGCCATGGTCGCCGGCAGTTGCGGCGCGCTACTGGCTATCGGCGGGGTCATATTACAACGCCTGACCGCCAACCCGCTGGCCAGCCCCGAAGTGCTCGGGGTTAACAGCGGCGCTGCATGCGGGGTGGTCGTTATGCTGTTAATCTTCCCCGGCGCGGCGGGGATCACTGTTTTCCCTGCTGCACTGGCGGGAGCATTGCTCAGCCTGGGGATTATTATTTGCTTCGCTTTTGCCGGAGCGGCATCGTCATCGCGTATTCTGCTGGCCGGAACGGCCCTGAGTGCCCTTGCCGCTGCCGTGATCAGTTTGCTGCTGGCCAGCGGCACACCCGATGCCAGTCAGATTATCAGCTGGTTATCAGGCTCTGCCTGGGGAGCTACCCCACAGACAGCGTTCAGTGGCCTGATCATCATTACTGTTGCCCTGCCCCTGTCGTTGCTGTTTTTTCGCTGGCTGACCCTGTTACCCCTTGGCGGACCCGTGGCCGCATCCCTGGGACTCGCCTTGCGGCCGGTCACCGGCGTACTGCTGGTATTTTGCGCCATCCTCAGTGCCTGTGCCACCCTGTTACTGGGGCCAATGAGCTTTATCGGACTGCTGGCACCTCAGGCGATCCGCCAGCTGGGGATCCGTCAGGCTGCGGTTGCCTTACCGGCCGCAGCCATCACCGGCGCGGTACTGATGATAGTGGCTGATACTCTGGGGCGGCTGGTTATCTGGCCTTTCCAGATTCCGGCGGGGATTATGGCGGTACTGCTGGGAACACCGGTATTTGTCTGGCTGTTATGCCGACAGAATAACGGCTGAGATTGCTGTCTGTCACTGACGGCCCGTTCACCCGCCAACGGGCCGTTATCCTCAGAAAACCACTACCGTTTTCAGCCCGGCAACCCAGCCATCGGCGGTATTTCTGTCACCCGCCGGGTTATGCCAGTACTGAATATCCGGCTGAACTTGCAGCCACGGGGTGATGGTAAAACGGTAATACAGCTCTGCATTCACCGAACTGCTGATGTTCGGATACCCCGCTACCGTCGGCAGAGACGCCACTCTGGCGAACGCGTACTTTTCGTTTCCATAGTGACTCATCCTGATATAGCTTACCCCCAGCCCCAGCCAGTCCCGCGGCCGGCTGTCAAACAGACCACGGTAACGCATGGATATGGCACTGGTCAGCTGAATCGGGTTAGTCCGGTGATCGGCCAGGCTGCCACTCCAGGACAGACTCATCCCGCGTTGTTTATTGTCTTTATGCGACGTGACCTGCTGATTCGCAGAGGCCCAGATAAATGCGGTATTGCCATAACTACGATACCCCAGCGGATCACGGCTGCCATCCTGCTGCGATTTTCCGCGTGATAAGTGAGGCTGGCTGGCATTGGTCAGCAATACACCGGCATTGTATAAACCCGGCAGACCTTTAACGGTGGTTTTCAGCTCGACTTCCAGCGGCAGCAGGACTCCGCGACTGCCTCTGGCGGACAGACTCCAGCCGCGATTTCGATCCGCGGCCCGCGGATTCTGTTCCATGATACCGCCTTTCAGAGTCACTTCCGGCGTCAGCTTATATTCCAGTGTGGTTCCCCAGCTATGCACGTTCCAGTTGTTCCACAACAGAGCATTGGCTGATTTTCCTCCACATTGTGTCAGCATCTGAAAATCACAGGGAATTGACTGATCGAAGGTCTGTACCTTATTCATCATACCGATACGCCAGAAAAGACGCCGCTCAAAAAAACTGCGGCTGAAAGTCAGCCAGCCAAGCCGTGTAATGGATTGCCCGCCCCAGCTTTCCTGAGCAAGATCATTAAACGGCAGTGCCGGATTCTGTAACCGTTCCGCCGTCAGATTATTATTATGATTACGGTTAACGATATTACCTTCGATAGTCGCATCAGGGATACCGGTGATCTGCTGCAGACTTTGCGAAAAAGTCAGGGCAAACTGGTCGATATAAGCCAGTTTGCGATCACGGTTATAACCTCCGCCGGTATTTACTGCCGACTGGCTGAGATAGGCCAGATTAAAATTAAACCCTGACCTGGCGAGATCTGATCTCAGGCCCAGCATATCGCCAAATACTCCGGGTTCTGAGGGTTCAAAACCTAATACACTTGCTTCCCATTGCGTGGCATAGGCCGGGCAGGAAAATACAGCACACAGAAATACTATTGATTTTTTACGATTACGCCACTGCTGGCCGGTTATATTCATACGCTCATCCTGAAAAGTAAATTAATCCGTTAGTTATTCGCAATAACAGAATATAAATACCGCCTGAGGACAGGAGCAGTATTATTCATCAGGCCGTTTCATTTTTTCAGAAAATATTAATCCGCCCGTCACAGAGATAACCCCTGGCGGTAAAGAGAATTCATACTGAAAAAATTATTTTTCGGACAGTCCGGTCTGTTATGCAATATTACTTTATCATTCAGTAACGCTGATAAAACATTCTTTTCAAAGTATCATTAATTATTGTGATAAGAGTCATACAGGAGGCGAGTCTATATCAGAATTATCCAGATCCAGTGTTGGCTAATGCGGATTATTCCAAAAGTATCTCCGCAAGGACCTATTACTGATAACTGATTGTTCAGTGGCCCTGCCCGGGAAGCATCGTCCCGGCTGGCGCGGAGCCGGCCAGCGGACAGCATACTCACGGGTAAAAAAGTGCTTGTTTTACCGCTGTTCCCTGCGTTTCAACGGGTTAAATGTACTTTCCCCTGCCAATCAGAGACTGTCTGGCGTATACTTTTTCCTCCCTGACCTCACCAGACTCCGTTATTGCTTATGATTTCCTGGAAAAAGAACCTGTTATCTCTGTGGCTGGGATGCTTTATTACAGGTTTAGGCACCAGCCAGATTCTGCCCTTTTTACCGCTCTATATCTCACAGCTCGGGAATTATGACACAGCCAGTCTGACCCTGTGGTCAGGGCTGACCTTCAGTATTACTTTCCTTATCTCGGCCATTGTTTCTCCGTTATGGGGGCGGATGGCCGACAGTAAAGGACGTAAACTGATGCTGATCCGTGCTGCTGTCGGGATGGCGATTGCGATTTTTTTCCAGGGGATGGTGACCAGTGTCTGGCAGTTATTTCTGTTACGTGGCCTGATGGGGCTGGCTTCCGGGTATATCCCCAATGCAATGGCGTTAATTGCCTCTCAGGTACCGAAAGGAAAAAGCGGCTGGGCATTAAGTATTTTGTCTACCGCGCAAATCAGCGGTTTTCTCGGTGGCCCGTTACTCGGCGGATATCTTGCCGATCATGTCGGACTGCGCCCGGTATTCCATGTCACCACTTTGTTACTGGTACTGACTACCCTGGTGACCCTGTTTTTTATCAAAGAACAGCCGCGTCAGAAATCTGAAAATAAGATCCGTACTAAGCCGGTATCTGTCTGGAAAACGGTACCTTCGCCCAGTATTATTCTGTGTCTGTTATTCTGTACTCTGGTAGTGCAATTATGTAACGGTTCCGTTAATCCGATCCTGTTTTTATATGTGCAGCACCTTGCTCCGGACAGTCATAATATTGCTTTTATGAGTGGTTTTATTGCCGCACTGCCGGGAATGTCAGCCTTAATTTCCGCCCCGGTCTGGGGACGGATGAGTGATAATATCGGACCAAAGCGGATTATTTCGGTGGCGTTTGTCATGTTTATTATATTACTGACCTTAATGTCGCTGGTCAGCAGCGTCCCCCAGTTTTCCGTATTACGTTTCCTGCTGGGGTTTGCCGACGGTGCCATGTTTCCTGCCATCCAGACCATGTTACTCACCTATTCATCGGCGGAAGTCTCAGGACGGGTGTTCGGTTATAACCAGTCATTTATGAACCTGGGCAATGTCACCGGCCCGTTGCTGGGTTCTGTCACTTCTGCCGTACTGGGCATGCGCTGGGTATTTCTGGCCTCAGCGATTGTGATTCTGATTAACCTGATTTACCTGACCCTGACCTTCAGAACCGCACAGCGGGCCGCCAGCCTGGTGACCCGTGACTGAGTGGTGACATAGCAGCCGCACTGGCTGCCATGGCGATTATGTCAGCTGAAAACGGTGGTCTGGTAATAAAGGCGCCGGCAACGGCGACTGATCGTTCATTTCCAGCATATGCCGTTCAATGGTCAGACAAATAGCATCGAGGGGTAAATGGTTGGATCCGGTACCAAAAGGCTGTTCCAGCTCTTCTGCCAGTGAATCCAGAGACAGAAAGGTGTAGGAAATAAAGGCTGACACCAGTACTGTCATATAATGCAGTTCGGTGACCAGTGAAAAAGGTAATAAAGTACAGAACAGATAGACTGTGCGGTGCAGTATCAGACTATAGGCAAACGGGATCGGGGTATTATCCAGCCTTTCACAGCCGCCGAGTAACGTTTCCAGTTTGCGTAATGCCTGGTCCATTTCGCAAAAAATAATATCGGATATTTTTCCCTGTCGCCGCAGATCCCCGAGGAACTGACCGCTGACTAATAAAATACGGTTAGCGCGGAAAGGGCTGGCCAGCACCTGCGATTGTAGTGCTGCGGGTAAAATACGCCGCAGATCTTCGGTTGCATCGGTTGATCTTAGCTGATGTTTTAGCGCATATGCATAGCCGGTCAGTAATTGAGAAAACGTGATCAATTGCGGTGAATTTTCCGGTAATACGCAATGTAACTGGCGCAACAGAATACGGCAGTTAATCAGTAATGTCCCCCACAGCAACCGCGCCTCAAGGAAACGTCCGTAACTGGCATTATTACGAAAGCCAAGGAAGATAGCGATGGCTATTCCCAGCAGACTAAAAGGGGCGGTAGACAACTTAACATTCAGGCTCTGGTACCAGGGGAGGACCAGAATAGCGACTATTGATATCGCAACATTCAGTCCCATGCGGAAGGCAATATCAGACAGTACTGAACCATGCCAGTCAAACAGGCGCAGGAACCAGTGCTGTGGTTTACGGATAATCATTTTATATTAACGCCGGAAGAATCAATGGGGCAAATTATACAATAATTCTGATGTAACACCGAACAATGCATTATCTCCGCGATCCGTCACTGGCCGCAGGCCCTTTTCCGGGTCCTTCCTGTTATAAGCACATAAACTTTACTGATATAATTGTTACAAATCAGGTAAAAAAAAACAGATCTGATTCTATTTTGTTCAATTGGTGAAAATTTATAATTTTAAATTATTTATTTAGAATCAGTTAGTTAAATAACTAAATCCTATTTATTAACTTATTTTTATCAATGTTAATACATAAATATATTCACAATTGGACACATCCGGAGTTACACTCCCCCGCAGTTTTTCTCAATGACCAGGCGTACTATGACTTATTCAAAGAAAATGGCTTTCAGCCTCTCCCTTCTCGCCTTAGCGACCTTCAGCCAGTCAGCGTCTGCTGCCAGCGAAAAAACCGATGTGTTGCTGATCGGCGGCGGTATTATGAGTGCTTCTCTGGGCACCTGGCTGAATGAACTCCAGCCGGACTGGAAACAGATTATGGTTGAAAGGCTGGACGGCGTGGCTGAAGAGTCGTCCAATGGCTGGAATAATGCCGGAACCGGACACTCTGCCAATATGGAGCTTAACTATACTCCGCAGCGTGCTGATGGTTCGATTGATATCAGTAAAGCGATTGAGATTAACGAGTCCTTTATGATTTCCCGTCAGTACTGGTCATCCCTGGTTAAACAGGGCGTACTGAAAGATCCTCATTCCTTTATTAACAGCGCACCACATATGAGTTTTGTCTGGGGTAATAGCAATGTTGATTACCTGACTAAACGCTATCAGGCACTGCAAAACACAACCCTGTTCCAGGGAATGCAGTTTTCTGTCGACCAGAACCAAATCAAGCAATGGGCACCGCTGGTGATTGAAGGCCGTGATCCGGCACAAAAAGTTGCAGCCACCTGGACTCCGCTGGGGACTGATGTCAACTATGGCGAAATTACCCGTCAGCTGGTAAGCAGTCTGCAATCTAAACCTGACTTCAGCCTTGAGCTATCCACAGAAGTGACCGCGTTTAAACGCAATCCGGATAACAGCTGGCATGTGACGGTAAAAAACCTGAAAGACAATACCGAACATGAGATTGATGCCAGATATGTGTTTATCGGTGCCGGCGGCGCAGCCCTGAAATTACTGCAGGAAAGCGGTATTCCGGAAGCAGATAACTACGGCGGGTTCCCGGTCGGTGGTTCATTCCTGGTCACAGAAAATCCGGAAGTGACTGAACGTCATTCAGTGAAGGTGTATGGTCAGGCCTCTGTCGGTGCACCGCCGATGTCGGTTCCCCATATTGATATCCGTAATCTCGACGGTAAAAAAGTGGTGTTGTTTGGTCCGTTTGCCACCTTCTCGACCAAATACCTGAAAAATGGTTCGTTGTTTGATCTGCTAAGCGCCACCACAACCAGCAATATCTTACCTATGGCCCATGTGGGGATTGATAACTTCGACCTGGTGAAATACCTGATTGGTCAGGTTATGCTGTCAGATGACGATCGTTTTGCTGCCCTGCAGGAATACTACCCTGATGCTAAAAAGTCTGACTGGCGTCTGTGGCAGGCCGGACAACGGGTACAGATCGTGAAGAAAGATCCACAGAAAGGCGGTGTGCTGAAACTGGGTACCGAAATTGTTACCGACCAGCAAAAAACCATCGCAGCCTTACTGGGTGCTTCGCCGGGTGCTTCCACTGCCGCCCCTATTACGCTGAATGTGATCGAAAAACTATTCGCGGATAAGGTACAGACACCTGAATGGCAACAGAAAATCCGTAGTATCGTCCCGACCTACGGTCAGAAAATTAACGGCAATGTCGCCCTTACCCAGCAGGTCTGGGATGATACCGCCGCCAGCCTGCAACTGACCAAACCACCGCGCATCGCGGCCCCGTCAGTAGCAAGCCCGGCAGAGAATACCCCTGCCCGGCAGGCAACTCCGCAGCAGGATATGGCCCTGTAATCGGCTACTACTGAAAAATCCGCCCCTCTCTGAGCCGGCGGATTTTTTTATCCCGCCATATTCGGCTCAGACCTCAGATCCCTGTGCCAATTTTTGCCGCCGCCGCAGATGCGGAAACATCACCATCCACAGACCCGCCACCACAAGGGTACCAATACCACCGGCCACCGACGCCGGAACTGTGCCGATAGCGCTGGCCAGCAAACCTGTTTCAAATTCACCCAGCTGATTCGAGGTATTAATAAACACAGAGTTCACTGCGTTAACCCGGCCGCGCATATCATCAGGAGTATCCAGCTGCACCATCGCACCACGGATCACCATACTGACCATATCAAAACCGCCCAATACCACCAGCGCCAACAGTGACAGGATAATGTTATCTGACAGGGCAAAAACCAGCGTCGCCACCCCGAAACCGGCAACACAACCAAACATAATCATACCTGTATGTTTATGAAAGCTGTTGCGGCTGATCCAGATGCCGGTAATCAATGCCCCGACCGACGGTGCAGCCCGCAGTGCTCCCAGCCCCCAGGCCCCTGTATGCAAGACATCATTGGCAAAAACCGGTAACAGGGCGGTAACTCCGCCCAGTAACACCGCAAACAGATCCAGTGAAATAACGCCCAGCACATCCTTGCGTTTAACAATAAAGTCGAGCCCGGCAAACAAATTTTTGAAGGTCATCGGCAGTGGTTTAACCACTTCACGTTCATATTTCAGGGTGGTCATCACCACCAGCGAGGCCAGATAGGCGATCGCCGCCGTTCCGTAGGCCACCTGCGGCGCAACGACATACAGCAACCCGCCAGC
This sequence comes from Tatumella sp. JGM94, assembly GCF_018257595.1. Classification (NCBI taxonomy): domain Bacteria; kingdom Pseudomonadati; phylum Pseudomonadota; class Gammaproteobacteria; order Enterobacterales; family Erwiniaceae; genus Tatumella; species Tatumella sp. JGM94. The sequence continues at coordinate 41,917 of NZ_JAERJN010000001.1, read as the reverse complement.
CATCGGTCCGGCAATTACCATCGCCTCGCGGAACACCTGGTTAGTCGCCATCCCTTTTGATAGCAGCCCCGCGGGCAGCAGCGCCGGTAACAGAGAGGTCATTGACGGTCCCTCAAAAGCGCGGGCCAGCGAAAACAGGCATACCAGCGCCAGTAAGATTACCGGACTGCCGGTACCGATAAAGGGTAAAACCGCCAGCCCGATAACCGCCAGAAACTCGATACTCTGACCACCGATAATCAGGGTCTTGCGATTATACTGGTCCGCCAGATGGCCCGCCGGTAATGCCAGCACTACCGAGGGTATAAACTGCATCAGGCCGATCATCCCCAGCATAAAAGTGCTGTGGGTCATGGTATACAATTGCCAGCTGACCGCCAGGGAGACAATCTGAAAACTCAGAGAAGAACAGGTTTGTGCGGCAACATAGGCCCTGAAGCCAGGATGATGAAAAACACGCGATGAAGACTCTCCGCCGGAAGAGACCATAAGCAAAACTCCGGGATTATTTACTCAGGTGATTATTAGCCCGCGAGAATAACGTATTACCCGCATCAATCCAACGTACAGAAAATGATAAATTTTGCCGCAGTACTGATAACGTTCAGCGGTTTCTGTCTCAGGGGAATCCCGCTGGTCGATTATTTTGCGGGACGGAGCCCCTCAATGGTCAGGTTTCGACTATGCTTAGCGGGTGCGCATTAACCCTGTTTTTCACATGGAGAAGAAGCATGAGCAATGATCAGAAACCAAAAATAACGACGACCGATGCCGGCATCCCGGTTGCCAGCGACGAACACTCTCTGTCGGTCGGTGCCGATGGTCCGCTGGTATTGCATGACCATTATCTTATCGAACAAATGGCTAATTTTAACCGGGAGCGAATTGCAGAACGTCAGCCCCATGCCAAAGGCAGCGGCGCTTTCGGCCATTTCCGGGTGACGGGAGACGTGAGCCGGTATACCCGTGCAGCCCTGTTCCAGCCGGGGGTAAAAACAGAGGTTGTGATGCGGTTTTCGACCGTGGCCGGAGAACGCGGCAGTCCTGATACCTGGCGGGATCCGCGCGGATTTGCGATAAAGTTTTACACCACCGAAGGTAACTATGATTTGGTCGGCAATAATACCCCGGTATTTTTTATCCGTGACCCGATGAAGTTCCAGCATTTTATCCGCTCGCAGAAACGCCGCGCTGATAATAACCTGCGTGATAATGAAATGCAGTGGGATTTCTGGACCTTATCCCCCGAGTCCTCACACCAGCTGGCATGGCTGATGGGTGACCGTGGTATCCCGAAAAGCTGGCGCCATATGAACGGTTATTCCAGCCATACTTATATGTGGGTCAATGCTGCCGGGGAGAAATTCTGGGTTAAATACCATTTTAAAACCGATCAGGGTGTTGAATGTCTGACCCAACAGCAGGCCGACCAGCTGGCCGGGGCTGACGGGGATTTCCATGTGCGGGATCTGTTTAACGCCATTAAACAGGGCGACTTTCCCCAATGGACCCTGTATATGCAAATTATGCCGTTTGCCGACGCAGAGCACTACCGGTTTAACCCGTTTGACCTGACCAAAGTCTGGCCGCATCAGGATTATCCATTAATCGAAGTCGGTAAACTGACCCTCGACCGTAACCCGACGGATAACCATGCCCAGATTGAACAGGCCGCATTTGAACCTAACAACCTGGTGCCAGGCATCGGCTTAAGTCCGGATAAAATGTTACTCGGCCGCGTCTTTGCCTATGCCGATGCCCACCGTGCACGGCTGGGGGTCAACTATAAACAGATCCCCGTTAACGCCCCTCACTCACCGGTGAACAGCTACAGTAAAGATGGCGCTATGCGTATGACACCGGTCAGTGACCCGGTGTATGCGCCAAACTCCAAAGCAGGCCCGCAGGCCGATGGCAAACAATATCCGACCGATTCTGCCTGGCACAGCAGCGGTGATATGGTGCGCCAGCCCTATGCGCTTCATGCTGAGGATGATGATTTCAGTCAGGCGAATACGCTGGTCTGTCAGGTGATGGATGATGCGGCACGGCAACGGCTGGTGGATAATGTCAGCGGGCATCTGCTGAACGGGGTTGAAGAACCGGTATTATCACGGGCATTTGACTACTGGCGAAATATCGACCGTAAAATCGGTGACCGGATAGCAGAGAAAGTCACCACTGCCCGCCAGGCAGCGAAATAACACTCAGCCCTCTGGGAAACCGCCCCTGCGCTACCGGAGGGTTACTTTGACAACAGACGTAACCCTGACTGGCTGATTTCTGCCGAATCCTGCGCCGTACAGACCCACTCTTCGACCCGTTCTGTTAGTTGCTTCTCCGTCAGACGGTATTTTCCTTTCAGGGCACATTCCCAGATAATCAACACATTCCAGCCAGCCGCCTGCAGCTTTTCGAGAATTTGCTCATCCCGTTCAGCATTCCGGTCAATTTTCTGTTGCCAGAAAGTACGGCGGGTTGCCGGAGGTTTATATAAATGACAGGAGTGACGATGCCAGAAGCAACCGTGGGTAAAAATAATTTTGCTACTGTCCTGCAGGACAAAATCGGGCCGGCCGGGTAGTTCCCGTACCTGCTGAGATGCCGGGATATTCAGTGACTGCAATAACCACAGTATTCGTTTTTCCAGGGACGTGTCACGGTCCCTGATGGCCCGCATATTTTTACTGCGGGTCGGCTCATCATGTACATCAGCCATCGTTCCTCCGGTAGTGTGACCGCCGCCGGCCTGCCAGCGTATCTTAAGTTACTTAATACGTCAGACCGGCTGTCTCATGAAAAATCATGCCGTTAAGCAAGCAGCCCGCGTCACAGGATTAAGTAATTTAAGGTTATCCTAAGCTTTTCGCCGCATAATAGCCCGCCGGTATTACTGTACCGATATACTTATATTGCTTATGACATCACTGCTTATATTACCGGCGGTGGTACCTGCGGCCAGTAATCGCAGCTAACAATACACCAGAAAAATCGTTCCCCCGCCACTGCCTGTTGTCTGGCCCGCGGGGTTATGACCAGTGGCCGTCACCACTGTTATCAGACAGATAAACTGTAACTGTCTTGCCGGAGTACCAGATGAAGATATTAATTGTTGAAGATGATGCCCTGTTACTGCAGGGTCTGATAATCGCTATGCACGATGAAGGCTACACCTGCGATGGTGTCAGCAGTGCACGGGAAGCAGAAAACTGTCTTAAAGCTACCCAATACAGTCTGGTGATCCTCGATCTTGGTCTGCCGGATGAGGATGGAATACACCTGCTGTTACGTTTACGTCGTCAGAAAATGGCTTTACCGGTATTGATACTGACCGCCAGAGATACCCTGAGCGACCGGATTATCGGCCTCGACAGCGGGGCCGACGATTACCTGATCAAACCTTTCGCTCTGGAAGAACTGAATGCGCGGATACGGGCCTTAATCCGCCGCCACAATAACCAGAGCGCCAATCTGCTGACGGTTGAGGATTTGTCGCTGGATACCGCCCATCGTCAGGTGTTCCGCAGCGGCGAATTGCTGGATCTGACGCCGAAAGAGTATGCCTTGCTGGCCCGGCTGATGATGAAAGCCGGCAGCCCGGTTCACCGTGAGATTTTATACAACGATATTTATAACTGGAATAATGAACCTTCAACCAATACCCTTGAAGTTCACATCCATAACCTGCGTGAAAAAATAGGTAAAACCCGTATCCGCACCGTGCGGGGATTTGGGTACGCTCTGCTGAAATAAAGTGTCCGTCGAAGAGGGTCAGCAAATATTGAACAGGTTACCGAAAACAACCACCCTGCGCCGGCGGTTGCTGATCACTATCGGCGCGATTTTACTGTTTTGCCAGCTAATCAGTGTGCTCTGGTTATGGCATGAGAGCAAAGAACAGATAGATCTGCTGGTCAGAGCTGTATTGCAGCAACGTAATGAACAGGGACATGTGGAAAAAGAGATCCACGAAGCGGTCGCCAGCCTGGCATTACCCAGCCTGATCATGATTTCCGTCGCCCTGATATTGTGCTGGCAGGCGGTGAAGTGGATCACGCATCCCCTGTCAGAATTACGCTATCACCTCGAAAAACGCAGCGAATTTAATCTGCAACCGGTGGAGTACCAGAGCGCAATTATCGAGATCGACGGGGTGATCCACGCGATTAATCAGATGGTCGAACGTTTAACCACCACCCTCGAACGAGAACGGCTGTTTACTGCCGATGTCGCCCATGAATTACGTACCCCGCTGGCCGGGCTGCGGTTGCATCTTGAATTAATTGCCAGACAGCATCCCATTGATATGTCGGCTCTGATCCATCGTCTCGATCAGATGACTGACAGTGTTTCACAGCTGCTGCAACTGGCACGGGTTGGGCAGTCATTTTCCGCTGGCAGTCAGCAACCGGTGCCACTGGTCAGCGCTGTCACCCGTCCCCTGCGTGACAGTTTGCTGACCATGATCAAGCTGCGGCACCAGCACTTAATTTTGCCGGATGACAGCGCAGACTTTATCGTCAAAGGCGACCCGACATTATTACAGCTGGTGGTACGTAACCTGACAGAAAACGCGCACCGTTACAGCCCTGAACACAGTACCTTACAGGTGAGTATTCAGCAGCTAACCGCGACTGACGGTAAGCAATATATTGAGCTGGCGGTAGAAGACCAGGGACCCGGCATTGATGAAAGCAAAACCGGTGAGCTCAGCAAAGCCTTTACGCGGATGGATAGCCGCTACGGAGGGATTGGGCTGGGACTCAGTATTGTCAGCCGGATCTGTCAGCTGCATGATGCAACGTTTTGTCTGACTAACCGTACCGACCGTCAGGGGTGCCGGGCAGCGGTACGCTTCATAAAGCAGGACATTGTTACGGAAAACTGCTGAACCAGACCAGCAGAAAGGTTGCCAGCACACACAGACCGAGCAATGTGGCACTGAGTTCACCGAAAGAAATAGCCGCGACTTTATTCATCATACTCTCCTGTCTGGTTTGTCAGGAGAGTATGCAGGTTAATCATTAAGATTTTATTAATCGGGAGAAGATAATGACGGCAGGTTAAGGTGCAGCAAATTCCGCTTTCGCTTTTGCCAGCTGGGCGTTAAAGGCCGGAGAGGTATGCAGAGTCGCCACCACCCCTGAAGCCACTACCCGTGCAGCATCAACATCACTCTGCCAGTGATAGCCGCAAATGACACGGCTTTGCCCGAGTTCATAACCCCGCTTAAGGATTTCATTCTGCCGCTGCGGGTTAATTTCGGCCAGTACCAGCGCCGTGGCCCAGCCAATAGCCGTATGACCAGAGGGGTAAGAACCGTTGGTCGAAAGTTCATCCTGTTGCCGGGTATTACAGGTCGCCACCTGGTAGAAAGCAAACGGACGGATACGCATATAATGCTGCTTTGCTGAGCGGGTTGCCAGGTCCCCGGCATCTTCGATCATGTTGGTCAGCAGTTTATACAGTTGCGGCGTATTTCTGGCCGTAATTTCGCGTCCGAAGGCCGCAGAAAATGCATTCGCCACCCCGCCGCTGCTCAGGTTAGCATCCTCGGCCGCCAGCTTGCCGCGGTCGGTGTTACGTAATAAGCGCCCCTGTTCGTACATCGCCTGATCATTCAGAAAAGCGATACTGCCAATTGCCGGAGGCGGGGGCAGCAGTGCCAGGCTGTCAATGGACTGACTATTGGTCAGATAATAGAGGTCTGGTTTGGTGGTGACATCATCCCCGGCAGGGGTTGCCGCCGCAGCAGCAGCACCATAAAACAGTGCTGATATCAGTAGTGCCATCGTCAGTTTTTTAGTCATTATGTCGTCCTGTGATAAGTACATTCCCGGAAAAAATACGTTACCACGTCACGTATCACCGAAACTCCTGCACTGGTCACAGTTCAAAAAAATAACGCTATAATGTTCAGGATCTCTGCCGTTCGTGACTAAGTTAATAACTATCGACGATTAACAGTTCATTTACACCCGGGGATTACTGTTCCTGCCCGGCCGGGCAGGAATATCTCAGAGTAAAGAGGCGCCCAGCAAAGTCTCGAGGGTTTTCAGGGGAGAATGTTGCGGATTTACCATATCTCTGGCCGGCAACAGAAACGTCTGTTCCAGCATAAACTGCCCCGACATGGCTGCGTGGGGGGTTTGATCAGAAAAACAGATCCAGCTGCTGCCCGGCGGAAAACTCACCTCAAGCTGTGCACCCGATGACTGGTAGTCTGTATCGGCTTTCATTGCGTCGTGCAACCCCAGCATAATATGGTCATAACGGGTGCGGTAACTTTTGGTGATCCCCAGCTTTTGCTGTAACAGACTGCTCAGGGGATGGTAACGCCCCACCCGTGGCAGGAATCGTTTGACCAGCGACGGAAATGGCTCACCGACCCGCCAGACCCGGGCTTCACCGTGCGGATTAATATTGGTGAAAATGCGCAGGATACGTTCCCCGTGGATAGGCCGCGACGGGAAAGCATCCACATGTAACCGGGTATCATCTTTACGCCATGAACTGCCTTTCTTCCACACCGCTACCGGATGAACCCGCAACGTGTTAATCGGGGTGTGCAGTACCGGAACATAAGCAGGCAGCAGACTACCGATCAGCTGCTGACAGACCTGATGATGGCGTTGCAGCAACTGACGGATCACCGTTTCGTCTGCCTTGTCGGCGACACCAAATAACTGATCAGTCTCAGCGCGGTAGCTGATATTTTTTCGCCCCGGCTGAACGGTTTGCTCCCGCAGACGTGGCTGTTCATCCGGAGTAAGAGGAAAACCTAGTCGTGGCAGGCTAAGAACTGCGCCCTGCTCAAGGGCCGTCAGGGCCTGCTGGCTGAAACTCCCGCCATCTGCCCAGTCATTCAGAGGTAAAGTGAATATCACGTCGTCATAACGCAGCGTATCGGTCTGCATTTCTGACTCCTTGTTTAAGAATTTTATACTGTTAAGAATAATAGAGTTAAGAAAATTGTTTAACGCCAAAAATGCGAATCAGTCTCATCCGGACAAAATATCAGCAACGAAACAGCCTCAGACCGCTAACTCCTGATAGCTGACCATCACATGTTCACGGTAGGCTGCTCGCCGGGTCAGTCGCTGGTAGTAAGCTTCGACGGCCGGTAATGCTGCCCGCCGGATATCCAGATCAAAATAGCGATACAAAATATGGCCGAACTGGATATCAGCCAGAGTGAATTCCGGCCCGGCCAGATACGGGTGACGCAATAATTGTTGCTCTGCAATATTCAGAAAACGGGTCAGCCGCTGTAAAGCGACGGTAAGTGCCTGCATATCACGCTGTTCCGCCGGAATACGCACCAGGGGCCAGAACACCGGCATAGTAAAATTAATGGCAATATTAATTTTTGACCATTCCGCCCACTGGTCGATAACACAGCGTTGATTCACATCAGATGGCCAGAACGGCGGGTCACCATAGAGCGCCGCCAGATGACGCAGAATGGCACCAGACTCCCACAGGGGAGTTCCCCCGTTGATACTGACGACGGGTACCGTACCGTTGGGGTTCATGGCCAGAAACGCCGGAGTATCATTGCCGCCAAACCTGTGTCCGATATCATAGCGTTTATAATGCTGCTGCAGTTCGGCCACCGCCCACATCACAGCCTGTACATTTGACGAGGTTTTGCGCCCCCAGATTTCTATCATCGATATTCTCCGTCAGTCACAATTTACCGGTTCTGCTGCACCACCGCCTGTGACACTGGCGGTTTTTTTCTGCGGGTTGCCAGCCAGCAAACCAGAGAACCAAAGCAGACCATCCCTGTGCCCTGCCAGAATGAAAGGGTCAGGGCGGAGTGCAGCATAACTGAAGCCAGTACCGCTGACAGTACCGGAATAAAATAAGAAACAGTCGCCAGTAAGGTGGCATTTCCGCGCAGAATACCAATATTCCATGCCGCGTAACCCAGGCCGAACGCCAGGGCTGCCAGTAACAGGCTTATGGTGGCAGGCAGACTGACACTGAAAGGACTGGCGGAAGAACTCAGCTGTTTCACCCACAGGGTGGCCGCAGTCAGCATAAAGAAGAAGGTAATTCCGTTACTGCCACGAGCCAGCTTTTGGGTGACAACACAGTACACCGCCCAGATAACCGCTCCGCTGAAAGCCAGACCGTAACTGAACGGGTTTTCTCCAATATGCCGGGTTATCTGTATCAGGGAGAGCGGCTGGTTACCGGACAACACCTGAAGAATGCCTGCCAGCGACAGGCCAATGCCCGGCAAAATTGTCCAGTGTACCCGCTGACGGTTTACAATGATCCCCAGAACCACGGTCATTGCCGGCCAGAGATAATTCACCATCCCGACTTCGATGGCCTGCTGAGCATTTTGTGAAAAACCCAGCGACAGGGACAGGCAGATTTCGTAACTGACAAACAGTAAGCTGCCGATCAGCAGGTAGCTGCGCGGAAATGTTCTGAGTTTCGGGAAGCCAACAGTCAGTAACAGCACCACCGAACTCAGGGTATATACCAGCGCAGCTCCTCTGACCGCCCCGAACCCTTCACTGACATGTTTGATTAGCCCGACATTGGCACTCCAAAGCACAATAGCGGCTAAGCCGATGACCGTCGCTTTTGTCGAATTCATGACTACCTATCCTATTTATCTGCTGTTCAGGGGGCGCCGGGAACGTCAGAGGCTGCCTGAGCAGGCAACCATTTGCCGGAAAAAACCGGTCTGTCGTTCATAATATTTACTGGTTTCAGGGTATCGGCTGGCTGTCATCCTGTCACGATTTTTCCCGATCCCTGACGTAACTTCTTTTACCTGCCACCTCAGCCCGTCTCTGTTCAGGAGAAATCACCGGCTGTACCAGCCGCAGGCGATGCCACGCAAAGGATTGCGCTCTTCGCCGGAAACATTTATTGTGCCTGCGCCCGGTGAGCGGATGGCCTTGCCGGGGCAGAAGATCCTGCGGCGGCCGGAGTGCTGTTTTTACTGCCTGAAACCCGGTTTATCGAGAATTTATGAGCTTACTTTTACACTTTATCGACTTATTCGGTACTTTTGTCTTTGCCCTCAGTGGGGCTACTGTCGGCGTCAGAAACCGGTTCGATCTGTTTGGTGTCTTTGCACTGTCATTTGTTACCGCCATTGGCGGCGGCTGTATCAGGGATCTCTGTCTGGGTGCCACCCCGCCCGCAGGGCTGGTGAATGTGGAATACCTGCTCTGCGTGATTATGGCCATGACTCTGCTGTCTTATTTCCAGAAACTGGTATTCTCTTTCGAAAAACCGGCCCTGTTCTTTGATGCCCTGGGACTGGGATTTTTTGCCGCCTTTGGTGCAAATAAAGCCTGGCAATATACGCAAAATATCGAATTCTCTATTTTAATGGGCTGTGTCAGTGCGGTCGGTGGCGGATGTCTGCGGGATATTCTGGCGGGGAGAACACCGGTTATTTTTACCAAAGAGATCTATGCCAGTGCGGCATTAATTGGTGCGGCTATCGAGTTACTGGGTTCTGCTAATATTATTCCGGAACACTACAGTGTCTGGCTATCTATCGTTACCTGCACACTGATCCGGCTGTTGTCGCTTAAGTACAATATCACTCTGAAAACTATCGCGAATAAATACTTTTAACCCGTCAGAGGCCCCTTTAACCTTTAGTGCGTCAGCCGGGGATTAGACTGGTCGTCTGATAACGAAATTGTTACTTTAGCCTGAATATAGCCAGTGTTTAACATTACTCCGGAGGTCATCCAGATGAATATCGTCGAGGTTGCCAAACAGCGTTACACAACCAAAGCCTATGATCCGCAAAAAAAGCTGACTGCTGAACAACAGCAGCAATTGCTGGATCTCCTGCGCAACAGCCCCTCTTCCCTGAACCTGCAACCCTGGCATTTTTTTGCGGTTACCAGCGATGAAGGAAAAGCAAAAATTTTACCCGCCATCCGCGAATTCAACCTGCCGAGAGTACGTGATGCTGCCATGGTAGTGGTGTTTGCCTCAGCTGACCGTCTGGATGACGCGCATCTCGCCGCAGTTCACGCCCGGGAAACTGCCGATGGTCGTTTCAAAGATGACGCCAGCGCAGCAGCTAATGATAATGGCCGCCGTCAGTATATTGCTGCCTTCGGCGGTGATGAACAGAATGTTCGCCACTGGCTGGAACGTCAGGCCTATATTTCTCTGGGCTTTCTGCTGCTGGGTGCCGCAGCGCTGGACCTGAATGCTACTCCAATCGAAGGTTTTGATCCGCAGAAAATGGATGAACTGCTCGGACTGAAAGCAAAAGGCATGCACAGTCTGGTGGTGGCATCGATTGGCTTTAATAGTGAAAAAGATTTTAACGCCACGTTACCTAAGTCACGTTTCAGTGAACAGCAAGTCATTACCCGGCTATAGTCTTCATGACAATCCCTGCCGCTGCGGCAGGGATTCTTTCCGCCCTGTCGCTTTTATCCTGTCCTCTGCGGCCGAATTTCCCCTGCCTTTCCGGCATTAAATGTTAATCAATTGTTTAAATAAATCAGTTAACAGAACAAAAACAGCGTTTTTGTGGTTCTGTTAGATATTTTCTTTTAGTCCGATAAGTTTTTTTTATTTAGCCCCTTTCTTCCTGATCAAAAAAGCGCTTTCATATATTGCAGGCCGCGACGTTATCGCACTGCTAGCGCAGGACGTCGCGGCAGGTCATCGAAACAAGCAGCACAATCAATCCGCCACAGGCAAAAATGAAAAATAAAAGGCAGACAGGATAGATGAATAACCGTCAGGAGCTGATCCGCAAGCTGCATGAAATCGCGGGAGATAAACAGGTTTTAGTGAGTGAGGATGACAAGGCATTTTATACCAAAGGATTCCGTGTCGGTCAGGGTGATGCGCTCGCCGTGGTACTGCCTCAGACATTATTACAGCTCTGGCAACTGCTGAAAGTCTGCGTGGCAGAAGATGTGATTATTCTGATGCAGGCATCCAATACCGGCGTGACCGGCGGGTCAACGCCCGATGGTAACGATTATGACCGCGATATCGTGATTATCAGTACCAGACTGCTGACGGGCGTACAGGTAATTGATAATCATCAGCAGGTGATCGCTTTCCCCGGCACGACGCTGACTGAACTTGAAGACACTCTGAAACCCTTACAACGGGAGCCTCATTCGGTCATTGGCTCATCCTGTATCGGTGCGTCGGTGATTGGCGGGTTATGCAACAACTCCGGCGGTTCACTGATCCGCCGCGGCCCGGCATTTACGGAAAAATCACTGTTTGCGCGCATCACCGAAGACGGACAACTGGAGCTGGTCAACCATCTGGGGATCCAGCTGGGGGATACCCCGGAAAGAATAATTAATGCCCTCGAAACCCGAGAATATACCACCGGCGATGCAGAAGACTGGGAAGGTAAAATCTGGGCCGACGATTATGCAAAACAACTGCGGGATACACAGGCGGCTTCACCGGCCCGGTTTAACGGCGATAAACGTTATTTATATGACAGTGCAGGCTGTGCCGGTAAAGTCGTGGTATTTGCCGCCCGCTTGCCGACGTTCGCCGCCAGTGAACAAACCCGTACCTTTTATATTGGCAGTAATGATGAAACGGAACTGGTAGAGTTGCGGCGTTTCCTGCTGGAAAAAATGGATGAATTACCCTTACAGGCTGAATATATTCACGCCGGGGCTTTTGACCTGACGTTGCGCTATGCCAAACATATGTTCCTTGCGATCCGTAAGCTGGGCCCGCAGGCATTACCCGGACTGATGGCGAATAAAGCGCGCTGGGATGTGCGGGTAAAACATGCCCGTTTTCTGCCACATAATTTCACCGATAAATTGATCCAGGGCTTTAACCAGGTCACACCGTCCTTTGTTGCGCCACGCATTATGGCCTATCGCCAGCGGTTCGTTCATCACCTGATGATTAAAGTGGATGCCGTGCAGACTGCGCAGCTCACTGCCCTGCTGGACGAATTTTTCGCCCACCGTCCGGGGGAATATTTCCTGTGTGATAAACGTGAAGCAGCCGATGCCTTTCTGATCCGTTTTGCGGTGGGCGGCTGTACTATTTGTTACTGTGATTATCTGGGCTACCCGACCAGTGAGCGGCTGGTGGCTTTCGATGTGGCACTGCGGCGTAACGACAGCCAGTGGCGCATCGAACTGCCGCCGCATCTTGCGGCACAGGTTCAGGCCGATTCCTGCTGTGGCCATTTCTTCTGCTTTGTCAACCACCAGGACTACGTGCTTAAGCCGGGGGTGGATGCACACCAGTTTAAACAGGATGTGATGGCATATCTGGAACAACGCGGCGCACGTTATCCCGCAGAGCATAATGTCGGCCATCTGTATCAGGCCTCCTGCGAACACCAACAGCACTGGCATCAGCTCGACCCGACCAATACCTGTAACCCGGGAATCGGTAAAACCAGCCGTAAAAAATTCTGGGCTAAATAATTCCGGGATAAATAAAGTTCAGGGTTCAGTGACTGCCGGTAACTGAACCCTGATTACCAGCGGCCACTGGTCAGTTGTAATGCCTGGTCGCTGTTTTCTGTCAGCCATAAATGCAACTGCTGTAACAGTAACACTTCATCACTGCCCGCCACTGACGGCAGGTTTCCCCGGCCACTGACCTGCCATAATTCCTCGCCGATCCGCGCCATTATCCGGTCAGCATGTAACGGCGCCTGTTCTCCGGCCGCTGGCGGTAACCTTAATTGCATAATCTGCGGAGTCATCCGCTTGAAAAACTGCCGGCACCATGTTGCCAGCTGATCACAGGGGTAGCCCGGTGACTGGACAGCACACAGGATGCCGGGCATCTCTCCGTACTGCTCGAAACGACAGGACACCACATAACCAGCCGATAACTCTTCCCGCAGCCAGTGATAAAACGCCGGCTGATAGATTGCAGCCAGTGCCTTTGCTATTCGCACTGCGGCCTGGCTGTTATCGGGTAATGGCAGGAAAAACAAAATCCCGTTATCTGCGTCATTATCCGGCTGGTGATGATGACTTTGCGCGGCGGATATCGTCGCGGTGGCGGGTGGCAGATCAGCGACCTGCGGCGGTAAACGTGCCATCAGGGTGTTGAATAGCTCCCGGTCATCACACTGGATCACCCCCTGCCAGCAGGGCCGAGCGGTTGTCGGTAATAACAGAGACGGAAATTCAGCCAGCAGACGGCGGATCACTATCTGTTGTGGCTCAGCGGCGGAGGATACCCCGGTCAATGGCGGCCACAACACCGCCAGCCAGCTGACAATATCCAGCACCTCACCACTGTCCGGCAGGGCAATAAACAGCCAGGGAATATTGTGATAAAAGGCAATGCCGCTCTCCCCGCCGGCATGACTGACTCGGCTGAATACCGGTAACAGGGCATCTTCCAGCCGTCTGAGTTGCGCCGGAGTCAGGGTTGTTCCATCGGCAGGCCGCAACAGGATCCGGACTCCCGGGGCACAGACCGCCGAACGCTGCCATTGTCCGACAGTTGTGCCGCTGGCGGCTACCGCCGGTGCATTCAGGGTCTGCGGGTAAAAGACAAACGACAGCGGCGGAGAATCTGTCACTGTGCTATCGATCAGCGGCTGCCAGCGACAAGCAAAGCCGCACACTGTCGCCTGTTCACTACAGGTGCGGGATGATGTCTGTAATTCATAGGGTGTTGCCTGTAACAAGGTTGTCGCCAGGGCTTTCACCGGCCGGTCCGACGGCCCGGTACCTGAAGCAATCTGTCTTACCTGTTCCATCGGGTTCAGGGCACGGAAATGCTGCAATGCCAGCCCCTGATAATGTCTGATCCTGGCAGCCGGTAACCTGGTCAGTTGCTGTAACCATGCCCGCAGATCTGCGTTCAGTTGCCCCGCAGGCAACGGGCCGGCTGATGGCCGTTGCACACGGACCATCAGCCACAGATATCCTTCGGCGGCGCTGATAATTTCAACCGCTAACTGACGGCAGAATCCGCGCCTGCGCCAGTGATCAAACAGTGACCCCGGTGCGGCATCGCTGATCAGGGTGCGAAGCAGTGGCACCGCTGCCCGCAGTTCACCGTCAGGATCACCGATGATCATATCCAGACAATGGTGAACCTCTCCGTCGAGCTGCAACACAGCCGGCGGACGGACTGCCCGTTGCGGCAGTACATATTTGTCAGCACGGGGGCGACGGTGATACGGCGCAGGCGCCAGCCAGCCGGCCAGCCCGGCGGCCAGCAGCGCGTTGTCAAACAGGGCCCGCAGCTGGCTGAGAGGTAACGGGGCCCGTAAGATCAGCTGCAGATTATCAGGGCGATAATAACGATGATGAAACTCACGCAGGGCCTGTTGCAGCAAAGAGATATCCCCGTCCAGACTCTGGCGGTTACCGGCGATAAAACGTGAATAACCGCCGGGCTGGCTGATCATCTCACGTAAAAAGGCGTTGATCAGGGTCGGAACATGGCGGCTGAGCATCGTATATTCCGCATCAATCACCCCGATTTCACGGCTGATCGCCCGCTTATCGAACAGGGGAGCCGCGACCATATCCAGCAGCCGGGCAAGGGCCCCGGGGAAACCGGCAGTAGCAATAGAAAAATAACAGAGGGTATCGCAGAGTCCGGTTGTGGCATTAACCCTGCCCTGTTGCCCGGTTACCCAGGGCATCAGCCGTTGCTGGCCACGGAATACCTCACCGCCCTGGAATAGCAGATGTTCCAGCAGATGTGCCAGTCCCGGCCAGCGGTCAGGTTCATGAATACTGCCGGCCCCGGCCCTGATACAGGCCGAGGCGGCGGATAACCCGTCTGATGAGTATAGCCGTACAGCCAGGCCATTGTTCAGCGACAGCTGTATGCAGGGTTCAGACATCAGGTTATCCCTGTGAAGTGAAAATCACTTTCGAGTTTTTCTGGTTACGGAAACGTAACTGAGACACTTTAATCTCACTGCAATCGGCTTCACGCCGCGCTTGCAGGATTTTACCGTGATGCTCGGATTTACTGCAAACCGGATCGGCATTGTCGGCATTACCGGTCAGCATAAATGCCTGACAGCGGCACCCGCCGAAGTCTTTTTCTTTCTCATCACAGGAACGGCAGGGTTCCGGCATCCAGTCATAGCCCCGATAACGGTTAAACCCGAACGACTGGTACCAGATATGTTGCAGGCTGTTATCCAGCACCGACGGAAACTCGATAGGCAACTGGCGGGCACTGTGACAGGGTAACGCCAGACCGTCCGGGGTTACATTCATAAAAATGGCTCCCCAGCCCCCCATACAGCCTTTCGGCCGTTCTTCGTAATAGTCGGGGGTGACAAATAACAGGTTGGTGAGGTTACCCGCAGCCTGCATTTTTTCCCGGTAGCGCTTAACCACCGCTTCTGCGCCGGCTATCTGCTCACGGGTCGGTAACAACCCTTCACGGTTAAGCTGAGCCCAGCCATAAAACTGGCAGGTAGCCAGCTCGACGTCATCCGCTTCCAGCTGAATACATAATTCGATAATCCGGTCGATCTGATCAATGTTGTGCCGGTGCAACACAAAATTCAGGACCATCGGATAACCGTGGGCTTTAATCGCTTTTGCCATTTCCAGTTTCTGATGAAACGCCTTTTCCGACCCGGCAAGGGCGGCATTCAGGGTTTCATCACTGGCCTGGAAACTGATCTGAATATGGTCGAGCCCGGCGTCAGCGAACGTATCCAGTTTCTGACGGGTCAGGCCGATACCGGAAGTGATCAGGTTGGTATAAAAACCCAGCTGCCGTGCACCGGCAATCAGTTCGGCCAGGTCTTTTCGTACCAGCGGCTCCCCGCCGGAAAAGCCCAGCTGTACACTGCCCATTTCCCGTGCCTGGCGGAATACGGTCAGCCACTGTTCGGTGGTCAGTTCCTGCTGCTGTCTGGCAAAGTCGAGTGGGTTTGAACAGTACGGACACTGCAGCGGACAGCGGTATGTCAGCTCGGCAAGCAGCCACAGGGGAGCTTTAATTCCGGATTCACTCAGACTCATGTAACAGGATCCATTTTTGTTTTACTGCCGCTTGCAGAAAGTCGGTCACATCGTCGTCGACGCCACCCGCGTCGGGAAAACGCTGGTTCAGTTCACCGATAATCTGTGCAATGGTGCGTTTACCGTCCACCAGCTCCAGGATCAGGGCAGCGGTTTCATTCAGTTTTGCCATCCCTTCCGGGTAAAGGATCACATGACAGTCCTGGGCGGCTTCCCATTGCAGACGGTAGCCGCGGCGGAAGATGACGACCGTGGATAAACTATTCATCATCACACCAGCCGGGTTGTGTGCCAGACCTGCTGATCTGTCACTGTATGGTAAGGCGCACGGTCCAGTGCATAAGCCATGGTCATGGCATCCAGCATCGTCCAGAGAATATCCAGTTTAAACTGTAAAATTTCCAGCATCCGGTTTTGCTTCGCTGCCGTATCAAAGTAGTCAAGCGCCAGCGACAGACCATGTTCCACATCACGCCGCGCCTGGCTGAGGCGGCTGCGGAAATAGAAATACCCTTCTTCTTTGATCCACGGATAATGCTGCGGCCAGCTGTCCAGCCGTGACTGGTGGATTTGCGGCGCAAATAACTCTGTCAGCGAGCTGCAGGCGGCCTCTTCCCAGCTGGCGCGGCGGGCAAAATTAACATACGCATCAACCGCAAAACGAACCCCGGGTAAAACATGCCTGTCAGACAGCAGGTCATCCCGCGATAACCCCACCGCTTCACCGAGCTGTAACCAGGCTTCAATTCCGCCTTCACCGGCCTCTGCGCCGTCGTGGTCAAGGATCCTCTGCACCCATTTACGCCGGGTGGCAGGATCAGGACAGTTAGCCATGATTGCCGCATCTTTTAACGGGATATTGGTCTGGTAATAGAACCGGTTTGCCACCCAGCCACGGATCTGTTCAGGGGTTGCCTGACCGTTATGCATCGCGATGTGATACGGATGGTGGATATGGTAGTACGCCCCTTTATCACGTAACGCCTGTTCAAAGTCCTCGCGGCTCAGAGTTGTGGTTATGGTCATCGGTTAATCCTGTAGCTGAATCGCCATTCCGTCAAAGCTCACTTCAATCCCCTGCTGTTGCAGAAACTGACGCTGAGGTGAATCTTCATTAAGGATCGGATTGGTGTTGTTAATATGAATTAGAATTTTTCGGCTGGCGGGCAGTGTCGCCAGCAGCGCCATCAGTCCCTGCTCTTCCGACAGGGCCAGGTGCCCCATCGCACGGCCGGTATTTTTACCGACCCCGCTGCTCAGCAGTTCATCATCCTGCCAGACGGTGCCGTCAATCAGCAGACAGTCTGCCTTTTGTAACCATGGCAGGATCACCTGATCAGGCTCTCCCAGACCCGGCGCATAAAATAATGATTTCCCGTTGGCGGTATTTTCCACAAACAGGGCAACATTATGTCCGGGTAACGGTTTATCACGGTACGGTGAGTAAGGCGGCGCATTGCTGACAATAGGTACCGCCGTAAATTGCAGATTCTGGCATACGGTGGTCCGGAAAGGTGTCTGAGGGCGGATTGGCTGATGCTGCAGCCCGCCGTTCCAGTGTTTCAGCATCGGAAATACCGGGAAACCACTGTTCAGATCCTGGTGTACTTCTTCGGTACACCATACGCGGTGCGGACAGCCTTCCCGCAGGCTCAGCAGCCCTGTGGTGTGATCTATCTGACTGTCGGTCAGGATAATGTCCCCGATGGCTGTACCACGCAGGACATCGCGTTTGATCAATTCCGGGGTCAGAAAAATTTGCCGGGAGATATCAGGAGAGGCGTTACATAACACCCAGTCTTCACCGTTATCACTGATAATAATTGAAGACTGGGTGCGGGCATGGGCGTTGATACTGCCTTCACGCAGGCCCTTACAGTTGGTGCAATTACAGTTCCACTGCGGGAAACCACCGCCGGCAGCAGAGCCAAGCACTTTGATAAACATAAATTACTCTTTACTGAATAAAAGGACCGCCCGTAAGCGGCCACTTAAGATACCGGATAATTAGCGGTTAGAAATGTACAGAGTCACTTCCATACCCAGACGCATATCGATAAATTCAGGTTTTTTCCACATGATGCTGACCTCAATGTTGCCAATTAAAAGATTCTTAAAATGACTGAAATACATACAACCGCAGTGTCAGTCACTGCGCTATGACACTTCAGCCCGACAAATGTTGCGCCAATGTCAAACTCAGGTCAATGAAAAGATGGTTTCGTTATGTCTTTACCCCGGAAAATGTTTAAAAATCCGTAACCAGTTTTGATAACAGACTCTGGCGATCACCCGCTCCTTAACCCCTTCATTACGCAGGCTTTGTTCAATCAGCGGCAACCCGGCTACATCACCGAGTGCCTGCGGAACGCACACTCCGTCGAAATCGGAACCAAAACCGACATGCTCTTCACCGGCGACATTGATCAGATACATCAGATGCCGGGTGATTACACTCAGGGCAGTCCCCGCATTACGCTGACCATCGGGCCGGATAAACGCATTACCAAAATTAACCCCGACTATCCCGCCGCTGTCAGCGATCATTTTCAGTTGCTGATCGGTCAGATTACGCGGCTGTGGACATAATGCATGGGCACTGGAGTGGGTCGCAACCAGCGGTTGTTGGCTGTAACGCGCGGTGTCTGAAAATGCCTGCTGGTTCATATGAGAAACATCCGTCAGCATATTCAGTGACTGTAACTGACGGATAAGTTCAATGCCGTGGGGAGTCAGGCCTGGCCCGCTGTCCGGAGAACCGGGAAAACGACCGGTCACGCCTTCGCCAAAGGCATTTGCCGTGTTCCAGAACGGACCTACACTGCGTACGCCAGCCTGAAAGAAGGCCTGCAATAGCTGTCCTTGCGTATCCAGCGCATCAGCCCCTTCAATATGGGCAATCATCGCCAGTATTCCGTGTTGCAGGCAGTATTCAACCTCCGCCGAGGTACGACAGATCCTCGCTTTACCATCGGAGTAACGTTCCAGCCGTTGCAGAATCGCCAGCTGTTGCCACATTACCTGAACTTTATCCTGCAACGCATCCAGACGGCCGGGAAAGTGCTGCGCCACATAGGACTGCGGGGGAACAAAAATAGCAAACAGTGCGGCCCCTAAACGTCCGCGGACAATCCGCGAAAAGTCGAGGTGCCCCTCACCGCTATCGCCGAAAAAAAAGACTTCCGGATTATCCGGATGTTTAAGCCATAACTGCATCAGCAAATCATTATGACCATCAATATACACATTCATATACAATCACTTTATACCGGTTGCGCGGAGGGTTGAGGAGCCCCCGCTGCTGTTGGCTATTGTTTGCTGCGGTTAGCCAGAAACTTACTGATCACCGCTAAGTCCTGTTCGCCAAAACCGTCATCGACCGCCTGTTGCCATAATTCAGTAATATTTTTCAGGGCCGGTAACTGCTGTACATCGCCTGCCTCAGTCGCCAGCCGCGCATCTTTTAACGCCCAGACCAGCTGCATCTGTGGGGTAAAATCATCACGGCTTATCATCTGCAGTTTGCCTTTGGCATAAGGTGCCGCCAGCGGACCGCCCTCCAGCGCCTGCCAGAGATCTTCCGGACTGAAGCCGAGGGATTCCGCCAGTAATTCACTTTCGGCCAGACTCTGCATTAAACCGATCAGCCAGCTGTTAACCACCAGCTTCATCCGTGAACCGGCACCGGCTTCACCCAGCCACAGGCTGCCTTTGCTGATGGCCGCGAATACCGACTCGGCGGCCGTGGCCCTGCTGCGTTCACCACTGGCAAAAACAGTAATCATGGCGTTTTCTGCGGGGGCTTTGGTCCCCGAGACCGGAGCATCAAGAAACACAACATCCGGGCGCTTCTGCTGCAGGAACTGCTGCAGCAGGCGGGTGGCATCGACGCCAATCGTACCCATCTGACAGAATATCGCCTGCGCAGAGAGAGCCTCTGCCGCCTGTGCGGCAATATTCAGGGTGGTATCACCGTCTGACAGCATAGTGATAATCACGGCGGCTTCACTTACAGCTTCACTGACACTGTCTGCCAGTTGCAGCCCGGCAGGCACCAGGTCTTCCCCTTTTCCGGCACTGCGGTTCCAGCCACTGACCCTGAAACCTTTTTTGAGCAGGTTGCTGGCAAATGCATGTCCCATTGCCCCCAGACCAAGTACTGCAACTTTTGTTTGCTGGCTCATCTGACCTCCCGCTGTTTCATAAATTATTCGTAGTAACGGATGCTGACCGGTTCAGGCTACCGGCGGGTTATTCTCGCCGCAAATACATATAATAAATATGTCTTAATATATCATTTATGCATAGATAACAGTCTTGCCTTACTGACAGGAAAATATATAAATAAGATTATTATTCATCAGCCTGTACTGAAAATCTCCCCGGACACCGCGTTTTTTACCGGTAAAACAGATTACATTTTAACAACAACAGCAAAAAGAGGTAGCATTCTCCTGCCGCTGGAGCGTCTGTCCCGGCCCCGATAAACTGATTGCGAATCTTTCATCAATGAAAATTATTAAATTATCACAGCTTAAAGCCACGCTGATGTTACCGGTTTTACTGCCGGCCGGCGTTTTGGCTGCTACCACAGCCCCCGCAGAAAAAGATAATAGCCCCGCCATGATTGTCACCGCCACCCCCTCAGCCAAAGGGCTGTCCGAACTGGATACCCCGGCAGCCGTCAGTGTGGTATATGGCGATGAGATGCGTCAGGCGGCACCTCAGGTTAATTTGTCCGAAGGACTGGCGGGCGTTCCGGGCCTGCAAATCCTTAACCGGCAAAATTATGCCCAGGATTTACAGATGTCGATCCGCGGCTTTGGTTCCCGTTCAACCTTCGGGGTACGCGGTCTGCGCATTTATGTCGATGGTATACCCGCGACTATGCCTGACGGCCAGGGACAGACCTCGAATATTGATATCGGCTCGATCGATCATGTTGATATCCTGCGCGGTCCCTTTTCGGCCCTGTACGGTAACAGCTCCGGCGGGGTGATTAATATTGTTACTCAGCCCGGGCAGCAGCCCGCCACGTTATCTGCCGGCAGCTGGTATGGCAGTTATGGCAGCTGGCGTAACAGTGTCAAAGCCAGTGGTGCCAGCGGTGACGGCAGCCACCCGGGCGATGTGAACTATACCGCGTCGGTGTCACGTTTCACCACCCACGGCTATCGCGACCACAGCAGCGCGCAAAAAAATCTGGCCAATGCACGGCTGGGAGTCCGTATTGATGATGACAGTAGCCTGACCCTGCTGTTTAATTCGGTTCGTATCCATGCCGATGACCCGGGGGGACTGACTCCGGAGATGTGGCGTAACAACCCTCAACAGGTCGCGCCAATAGTCACCCTGTATAATGCCCGTAAAACCGTGGAGCAAACCCAGGCCGGACTGCATTACCTGCGTTCATTTGGTGAGAATAACGATCTGAGCATCATGACCTATGCCGGTATCCGTCAGACCACCCAGTATCAGTCTGTTCCCGCCAAAACCCAGTTCGAGAAAGCGAACCATTCCGGAGGGGTGATTGACCTGACCCGCCATTATCAGGGTATCGATACCCGCTGGACACACCGCGATAACCTGTTCAGCCTGCCGGTCAGTGTTACCGGCGGGCTGGACTACGAAACCATGACCGAGCAGCGCAAAGGCTATGAAAACTTTACCGGTCGCTGGAATGCTGTCGACAGTTATGGCGAGGAAGGAAAATTACGCCGTAACGAGCGTAACCTGATGTGGAACCTGGATCCTTATCTGCAAACGTCCTGGCAACTGACCGGCCAGTGGTCACTGGATGCGGGGCTGCGCTACAGTACGGTTAACTTCTCATCCCATGACCGTTACCTGTCCAATGGCGATGACAGTGGCAGTGCCCGCTACCATCAGTGGCTGCCCGCCGCATCACTGAAGTACGCCATCGATGATAGCTGGAACACCTACTTGTCTGCCGGTAAGGGGTTCGAAACCCCGACTATCACCGAACTGTCTTACCGTCCGGACGGTAAAAGCGGGCTGAATCTGGGGCTGAAACCTTCGACCAATAAAACGCTGGAATGGGGTACCAAAAAACGCATCGGCTATGGTTTACTGACTGCCGCCGTCTTCCGCACCGATACCAGAAATGAGATTGTTGCGGACAGTAATAATGACGGCCGCGCGACCTATAAAAATGCCGGCAAAACCCGCCGCCGTGGCCTGGAGCTGGGTTTTGAACAACAGTTTGCCGAAAACTGGCAACTGAAAATGGCCTGGACACTGCTGGACGCCCGCTATCTGAGTAACAGCTGTCGCACCACAGACTGTACCGGTAACCGTATTCCGGGCATTGCCCGCAATATGGCCTATGCCGGTATCGAATATGCCCCGGAATCAGGCTGGTATGCCGGTGCTGATATTCACTATCTGAGTAATATTGAAGCCAACGACCAGAATACGGTCAGTGCCCCGTCATACGCGGTAACCTCGGTAAACAGTGGTTATAAATGGCTGGCAGATAACTGGACCCTGGACCTTTCTGCCAGGGTGGATAATCTGTTTGACCGGAAGTATGTTGGCTCAGTGATCGTCGGCGAAACCAGCGGCCGCTATTACGAATCGGCCCCGGGCCGTAATTACGGGGTCGGTTTTAACGTAAGTTACGCATTCCGTTAATCATGCCGGTTCCCCTGCCGTTGCCCGGAGGCGCGGCAGGTTTTTTATAGCCAGCGTACCATCAGCCGTGAAAGTGCCGGGCCGGTAATCAGTACCACAATAAACCGTCCCGTCTGCATCGACATCACAAACGGCTGATTAACATGCCCGGATGCGGCAATAATTGCCACCGAATCGGCACCGCCGGGGCTGGTCGCCAGGTACGCAGTCAGGGGATCGATACCGGCAAAATGCACCAGCATCCAGGCAAAACCACAACAGATACTGAGTAACGTGATAACAGATAATAAGATCCCCGGCAGTGCATGCAGCGCATAACGTAAAATACCGGCCGTAAAACGTAAGCCGATACTCCAGCCAACTACCCCGTAGGCTATTGCCAGCAGCCATACCGGCAGCTCTATGCGTAATCCGGCAAGGTTCTGTAACAGACACCCCGTGACCAGACTGATAAGCATCGGTCCGGCAGGCAGCTTTACCCGTGCCGCCATTAAAGTACTGGCAACAATCACCGTCAGAGTCAGTAAAAAACCGCTGAGATGCAATGGCGGAAAGAAGATAACAGCAGGTGGCGGTTGCCCCGAATCGCTGCTGAAATAATAACTGACCAGGGTTGCCAGTAACGCCACCATCAGCACCCGCAGGTACTGCATAAAAGCAACCAGCCGCGTATCCGCACCGAAACTGCCCGCCATCAGGGTCATCGCAGTGGCGGCCCCCGGCGAGGATCCCCATAACGCCGTGCTGCCCGGTAATACTTTCAGTTTCGCCATCAGCCAGCCCAGCAGTGTACTGGCGGTAAGCACACTGACAACACTGAGCACAAATAACGGCCAGTTATGCTGCATTTCTTGAAATACGCTGGCAGGCATTGCCCTGGCAATCATCATCCCTACCACCGCCTGAGCCAGTTGCTGACAGGGACGCCATAAGGTCACCGGATACCCGGACGCAGAGAAGATAATCGCCGCGAACATCGGCCCGAGCAGCAAAGCCGCCGGAATATGCAGATATTCAAGAAAAATAGCGGCCAGACCGGAGATAATCATCAGCAGCACCGGTCGTCTAATGCGGCCGGGACGCGGAAATATTGTCGGCATATTATCCTGCCACCACTGAACAAGCCGCTACCATCAGCACCGGAGCGCTGCCGCCCGCCAGTAACAGGTCGCTGTTTTTCTGCGACATCATCATCAGGGAGGCGTTTTTATCCGTTACGGGTAAGACCATCGGTTGTTCCTTATCTGTTACTGGTCCTCCGGGCGGCGTACGGTAATTACCCGCAGCTAATCCCGGGATATCGTTGAAACAAAGGCTGTCACAGGGGCGCAGGATAATGTAGCAGACTTTGAAAATGATAACGAAAAGATCACCGCAGTATTCAGGTTAACCTCCTGAATGTCAGCAGGATATCCGACTATCTTGTGCACTCTCCCCCCCGATGCTATGTTGTGCCCCTTGCCCGTAATCTGTCACGGAGTTTATCCGATGTCTTTCTGTTCCGGCCTGCGTCAGCTTACCCTGCCGATGGTGATTTCCGGTATGGTTGCCGTACTGGTTGGTTATACCAGTTCAGCGGCGATTATTTTTCAGGCGGCAAGTGCCGCCGGAGCCAGTACAGCACTGACCGGCAGCTGGCTGGGGATGCTGGGATTTGCAATGGGGATAACCTCACTCTGGCTGTCAGTACGCTATCGGATGCCGGTACTGACCGCATGGTCAACCCCCGGAGCGGCAATGCTGGCCACCAGCCTGTCCGGTGCCAGTCTGGCGCAGACCATCGGAATCTTTATTTTTACTAATCTGTTGATTATGATCTGTGGTATCACCGGAATATTTGCACGGCTGATGCGATTTATTCCTGTCTCTATCGCCTCAGGTATGCTGGCCGGAATTCTGCTGCATTTTGGCCTGCAGGCGTTCAGCGGGCTGTCGCAGAATTTACCGTTATGCCTCAGTATGTGTGTTTGTTATCTGCTGGCAAAGCGGCTGCAACCACGTTACGCCGTGTTCTATACCCTGCTGGCCGGATTACTGGTGATTCTCTGGCAGGGCAACAGCGCTTTGTCAGACGTTCACTGGCAATGGTCCGCCCCCGTTTTTATTGCCCCGCAATTTGACTGGCAGCTATTACTTGGGGTCGGGATCCCTTATTTTCTGGTCAGTATGGCTTCGCAGAATGCCCCCGGTATTGCCACCCTTCAGGCCCACGGCTATCCGGTGCCCGTTTCACAGGTCACGACCGTTACCGGGGGCGTGGCATTGCTATTATCACCGTTCGGCGGTTTTTCTGTGTGTATTGCGGCAATTACGGCTGCAATCTGTATGGGAGACGACGTCGATCCGCGCGCCGAAAAACGCTGGATGGCCGCGGCAATGGCTGGCGTGTTTT
The DNA here is from genome assembly GCF_018257595.1 of Tatumella sp. JGM94. Lineage (NCBI taxonomy): Bacteria > Pseudomonadati > Pseudomonadota > Gammaproteobacteria > Enterobacterales > Erwiniaceae > Tatumella > Tatumella sp. JGM94. The sequence continues at coordinate 16,891 of NZ_JAERJN010000001.1, read as the reverse complement.
ATATACTCACCGGCATTTCCGGGGCGACTATTGCCCTGTTACTCAGCGCTCTGCCGCCGGTGTTTATTCATACCATTGCCGGGCTGGCATTACTGACGACCTTGTCGGGCAGTCTGCAACGCAGTCTGGAACAGCCGCAGCACCGTGATACGGCGATAGTTACCTTTCTGATCACTGCGTCCGGTCTCAGTATTGCCGGAATAGGGGCGGCTTTCTGGGGATTACTCGGCGGTCTTGTTTGTCATTTACTGCTGCGGCGGCGATAGTTCCGTTCCGCCGTCTGCTATTTTTGTATCTATCCGCCGGTCACCCGGTCATTTCTACGGTTAATTTGCCGTTATCCCGTGGCGGTATCTGAGTAACATCGGTATCCGGTGGCCGGTTATTTTCCCGGCAAGGCGCGGGAGGATGACAGATGATAGCGACTTTTCTGACCGGAGAAGCCGGTGCTGATTACCAGATGCTGGGGGTACAAGCCGCACCGGTCACGGATTACAGCCCGCAGATACAGGCGTTGCTCTGTCTGCGGGGCATGCAACACGCCGCTGACTGTTTTGCTATTCCTTTACGGGGCCATGGCAGTGAAGGCATCCAGTGGCACAGCCCGCGGAGCGGAGCGGTTGTCCGCTGGCAGGATGCCGGGGACGCTGAACGCCGCGCAGCCCTGCAAATACTGGAACAGGCCGTCAGCAGCCTGCAACAACTGGCAGAACAATGCCTGGCCGCAGATAACCCGCCAGCAGTGTTTTTTGGCCGTTTATTGCAGAAAATGATGATATTTCCCGGTAAAGAAACTGTTTTCCTGGTCAATAATTTGCCAGTGATTACCTTCTGGGGTCACTGCCCGCAGCAACCTGCGGCAGCAGGCAGCCCCCCTTTGCACAGTCTTGCCGGAGCTCTGCTTTCTCTGAGCCCGGACGGAGAACACTTCACCACAGACAGACCTGTGTTGCCCGTCACCGCAGAAGTGCCCGCCCGGCAGACCGGCAACAATAGCCGTGCAGCGATTACCGGCGGCGTGCTGGCGGCGCTGATACTGGCTGTCGCCGTGAGCGGTTATATGTGGCGATACCAGCGTCCGTCGTCGCAACCGCCGGCGGCCATCACTGAGCAGCGATTAGTGACAACCTCAGTGAAACCCCTGTCTGTTGCCCGGCTGCCTTTGCAGCTGGCATCGATAATAGCCGCAGGGGTGAAACCTGTCGCCGCCCCGCCACCGGTCACCAGACACCGGTTGCAGATCCCCGCAGCATCGGTAAAACGCGGGGATGTGAGTTTTATGGACGGTGAATGGCAGGCGGTGATTCACCCGCCACAAAGTCAGCCATTATCTCTGCAATTTACATTCGGTCAGGGTCGCGGGCACCTGCAGATGGTATCTGCCGTCCATGGGCGCTGTCAGGCCGCTGTCAGTCGCGGCTTTCTGCCCTCAGGGACTTTGTCTCTGTACAGCAGATTCAGGGCCGCCTGTCAGGACGGATCCCGGATGCAGGTTCCGGCGGTACTTTGTACGCTGACTACCCGCGGCACAGACTGCACTGCCAGTCTTAAAGGACAACCCGTCCCCCGCACTATCACCCTCTTTTCCACAGGACACGCCTGATGCCTTCCGGACGATTGAATAACCGGTTTTCATTACTGGCTGATACAGGTATCCAGTTTCTGGATACTGAGATCAGTGCCAGTATTGCCCGCGGACTCCGCCATTTTGTGCGCCGCAAAGCCAGTGGCCCGTTGATCCGGGTGGCAGAAGATCCGCAGCAACACTGCTTTTATTTACCGGCTGATAACTCCGGAGATGATGAAATTGTCCGTCCGGAGTATCAGGTCCCTCTCAGTGAGTGTCTGACAGTGTATGCAGATAACTGGCTGCCGGTACCATTTTTCCGGCAGCAGCCGGACGGAAAATGCAGTCACGGACCGGTAAACTGGGTCAGGGTATTTATCAGCCCGCCAGAGGTAAAGGACAGGCACCATAGCCTGACACTGGCCTTTGATACCACTGCGGGAGATCAGCAGACGCGGGATCTGCAGCCAGACCGTGTCGACTGTGATAACGGCCAGCATTTTGCTCCTGCCTGGCGGGATCATGACCTGATGCAGTTTCTCGAATATCCGTGGCTGAATCAGTGGCTACAGTCAGTGTTTGCCTGTCAGGCACCTGCCGGTGGATTGTCCTCCGCGACCCGGTTCAGTTATCAGGCTCATTATCTGAATTTGCTGGAACTGATCAGTATAGCCCTGCCCTGTGAGGCAATGATGCTGCTGCCGTCAGACGGCAGTAACAGACCGGCAGAGGTCGATCTGTTACTGGATATTGGCAACAGCCACAGTTGCGGGATTATCAGCGAACAGCATCCGCAGCAGGATAACCCGTTACTGCACAGCAGCGAGCTGATATTACGTGATTTATCCCGGCCTGCACGCCGCGGGGCGGCCCTGTTCAGCAGTGAAATTGCCTTTGCTCCCTGTCCGTTAGACAAGTATGCCTATTCGGCTGCCAGCGGACGTTCATCGGTATTTCTCTGGCCTTCGATAGTCAGAACCGGTGATGAAGCCCGGCGACTGACCCGCACCTTAAACCAGAGCGGCGGAATGCAAGGGGTCAGCAGCCCGCGGCGCTATAGCTGGGATGACAATATCCCTGAGTATCACTGGTATTATCCCCCTGAACAGCCGGCAGCAATACGCTCTCCGTTTACCCTGCTGATGGATGATCAGGCCAGGATGCTGGATCAGCTGCCTGCGGAACACCAGTTCCCCGTTTGTCATGCCGGGTATCCGCGCAGCAGTTTACTGATGTTTATGCTGTGTGAACTGATCAGCCAGGCATTTTGTCAGATGAACAGCCACAGTCACCGGCAGAAGATGCCCGGTTACAGCGCTCCGCGCCACCTGCGCTCAATTCTGCTGACACTGCCGGCAGCAATGAGTCCGGCGGAAAAAGACCAGGTGCTGCAGCTGGCCCGCCAGGCGGTGATGCTGGTCCGCCAGTCTCTGACCCGGCCCGCGGGCCGGGCGGCACATCCTGATGCTGAACGGTTCTGGCACCCCTTGCCGCGGGTGATTGCTGAAGCTGATGAAGCCAGCTGTGGCCAGCTGTTATGGTTATACAGCCAGCCGGTTCCCCGCTCCGGAGATAACGCGGTCTGTGACCGGCTGATTAATGACTGGCAATTACCCGGCAGATCCCATCGCGGGCTGCGTATCGCTCTGATCGATATTGGCGGGGGGACTACCGATGTTTCGGTGAGTGATTATCTGCCGGTTGGATCCCCGCCAGTGCTGCTGCGGCCTGAGCTGCTTTATCGCAGCGGTTACCCGCTGGCCGGGGAAGATTTGCTGTACGACCTGGTCAGAACTTTTCTGCTGCCGGCATTACAGGAGTACCTGCAACAACAGGGATTAGCCCGGGCAGCGACCGTTGTGCGGCAATTATTTGCCCCCGGCAGTAGTTGTGAGGGCGATACCCCCTGGCGACAACAGTTCAGCCGGCAGTTCTTCCGGCCACTGGCCCTGAAAATACTGGAAAACTACCGGCAGGCAGCCGGGAACGGACAGTGTGAATCCGTGGCCGGCGGCACCGCCGGTGATTTATTAGCCGACCCGCCCGACCATCAGGTCATGGCATATTTCAGCCAGCGGGTCAGCGACATTTCCGCGGTCAGGGGCAGATATGATGCCTGTGAGATGCCGGTTACGGTGAGTTTCACCGCCATCGAGGCATTTTTTAACTCTGAAAATTTCCGTGCTGCCGGATTACTGACCACTATGTGTGACAACGTCAGACGTCATCAGCCTGATGTCTTGCTATTCAGCGGCAAAAATTCCGCCCTGCCAGCGATTCGCCAGTTGCTGACCCGAAACCTGCCTTTGCCGCCCGGCCATATTATCAGTCTGGACAGACTGCGTTGCAGGGAAAGCATGCCTTTCTGTCGTAACGGAGAACTGATTGATGGCAAATGCAGCGCCATTACCGGCGCTTTTATTCATCAATTGATCCGTCAGCAACGTCTTTATCCCCGCTATATCGCAGCAGGACAGTACGCCGCAGATAATATTATCCGCGAACTGGGTATCATTACTCCCCGGTTTACACTGCCTTGTTCACAGGTTTTGCTGCGGTTACCGGCGACCCTGCTTCCGGCCAGCGCGGTGACTTTCGAGCTTTTGCTGGTGCAACGCGTCTCTCTGGGTTACCGCACCAGTGGCGACCCGCGGTTACCGGCCAGCCCGTTACTGAGTGTCTCTCTGCGGGCGACTGAGACTGAAGGCTGTGATAAGGGTGTACAGGTAACGTTGCGCTGGCTGACAGACAGTAACGGCCAGCTGCGCGGGCTGCCGGAAGTAATACAGGTCACTGCCGACGGGCAACAGAATCTGCCCTTGTCACTGGTGGTGATCCGTCTGAATACTCTGGCAACTAACGGTCAGCCCTGTGCCGCTTACTGGAGTGATGACGGGCGGATTGATACCGGCGATGACTCAGCTTTGCTGGCCGGCAGCCAGTAATGCCTGCCAGCGATCGTCCGGCTGTTTATCTCCGTCAAAACGCAGCTGTAATTGTCCGCTCAGCGCCAGTGAAGCCTCGGCCAGTAACTGCAATATCAGGATCAGTCGCGGATTATCCTCCGGCGGGTGCCGCAGTTCAAAGCGCGCCGGCAACGCCATTCCTGCGGTGAGCCAGTCCCAGAGTGCGTCCAGGTTATTCCCAAAGGTTGCCGGACAATGGGTATCTCTGCTCAGTTGCTGATAAAATTGCTGCTGATCACTGAGAGTACGAAAATCAAATACGGCAGTCAGCATCTCAGGGTATCCTCGTAAAGGTCCGGTAATGGTCAGTGGTCAGATAAACCAGCCCGTCGGATGAATAGAGTAACCGGTCTGCGTTACGGTGTCCGCACTGGTAATTAACATCAGCCTCAAACCAGCGCCGGCTGGCAACTTCGGGCAAACGGCCTTCACGGTTCGAGAAGTGATCTCCGCCGATAGCCTTCCCCGGTAAGACGTCACACAAATTCGCTGCGGAGGGATCCCAGCCCTGGCGGCGCGCCTCGCCTTTACGTATATAGAAATCCGGCAGACGGTGGTGCTGATGTATCCAGGCTGCTACCTGATTTGCCGATGTCAGTGCCGTAATGTCAGCAGCACGGGTACCTGACGGGGCAGAAACGGGAACCGCTGAATGGCGGGAGTTGTGGTTTTCAGAATGTTCAGGTGAAGATTTAAGACCCAGCCAGCAGGCAAAAAGGGCAATAATTAACCCGCCCCAGAGTTTTTTAGACATAATAAATTCCTTAGATAAGCAAATTTACTATACCTGTTTTTTAGCCTTCTGGCTGCCGGCATCAATATCTGCAGACAAATGGCGGGTTGCTGTCCCGCTGAAGAGAGCTTATGTCCCTGCTCTGCCGTCACTCTGTGGCTGAAATAACCGCGACAGCGCTGGCCACTGCAGGCGGCCATCTGACGAGGAAAATTAATGCATATAGTGCTGAGGCGCATCGCCGGAAGAACGACGCCATGTTCCGGGGGCCATACCGAATTCGCGTTTAAAACTACGATTGAAGGATTGCTGTGAGTCAAAACCCATCGAAATAGCGACACTCAGGATCGGTTCATTGGTTGTAGTGAGTCTGTCAGCAGATTTTTCGAGTTTTTTCTTACGAATATATTCACCCAGCGCATAACCCGTATGCTCTTTAAACATACGTTGCAGGTGCCATTTGGAGTAACCTGCCCGTTCAGCCACCAGATCAAGATTAAGACGGCTTTCGATATGATTATCAATCCAGCTGATTAAATCATGGAAAAAAGCATTGTTCATCGGTCTCTCCGTCGCGACTAAAAGAAATAGTATCAATTGCAGTTGCATTTAATGGTGCGCCAATCCGCATTAAAATGCAAACATAATTGATACATTAAATGCCTTACTGATTCAGTGGGAATTGAGTTACCGCCGCCGCGGGTGGCTCGCGGCGGCTGTGCAGCATCATTCTGCGGCTACCGGCCCGCGGGCTATTCTGCAGTCTGACCGTCTGCCAACAGGGGTTCTTTCTGCGGCCGGGTATTATGGCCCGCTTTGCCGGTAATTTCGGCCAGTGCGGTTGCCACAGAACGTGTGGCCAGTACATTCAGAGATGCCTGTTCCGCTTCTGCGGCAAGGGATTTAAAATACCAGCAGACATTGGCACTGACGATACAACAAGGCTTCTTAACATCTGGCCGGGAGTTGAGCAGTTTTTTCTCATCAGTCACCGACAGATAGATATCGCGCAGAGAAATTTCGGCTGCCGGACGACCGAGATGGATAGACCCGGTACGGCCAAGGGTTGTAACGATTATTCCGTCACGGGTGAGAGGCACCATAAGTTTACGGATTAGACTGGGATTAGATTCCAGGCCTTTAGCAAGGATAGCACTGGTGGAACGTTCACCCTGTTGCTCTGCCATAGCAACACTGAGAACCATCTGTAGTGCTGTAGGAAAGCGATAATCTAGCATTTATGTTCCTCTGGGAAAGGGAAGGTAATAAGCCTGAATGGCATGTGGATCCTAACAAAAAAACCCCGGACTGAGAAGCCAGCCCGGGGCCACACCGCACAGAACTTTAAGTCAGACGGCGGCCCAGCATGGCGGCACCCAGTAACCCGCCCTGCTGATGGAGGCTGGCCGGGACGATTAGCGGCTGATCACCGCTGCGCAGGATTCTGGCCCTGACTTCGCGATCCAGTAGTTCAATTAATGCCCTGTCCGATGCCAGTCCGCCCCCGGCAACCACTTTTCCCGGACCGAGGGTATTAATCACCACCGATAATACTTCGCTGACCAGCTGCGACCAGAGATATACTGTCTGCATAGCCCGGGGTTCCTGCCGGTGCCAGTCGTCAATAATGGTACGGCTGTCTGCTGCGTCCATAAAGCAGTGGGCATAAATTCGTTCCAGCCCGCGGGCAGCGCCAAGGGTGTCGAGGCACCCCTGCTGCCCGCAGCCACACGGTAACCTGGGCAGGTGAAGAGTTTTCCCCCCGTAACGGAATTCCGTGCGGGTCACCGGACCATGTCCCCACTCTCCGGTCAGTCCGCCTGCCCCCCGTATAATCTGTTGCCGGTACACCAGTCCGCCGCCGACACCACTGCCAAGAATAATGCCCAGTACCATTTCAGCGTCTCTGGCGCTGCCCTGTATTGCTTCCGCCAGGGTAAAACAATCGGCGTCGTTGCCTGTCACGACCGGACGCTGAAAAATCGACGATAGCTCTTGTGCTACCCGGTGACCGTTAAAGGCAGGAAGATTACCTGCAAGGATCGTATCAGCCTGCTGGTCGACTACCCCGGCGGCCGAAATGGCAACCGGTGATCCGCGGCTCAGTAACGGTGCAGCCTGTGCCAGTAACTGCTGTAGTGCCGCGCATAATGCCGGCCAGTCCCGCGCCGGCACCGGTAAACTGCCAATGGTCTGTAGCTGATCATCCGGCATCATTACGGCACTTTTAATAAAAGAGCCGCCAATATCAAAGCACATTACTGCTGTATTCATAGTTACACCCGGTCAGACCCCTGTCTCAGAAACGGGCACAGTATAAAGTGATTACCGCGGGGTGAAAACGCCGATAACTTTCCCTGAGACTGCCCCTGCCCTTTTCCCTTCGCCCTTTGCTGGTGAAAACCGGCCAGCGACGGTGCTGCCTCTGGCATTTATCGGAAATATGAAGTATGTTGTAACTAATATAGCCTTCGTCACGGAATCAATACTATGCGTTACACTCTGGTGTCTGAAATGCGGGAATGCATTAATCTGATGGAACATCAGTTGCGGCAACTCGCGGATACTTTGCAGCAGTTACCGCTGCTGGCGGCAAGAGTATTTTCTCTGCCACCGGTGATGAAAGGTGATGAGCAGAATGCAACAGAAACTATCTCCGTACAGCAATTCACCGGGCAGACCGCCCGGGAGATGGCACTCGGACATTTACAACGTTTGTTTATGCAGCAACAGTCAGAAAACGTCAGTACCCGCGCGGCGGTCAGACTGCCCGGGGCACTCTGTTTTAAAACGGATCGGGCTGCCTTTGAGCAGTTACAACAGCAGACCGACGGGATTAACCAGCTGAAATTACTACTGGAGCAACTGATTACCCGTGATTCAGGTCTGTCTTCAGAAGCACGTTTCCCGTTTGTCCACCAGCACTTTCCGGGGCTGATTACCCTTAACGCCTACCGTTCCGTCACCCTGCTGCCGGCCCCGGCCTCTGTACATTTCGGCTGGGCCAATAAACATATTATCAGGAATGTCAGTCGCGATGAGATTTGCCAGCAGCTGGAAAAAAGCCTCAGTGCTGGCAGGGCTAAAGCGCCCTGGACCCGCGAGCAGTGGGCAGAGAAAGTGGCTGCTGAACTGGAATTGGTTGCCGCTCTGCCCGCGGATGCCCGGCTGAAAATAAAGCGTCCGGTAAAAGTACAGCCTGTGGCCCGTCTCTGGGATCGGCAGAAGAAGCAACAGCGTCAGCTGCCCTGCCCGACCCCCCTGATTTTTTGCTGCCCTGACCACAATGTGCCGGTAATCGGTGAATTAACAAACTATGACCATCAGGCGATTAATCACCGCTATAAACCCGCGGCACAACCGATGACGTTATTAATTCTGCGGTTATGGTTGTGGCAGGCCAGCGATAATCCCTGAAAGAGAGTTTTATCAGGATGACTGTTTCATACTGCTGACCATATCTTCAGGACGAACCCAGCGGTCAAACTGTTCTTCAGACAAATACCCCAGCTGTAATGCCGCAGCTTTCAATGTCAGCCCCTGTTTGTGGGCTGTTTTAGCAATTTCGGCAGCCTTGTCGTAGCCGATATGCGTGTTCAGCGCCGTGACCAGCATCAGCGAGTCATTCAGTAACTGGCTGATACGAGGACGGTCAGGCTCAATGCCTGCCGCACAATGCCGGTTAAAACTGTCCATCCCGTCAGCCAGCAGCCGGACGGATTGCAGGACGTTATTGATAATCATCGGCCGGTATACATTCAGCTCAAAATTCCCGGAAGCCCCGCCGATATTAACCGCAACATCATTTCCCATGACCTGACAACACAGCATTGTCAGGGCTTCACACTGAGTCGGATTGACTTTGCCCGGCATAATTGAGCTGCCCGGCTCATTTTCCGGAATCGATAATTCGCCAATACCGCAACGGGGTCCGGAAGCCAGCCAGCGAACATCATTAGCTATCTTCATCAGTGACGCCGCCAGCCCTTTCAGGGAACCGTGTAAGTGGACTAATGCATCACAACTGGCGAGAGATTCGAATTTATTGGGTGCAGTAACAAAGGGCAGCCCCGTATATTCCGCCAGCACGGCAGCCACCCGTACCGCATATTCAGGATGAGTATTGAGTCCGGTGCCGACGGCCGTCCCGCCCAGCGCCAGCTCAGCAATATGGGGGAGGCTATATTCCAGATGGCGCCGGTTATGCTGTAGCATGGCCACCCAGCCGGATATTTCCTGGCCGAGGGTTAAGGGAGTGGCATCCTGCAGGTGGGTGCGGCCGATTTTGACAATATCCTGAAACTGCTCTGATTTTTCCGCCAGTACACGGGTCAGGCCTGCCAGTTGCGGCAGCAGTTGCTGGCGTACAGCTATCAGAGCAGCAACGTGCATGGCGGTCGGAAAAACATCATTAGAGCTCTGACTTTTGTTGACATCATCATTCGGATGAATCAGCCGCTGCATACCCCGTTCCCCGCCGAGAATTTCACTGGCGCGGTTAGCCAGCACTTCATTCATATTCATATTGGTCTGGGTACCGGAACCGGTCTGCCAGACTGCCAGCGGGAACTCCTGCAGGTGCCTGCCTTCCAGCACTTCATCAGCCGCACGGATAATGGCATGGCTGCGATCTTCCGGCAGTAGCTGTAGCTGCCGGTTTACCACTGCCGCTGCGCGTTTGGTCATAGCGAGTGCATTGATCAGTCCTGTCGGCATTTTCTCGACAGAGATACGGAAATGCTCCAGCGAACGCTGAGTCTGTGCTCCCCAGAGTCTGTCTGCCGGTACGTCAACCGGCCCCATGGAATCTTTCTCAGTACGATGAACTGTCATTATTTTCTCCTGATGACTGACATGATTTACCGGCGGACAGACGGCCAGTTTCTTTTCCTGCCGGAAGAAAAAATATACAACATTTTAACATTTTCCGCTGCCTGTGATGACCCGGTGGTTATTTTGGTATTTTCTGCTGCGGGATGCGATAAATCTGGTTTTTTACACAATTGCGGCTTATCTGTACAACTGATGCCCCCTGATGCCTATCTTGTGATCGGATTATTGTGGAAACAGTGCTATCTTCTGAAGGGATTAACCATTTTCCCGCACATATGCCGGCATCAGGCTATCGGGATACAGCAAAGTCGCAGATACGGACCGGGCTACGGCACATGGTCTGTGGCTTTCACTGCCGTTAGCGGCCGGATATAAGAGATAAAAGGACAACTCACTGATGAAGAAAACGAATGTTGCCCTGGGTGTAGTGATTGCACTGGGTGTGGTCTGGACCGGCGCGTCATGGTTCACAGGTAAGAAAACTGAATCTGATATTGACCAGCTTATCACCCGGGCGAATCAGCAAATTGCCACAAATTTTCCTGACAGCCATCTGCAGCTGACCAAACAGAATTATCAGCGCGGTGTGTTCAGTTCACATCTGCAACTGGTATTACAAAGCTCCGCCGGGACGACTGACAGCAGTTTCCTGCCACCGGGCAAGCAAATTATACTGAATGAAACTATCGATCACGGCCCTTTCCCCCTGTCGCAACTGAAACGTTTTAATCTGATCCCGGCTGCAGCTTCCGTGCATTCAGAACTGGTCAGTAATGATCAACTGAAAGGATTATTCAGCTTGTCTGGCGGCCAGTCTCCGGTTACCGCCGATACACGTCTGAGTTACACAATGGCCACCGATACCCGGATCAATGTGCTGCCACTACAGTATGCAGATGACAGCGGCAAAGCGACCAGCCAGGCATCTGTATTTGATATCGCGGCAGACAGCCAGCAGAATCACATCAGTTTCAGTGCTGAAATTGGCGACTTGCTGCTCAGCTTTAAAAATGACAGTAAATTACCGGTAAACATCGCGCTCAGCGGCCTGAACCTTTCCGGCACCAGCTATCTGAGCGATGAAGGGCTGCGGCTCGGATCTCAGAAACTCAGCTTATCGTCACTGGAGACTAAAGTGGATTCACAACCGGCTCTGGCGATTAAAGGGGCTGATCTCAATAGTCACTTTGACGATAAACAGGGGAAAACCGGCGGTAAAATCAACTACACCATCGATGACCTGTCCCTGCGACAACAGTCTCTGGGGAGTGCCGCCCTGTCCATCACCCTGAGTAATTTTGACACCCGGTCAGTAAAACAGTTTTATGATAATTATAACCAGGTGGTTCAGGAGAATCTGTCGGCGATTGCTGCCGGCAGTCAGCAGGATCCTCAGGAGATGCAGCAATCGGTGAATGCTGCTGTTTTGCAAAACTTGCCGTTACTGCTGAAAGGTGCGCCGGTAGTGTCGATAGATTCCCTGTCGTTGAAGAATAACCGGGGTGAAAGCCATTTCAGTCTGCAGGCAGACTTTAATGATCCGGCCGCCAACACAGCGGCACCCCAGTCACTGTCTCAGCTGACCGACCGTTATATGAAAAACCTCAATGCTTCCCTGTCAATTAACATGCCAATGGCACAGCAGTTAGTGACAGTGCTCGGTGAAACTCAGGGGTATACGGCGGCGGCGGCGCAACAATCGGCGGAGCAGCAAATTAAAGGTCTGGCGGCGATGGGGGAAATGTTCCGTCTGACGAAAGTCAAAGATCAGGACATTGTGACCGAATTGCATTACGGCCAGGGTGACGTGACCATTAATGGTGACAACATCCCCCTTGAGCAGTTTATTCAGCAATACGTTCCGTTGTTACAGGGCGATGGTCAGCAGTAACCCCCGATGCATTAACGGCACTGTTTTTACAGTGCCGTTAATGATCACCGCACAGGCAAAAAAAACGAACCCGACGGGTTCGCTGACAGGCAATACAGCCTCAGAAGGATTGCCTTGCGGGCAGAAGACCTTGATATCTGTTGCCGGCAGTTCAGCTTCCGGCATCAGCAGTTCAGGGGCATGCTATCAACGTACTTTATCACAGTCAGAGCACATCCATCAGTCTGTCGACAACCACCTGTCCGTGCTGGTCACGCTGAGTAATACGATAGCTGGCTGAGTAAGAGCGGCGGCAATTCAGTTTATCAAACAGATCAACAGTCCCTTTTTGCTGACCATCTTTACCGACGATAATCCACTGATTGACTTCTTCCTGACCACGATTTTTAAGTTTAACCATCTGAGCATGTTTCAGCTGGTCGCCTTCTTCAATTTGCAGATAATCTGTTAACATTTTCCTGACTCCCGATTGACTTTAGACATCATATTGCGGAACATTTATCCATTCAATCGAATATACTAATCGAAATATCCCTGTAATAAAAAGGGGCTTGTTAATTAAAACTGCATACTTATCATTACAGTAACCATTTTCCCCCCGCGGGCAGAGCGTAAATTACTGGTGTTTTACCCCCGGATATTTTTATACTATTACGCACTTTTTACATTTTTTTGCGAGTGCGCCATGATCGATACAACTTTTCCCCTGACTGACCTCCACCGGCACCTCGACGGCAATATCCGTGCGCAGACCATTCTTGACCTCGGCCGGGAGTTTAATCTTGCGTTACCGGCAAATGATTTATCCTCACTGCTGCCCCACGTACAGGTGATGTCCACACAACCTGATTTGGTCAGTTTCCTGCAGAAACTCGACTGGGGAGTCAAAGTATTAGGATCTCTGGATGCCTGCCGCCGCGTGGCTTTTGAGAATGTCGCCGATCTTGCTGCCGCAAAGATACAGTATGCAGAATTACGGTTTTCACCAGGCTATATGGCAATGACCCACCAGTTGCCTGTCGCCGGGGTTACCGAAGCAGTGATTGAAGGGGTACGTCAGGGATGCCAGCAGTTTGATGTAAAAGTCAATCTGATAGGTATTATGAGCCGTACCTTTGGCGAAGCGGCCTGTCGCGAAGAGCTTGCAGGCTTACTGGCCCACCGGGACCATATTACCGCTGTTGACCTGGCCGGAGATGAACTGGGCTTCCCTGGCAGTCAGTTCCTGAGCCACTTTAACAAAGCGCGCGATGCCGGATTCCGGGTGACGGTACATGCCGGTGAAGCTGCTGGCCCGGAAAGTATCTGGCAGGCTATCCGTGAATTAGGGGCAGAGCGTATCGGCCATGGTGTTAAAGCGATACAAGACCCGGCACTGATGGATTATCTGGCTGAGTATGGCATCGGTATTGAATCCTGTCTGACCTCGAATATCCAGACCAGTACTGTAGCGTCACTGCAGGAGCATCCCCTGAAAAGCTTCCTGCAACACGGTGTGATGGCCTGCCTGAATACGGATGATCCTGCGGTCCAGGGTATCGAACTGCCTCATGAGTATCAGGTGGCCGCACCGGCCGCCGGGCTGAGCCCGGAAGAGATCCGCCAGGCACAGGAAAATGGGCTGTATATGGCGTTCCTCAGTCAGGCAGAAAAACAGGCCTTACGTGACAAAGTGGCCGGCTGAGTATGTAAACAGGGTTCCGGTCTGTGCCGAAGGCGCAGACCGGCTGCCCTGATACACATATAAACAGCGGGGTTAATCACTGCTAATTTAATTCTGAGTGCGAAAGCCGCTAACAAAAAAACCGACATGGTTGTTATACACCTCCTAATCCCTGATAATACTTACCTTTCAACCCCCATGGCACGACAATGACTGACTATCTATTACTCTTTGTTGGCACAGTATTAGTAAATAACTTTGTGCTGGTGAAGTTTCTTGGCCTCTGCCCTTTTATGGGTGTTTCCAAAAAGCTGGAAACCGCTATCGGGATGGGTCTGGCGACAACATTTGTTATCACACTGGCATCGATTTGCGCATGGCTGGTGAACCATCTGATCCTGGTCCCGCTGGATTTGGTCTACCTGCGTACCATGGCATATATCCTGGTAATTGCGGTGACTGTGCAATTTACCGAAATGGTAGTGCGCAAAACCAGTCCGTCTTTATACCGGTTACTGGGTATTTTCCTGCCGCTGATTACCACCAACTGTGCAGTGCTGGGTGTGCCGTTACTCAGTGTTAACCTGAAACATACGTTTCTGCAGGCTGCATTGTATGGATTCAGTGCCTCACTCGGCTTTTCGCTGGTAATGGTGCTGTTTGCCGGAATTCGTGAACGTCTGGTACTGGCTAATGTACCGGCGCCCTTTAAAGGTTCTTCCATCGCTCTGGTCACTGCCGGACTGATGGCGCTGGCATTTATGGGCTTTAGCGGGCTGGTGAAATTCTGATGACCGCGATTTGGATTGCTATTGTTGCACTGAGTATTCTCGCATTAATGTTTGGTGCCCTGCTGGGCTATGCTTCACGCCGTTTCAGGGTCGAAGAAGATCCTATCGTTGAACAGATTGATGAGCTGTTGCCCCAGAGTCAGTGTGGACAGTGTGGTTATCCCGGCTGCCGTCCTTATGCTGATGCGGTCGGCAACCAGGGAGAGATGATCAATAAATGTGCACCCGGCGGTGAGCAGACCATGCTGAAACTGGCGGCACTGCTGAATGTTGATCCGCAGCCAATTGACGGTGATGAATCGGCAAAATCTCCGGAAGCCAAAGTGGCATGGATTGATGAAGCCAACTGTATTGGCTGTACTAAATGTATTCAGGCCTGTCCGGTGGATGCGATTGTCGGCTCGACCCGCGCCATGCATACCGTACTGACGGATTTATGTACCGGCTGTGATTTATGCGTTGCCCCCTGCCCGACCGATTGCATCGAAATGCGCCCGGTAGCCACCACCACTGCTAACTGGAAATGGGATTTAAATTCCATTCCTGTCCGTGTTATTCCGGTAGAACATCATGCTTAATCTGTTTTCTCGTTTTCGTACCGATAAAATCTGGGACTTTAAAGGGGGGATCCATCCGCCGGAGATGAAGACCCAGTCTAACGGCACGCCGCTGGCGGGCTTACCCTTACCTGAACAGTTTATTATCCCGTTAAAGCAGCATCTCGGCCAGGAAGGTGAACTGCTGGTACAACCGGGTGATCACGTCTTGCGCGGACAAGCGCTGACCTTTGGCCATGGCCGGATGTTACCGGTACATGCCCCCAGTTCAGGGACCGTGACAGCTATTGCGCCCCATATTACGGCACACCCTTCCGGCCTGTCTGAACCCTGTGTTTTTATTCAGCCGGATGGTGAAGACCGCTGGATTGAACGGCGTACCGTGACCGATTATCAGCAATATGACCGTCGTGAAATTATCCGTATTATCCATGATGCCGGGGTGGCCGGGCTGGGTGGCGCCGGATTCCCGACAGCAACTAAGCTTAATGGCGGATTACAGGGCGTTAACACTCTGATTATTAACGCTGCTGAATGTGAACCCTATATTACCGCCGATGACCGTCTGATGCAGGACTATGCACAGGAAGTACTGACCGGCTGCAGGATCCTGCGCTGGCTGTTACAGGCAGATCAGGTGCTTATCGGGATAGAAGATAACAAACCTGAGGCCATCCGTAGCCTGAAAAAAGCATTAGCCGGCGATAACGACCTGATTATTCGTGTTATCCCGACCAAATACCCGTCCGGCGGTGCGAAACAGCTGACCAGAATACTCACCGGCCGGGAAGTTCCTCATGGCGGGCGTTCTGCCGATATTGGCGTGCTGATGCAAAACGTCGGCACCGCGTTTGCCGTAAAACGGGCAGTGATTGATGGTGAGCCACTGACTGAGCGGGTCGTCACCCTGACCGGTGAAGCGCTGGCGCAACCTCGTAATGTCTGGGGACGAATCGGCACCCCGGTCAGCCACCTGCTGCAACAGGCCGGTTTTACTGCCAGCCCGCAGCCGATGGTGATTATGGGTGGCCCGCTGATGGGATTTACACTGCCCTCTCTGCATGTCCCGATGGTGAAAATCACCAACTGTTTACTGGCACCATCCATCGCAGAAATGGGTAACAATGACAGTGAACAATCCTGTATCCGTTGCAGTGCCTGTGCTGATGCCTGCCCTGCCGGGCTGTTGCCACAACAGCTGTACTGGTATTGCCAGGGCGGAGATCACGAAAAAGCCCGGGCCTATAACCTGAATGATTGTATCGAATGCGGTGCCTGTGCCTATGTCTGCCCGAGTAATATTCCGCTGGTGCAGTATTATCGTCAGGAAAAAGCAGAGTTGTTACAGATTGATCTCGAAGCCCGCAGGACAGCGGAAGCTAAAGCTCGTTTCGAGGCCCGTCAGCAGCGACTTGAACGGGAAAAACAGGCTCGTGAAGCAAAACATGCTGAAGCGAAACGCAGAGTCTCAGCCAGCGAACAAAGCGAAATTTCTGCGGCTATCGCGCGGGTAAAAGCCCGCTCCGCAGCGGCCGGCGAAGAAGTCCGTGTTCAGGCCGGGACGGTACCTGATAATGCGGCAGCCATAGCACAACGTGAAACACGTAAAGCTGAGGCCAGAGCCAGGAAGCAAGCACAAACGGCACCCGCCGCTGCGGCAGCGCCAGAAGTTGCTGCAGATAACGCCGTGGCGGAAGACCCGCGTAAAGCCGCAGTCGCCGCCGCCATTGCCCGTGCTAAAGCCAGAAAAGAAGCACAAACGGCACCCGCCGCTGCGGCAGCGCCAGAAGCCGCTGCAGATAATGCTGTGGCAGAAGACCCGCGTAAAGCCGCAGTCGCGGCCGCCATTGCCCGTGCTAAAGCCAGAAAAGAGGCACAAACGGCACCCGC
>NZ_JAERJN010000019.1:0-64402 GCF_018257595.1 Tatumella sp. JGM94 | reverse complement strand
GATAACGGACCGGAATATACCAGTAATACGTTGATATCATGGGCGAATACAAGAGGTATCCAGATTAACTTTATCCAACCAGGTAATCCGCAGCAAAATGCCTATATAGAACGTTACAATAGGACGGTGCGCTATGACTGGCTGGGCCAACACCTGTTTACCTCACTGGATGAATTGCAGAGCTATGCCACGCGATGGCAATGGTTTTATAATCACGAGCGGCCGAATATGGCACTGAATGGCTACACGCCAATGCAACATATTCAACGCTTATCTAATTCTACTTATCGCCTCCGTTAAAAATGGGGGGATTACCCATACAGCTGTCTGGCATGTAAATCGGGCAGCGCAGTTTCCGGAGTCACCAGGGCAATATCGATATCCCCGCGTTCAAACTGTGCTGCCAGTTGCTCATTATTCACGGGCAGAACCGCTACGCGAATATGCGGTGCCTGTAACTTCAGCGCTTCTATAAAAGGAACGACCACAGCCCGCAGAGCATAATCAGTGGCTGCAATTTTAATGGTTATTTCTGCGGTTAGCGGGTCAAAGGTCTTTGGCTGCAGTAATCCACTGATTTCTGTGAGTATATCTTTCACTGGTTGCTGCAATTCCAGTGCCCGTAATGTCGGGATAATCCCCCGCTGTGTACGGGTAAAAAGCGGATCATTAAAATATTCCCGCAGGCGGTTCAGCATGCCACTGACGGCGGGTTGTGTCAGTGATAACCGTGCTGCTGCGCGGGTTACGCTGCGTTCGTCCAACAGGGCATCAAGTGTTTTGAGTAAATTAAGATCGACAGTACGGATATCGTTGTGCATTGGCTTCTTCGTCATGTAAGCCCGGTTTATGTTTAACATTGTATGTGACGGGTCATATACAGTTCTACAGTGCCGGGCTGAACAAGTGACCGGTTCACGGACAGCATAATGCTTCCGTTTGTATTCTGTGATTAAGATATCACCACAGAGAATAATAGAAATAAAAAATGGTGATTGGTCTTATTTCTGCATTGACAGGATACTTTATTTGTCTGCTACCGGAACGTGTAGCATCCTTATATAGAGAAAATTGTATGAAAATGAATGGGATTAACTGGCCGGAAGGTTTTGTTCCTGGCTTTACTGACAATTACTGCTCAAATGAAGTCATTGTATCCGGTCTGACGACCCGGGATATCTGGCCATTGCTTACTACTCCGGCACGATGGCCGGATTACTATAAAAATTCCGCCAACGCACGGTATTATGACAATAAAGGTCCGCAACTGGCGGCAGATATGCGCTTCAGTTTCGAGACGTTTGGCTTCCATGTCGAAGCGCAGGTCACGGAATATTGTGCACCAGATAGCGGAGATGTTGCTCGTGTTTCCTGGCATGGCTGGTCAGGTGAGACGGGCAGTGATGAACGTCTGGATGTACTGCATGCGTGGCTGGTGGAGGATCTTCCTGGCAACCGTGTCCGTATTCTTACCCAGGAAACTCAGAACGGGCAGCCGGCTGTTGAACTGGCAAAGACCACTCCTAATCCGATGATCAATGGTCATCAGGAGTGGCTGGATGGTCTTATTACTGCAGCAAAAGCGCTGAAATAAAAGCGTTTACCGGAACAGAGTCACTTCTGTTCCGGGGGAGTCTCTCCGGTCCCGGTTATCAGAGGAAACGCTCAGTCCTGGCGGGGGGATGCTGCCGACGAAGTACAGAAAAACGCGATTATAACCATGAGCAGTACCGGCAGCATTGCCATCCTTAATCCGGCATACTGGCCGAGAAACCCGAGGCAGGGCGGGCCGACCAGAAAAGCAATATAACCCAGTGTGGCAGCAATAGTGACCCGCAGGTTACTGTTTTTCCCTTCCCCGGCAGCAGAGATCGTCAGGGGGAAGCCCAGAGAAGCGCCAATCCCCCACAATATCACCGCAACAGCTGCCAGCCATTGGACGGAAGAAAAAATCACCAGTAATAAGCCGCTGACAGCAGATAAAGCACTGAATCTCAGCATACGGACGCGCCCGAAGCGGCGTACAAAGCTGCCACCGATAAAGCGGCCCAGTGTCATTCCGGCCGTAAAACCAACGTATACCAGGGTACCGGTAGTATGGCTGAAGTGATAACCGTCGGTCATCAATAAAGGAACCCAGTCATTAGCAGAACCCTCAGCCAGTGCCATCGCCAGAATAACGACGCCCAGCAGCAGTAATTGCTTATCACGTAGTTCGTTGAACACCTGGGACTGATAGCTTCCTGACTGAGGTTGTTCCGCAGCCTCTTTTTCACTCTGCCAGTCAAGGCGATTGATTAGCGGAAAAATACAGACCAACAGCAGACCGGCGATTAACGTAAAATGCCACTGAGGTGGCAGGTTTAAGGCAGCCATCAGCATTCCGGTAACAGCTCCCGCCAGAGTACCGCCGCTGAAAAAACCATGAAGTATCGTCATGACGGGTTTATTCTGCTGTCTCTCGAAGGCTGAAGCTTCAATATTGATGGTGATATCAGACAGTCCGGCACCGAAACCAAAAACAGCCAGTGCAAAAAATGCCAGCACAATATCCGGTATAGCCATACTGAATGCCAGTATCAGCAGACCGGCAGACAGCAAAAGGTATCCCCATAGCATGATCCTGCGGATACCGAAACTGTTAATCAGTTTACCTGCCAGTAAAATTCCTGCCATAGAGCCGCAGGAAAAGCCGAATAGCATTAATCCCATTGACTCAACCGGCGCCTGTAACAGATCCCGCATTGCAGGGGTTCTGCTGACCCAGCTCGACCAGCTAAGGCCGGGTAAAAACATTAATGCAAATAGTGCGATTTGCTGAATATGAGGGTTCGGACGCTGAATATTTCCCATTATTTTCCTGAGTGGACGGTGAATCTGGCAACAGCAGATAACGGTACTGCGTATTTTACATGGCGTCGAACCATTAACACCATGATGGTGGATATTCTGTCGGCAGTAATTTTTTTTGCGACCTTTATCACATTTAATAATAAAAAATATTTTCTTATGTAACTTCCGGAGAGCAGCTGAGGTTGTTTTTTAATAGAAAATTAACAGTTAGCCAATAGAAGGAAAATGCCTCACCAAACCCATAAACATGATAAATAAGGATTTATTTTAAAAAAAAATAATATAAATGATACTTATTATCATTGATGTTTACATTTATATATATGGTCGTACAATAAATGCTCTTCGGTGCAGCAATTTATTGTTACATTTTTGTTCCTGCGGTGCCGGTGAAACATGACTCATGTTATTCAACAAATGGATTGATGATAATGACAACATTTCGTGTCAGACCTCTGGTTATGGTGATGGTTACGGCAGTATGCCCTGTCGCTGATGCCGCAGATAAAGAAACGCTGGTGGTTACTGCGACAGGTTTCGAACAGAAAATACAAGATGCACCGGCATCCATCTCGGTAATCAGTAAGCAACAAATTGAAGATAAGGCATACCGGGATATTACCGATGCCCTGAAAGATGTGCCCGGAGTCGTTGTTACCGGGGGAGGCAGCAGCAGTGATATCAGTATTCGTGGTATGTCTTCCCAATACACTTTATTTCTGGTGGACGGGCGACGGGTCAGTACCCGCGGAACCCGGCCAAACAGTGATAATGCAGGTATCGAACAGGGCTGGCTGCCACCGCTGGAATCTATCGAACGAATTGAAGTGATCCGTGGCCCGATGTCATCACTGTATGGTTCTGATGCAATGGGGGGGGTGATCAATGTGATCACCAAAAAAACGCATAACAACGGTAAATGGCGTGGATCTCTGCATGCAGATACCACATTGCAGGAAAACAGCCGTTCCGGGGATCTTTTCCAGACCGATGCGTATGTTTCAGGTCCGCTGATTGATGGGCTGCTGGGACTTAAGCTGAGTGGTTTACTCTCCCGGCGGCAGGAAGATAAAATTCTTAATGGTTATAATGAGCAGCGGATGCGTAACGGGGCTGCCACCTTTACCCTGACACCGGACGACAGAAACAGCTTCGCAGTTGATATGGCGAGGGAATTACAGGACCGGAACAGCACCCCGGGGAAATCGAAGGCCATAGAAACCTGTCGTGGTACCCGATGTACCCCCAACAGCCGCAGTGAAAATCGTTATGAACATACCAGTTATGCCCTGACCCACAATGGTTACTATGACTCGCTAAATACGACCAGCTACCTGCAACAGGAAGAAACGAATAACCCTGTACGGGAAATGAAATCTTATAACACAACCTTTAATACCCAGAACCAGCTATTACTGGATAAGCATACTCTTACGCTGGGGGGACAGTATCGCTACGAAAAATTACGGGATAATGGTAATCAGCTTCAGTCTGCACAGGGACTGAATAAGCTGACTCGCTGGAGCTATGCTATTTTTGCGGAAGATGAATGGGCAATTACCGGCGGGCTAAGCCTGACTGGCGGGTTGCGTATGGACCAGGACGAAAATTACGGAACACACTGGACTCCGAGGGGGTATGGTGTCTGGCATCT
Organism: Tatumella sp. JGM94; assembly: GCF_018257595.1. NCBI lineage: Bacteria > Pseudomonadati > Pseudomonadota > Gammaproteobacteria > Enterobacterales > Erwiniaceae > Tatumella > Tatumella sp. JGM94. The sequence continues at coordinate 59,895 of NZ_JAERJN010000019.1, read as the reverse complement.
GAGTGACCAGTGGATCCTGAAAGGGGGAATTTCTGCCGGTTACCGCTCTCCTGATTTACGTCAGTCTTCGGCCAACTGGGGACAGACGACTGGCGGCGGGCGGCTTAACGGTATTATTGTCGGTAATCCGGACCTGAAACCGGAAAAAAGCCTCAGTGAAGAGATCGCCTTACTCTGGGATAATGGTGATACTCTGAATGCCGGTATTACCTTGTTTAATACGGATTTTAAAGACAAAATAACCGAAGTTCGCCGTTGTAACAGCAGTGCCGAACCCTCCTGTACTATTGGTAATACCTCTTATGATTTTGTCAGCGACAGGGTCAATGTAGATAAAGCAACAATGCGTGGAGTGGAATCGACATTTGGCTGGCAACCGGCAACCGGCTGGCAACTGACAGCAAATTATACTTATACCCGCTCAGAACAGAAAAGCGGACAATTTTCCGGTAAACCCTTAAACAAAATGCCTGAACATATGTTCAATGCTGTGCTGAACTGGCAGGCCCGTGAAGATTTATCTTTCTGGAGCCGGATAAACTTCCGTGGTAAAAGTTCGGAATATCTCAGTCGTACCTCTATGGCACAGGGCGTCCCCTCCTATAGTTTTGTTGATATAGGCACCCGGTATAATGTAAGTAAAGAACTTTCAGTAGTTGCCGGAGTATATAATATCTTCGATAAGGAAATTGATTATTCGGTGTATGATACGGTACTTGACGGCAGGCGTTATAATCTTGGTATAACCTACAGCTTTTGATCAGTAAACATCACCGGCCATATATATATGGCCGGTGATGTTTATTTTTAATATTGTTTACGTGGCGATGTTTTTTTCCTTTCAAAGCACGTTACTCTCCCATTTACCTCTGGATAATACTGAAGTCATCCTGCTGATTGTTGTTAGGATAATTACAGTTATAATCACAGCCTGAAATACTTCTTCTGACTTACTTGTAAATAAATCCTGCCGGCAGAGCACTGTTTTTAATAGTGGATATGATAAAAATAATCTCAATTGTTAAAACGTGAATACTTAAAATAAACGATCTTTTATCTTAAGTTAAATAAAATAGCAACGCCTAAATCTTTTTGTGTTTATGTTTTTAGTTTTTTATTCTGCTTCATGGTTGTAGTATGGTTTTTTTACCCAAAACAGATGGTTTACATAGCATTAAAAAGGAAATATTATCTGCTTGTATAAGCAATGGGGCTGAAAAAATCTTATTTTAATGCACAATTTTCCTGGCAGTTAAATAAGAGGTTATGGATATCCGGCCGTATTCCGGGAACAATAACAAGGACTTTTTGATACCGGTAAAATGATGAAAAAAGAACATATAGATCAGATGGTAAGAGGCTGGCTGGTCGGGCCTTTTCAACCTTCAGTGTTTTATTCTGAACATGTCGAAGTTGCGGTGAAACACTATGTTACCGGGGATTATGAGCCCGCGCATTATCATAAAATTTCCACCGAAATAACGATGATAATCACAGGGAATGTCATGATGAACGGGAATAATTACCGTTCCGGCGATATTGTGACTATTTTACCTGAAGAGATAACAGATTTTAATGTGTTAGAGAATACCACGACTCTGGTGGTGAAACTTCCTGCGGTGAAAAATGATAAATACAGCGCTGAGGTGATTGTATGATTAATATCGTTATACCCATGGCCGGACGTGGAAGTCGTTTTTCTTCTGCCGGTTATAAGGATCCCAAACCATTAATCATGCTTAATAATAAACGGATGATAGAAGTCGTCATCAATAATCTCCGACCTGCAGCAGAACACCGGTTTATTTTTATTTGTCAGAAATCACATATTTCCGACTATGCTGCAGACGAAATACTGAGTTCAGCTGCTCCGGGGGCAGTGATTATTCCATTAGAAGGGATAACTGAAGGTGCTGCCTGTACAGTATTAGCCGCGAAAGAATTTATTAATAACGATGACCAGTTAATGATTGCCAATTCTGATCAGTGGGTAGATATCGATATTAACCACTATTTACAGCAGCTGGATGATCAACAGCTGGATGGATTAATTATGACGATGACTGCCAGTGATCCTAAGTGGTCCTATGCATGTTGCAATCATTCTGGCCAGGTTATTTCGGTGGTAGAAAAACAGGTTGTGTCGGATCAGGCGACAGTCGGTATCTATAACTACCGCAGAGGCAGAGATTTCTGCTATTTTGCCGGACAGATGATCCGCCAGAATGATCGCAGCGCAGGGGAGTTCTATGTCGCTCCCGTTTATAACTATATGCTGGCTGAGGGCAACTCCCGGCTTGGGATCCTTAATATTGGCAGCGAAATGGACGGCATGTATGGTCTGGGGACACCTGAGGACTTGCAAAAATTCTGTAGCCTGCCGGTTTTCCGCCAGTCTGTATCGTTCTGATAACCGGGCAGGCTGGAAACAAATATGAGAATTATTCGTTACAGACATGACAGAAAACTCAGGGTCCCGGTCCTGAATCGTTGTTACAGCGGCCATCTTCCGCAAGCCGAAGAGGGTACCCGTATGACGGTGATTAGTTTTTCTGCCTTTGAAGGTAAAAAAGCAGATAAAGAATACGTGGTAAATGGCTGTTCACGTTTTCTGTTAAAAGATATTCACCATGTTGCACTGATTAACGTGCAGAACGATTCTTCACTGTATGCCCATCTGTTGTGGGATATCACTCATCAGATGCCAGTCGGGGCCCGTCTTTATATTAAAGAACAGATCCCTTGTGACAGTCTGCTGGAGCGTCGTTATTACCAGCGGGCTTTTACTGAAGTTGAAGCCCGTGATGGATTCAGGGTATATCTCAAGCAGCACCCGCTGACGGCAGAGCAGGACAGGGGGCTGGAACAGTGGAGTTTTTGTATTCCGACAGGACCTGAAGATCCGACATTTCTTAATGCCTGTGTGGAACGTATTCTGCAGCTTAATTTGCCGGAATTCGAGATTATCCTGTGCGGAACGCCCCATGCCGATTTTCTTTTTTATGATCAGGTCCGGATTATCGGCCAGGAAATTACTGCTCCGCCGGTACATATTACCCGTAAGAAAAATGCACTGGCACAGGCCGCCCGCTTCCCTAATCTGTGTATTATCCATGACCGGGTGATGCTGCCACTGAACTTTTCTGAAGCAGTGTTGCGTTTTGGTGACTTTTATCCGATGACCGGCTTTCAGTCATTCTATTTTGCCGATCAGTATAATCTCATTCCAAGAAAATATTCAGATTTCAATACGATAGAGCAGGACCTGACCCGGGAGCTGAATATCCGGACAGTAACGAAAAAAGATACCGCACTGATCAGTAAACTTTTTTACTGCTACCAGCATCCGGCCAGAAGCCAGTTCGGCCATGATTATCTGACCGGCAGCCTGTATTTGTGTAAAAAATCAGTCTGGCTACACTCCCCACAGAATGAACAACTGTACTGGAATGATTATGAAGATATAGAACAGGGGATACGTTGCAGCGATGATGGTATACCTTCTATCATTAATCCGCTGACGGTGACCCAGAGTATGAACGCCCGCTCGGTGATTCATTACTACGGTTGTGTAGCCGTAAAAGATTACCGGGGAAGAAACCGTATGAGCCGCAGTATTATGGAAATACTGCCGTTTGTGCGAAAAAAACCGTTATTCCGCCTGTCAGATGAGCAGGCCCGCGGGCGTATTTATCAGTTTGCCTGTAAGTACGGGGCCACCCGCCAGGTCTTACAGACCATATCTTCATCAGGAATGAGCGGACTTGCCCGGTTCTTACTGATAAAGAATGTGATTAAAGAAATTACAGTAAAATTGTCCCGGACCAGTGAGTTTATCAATGATTTTAGTCGTCTTATTCTGTGTGAAGAGATAGCACCTAATGAACTGATTCAGATTTTACGGGTAATGAATTCCTCAGCCAGTCCTGCAACTAAGAAAAGCACACTGGTGGGAAGCTTTATTCTTAATAACCAGTTGTCACATTCATGGTTTTACTCACCGTTTTACAGAAATAATGATGACTGGTTTATTAAAAAAACACCATTAATAAAAATAAGCACCTGGATTTCGGCCTGCTACCTGAAGTACCTGTATAAGGGTGCTTACTTCCCGATGTCTGTGAAAGAAGTAGCCCGATTATTAAATGACAGTACACCCTATAAAAAGTGACCGGAGAACAGATGGAACTGCAGGTAGAGGGCGTCAGCGAAGAAGAATACGGGCTATGGTTAAATGGTAATGATCAAACCAGAATTCCCGAACTTAACAGAGAAATATCACAGGTATTGTTACTGGGTTTTGATATGGAAAAAGTTAAGAATTTCTCTGTCGATCTGGAAACAAAAATCTATGCGATCTTTGTTAAGGTAAGTAATGATAAAGAATATGATACCTACCGTGAGCATCTGATTACTCTGATAAAAATTCTGCTGATGGATGACTCCCGACCGGACCGGAGTGTGACGGTATTTATTGTTTCCGCAAAGCATGAAGACTATAAGAATGAACTCTGGTCTTTTTTTAATATGAGCACCAGATACCTTCGGGTCCGGCACTTTGGCGAATACAGGGCGTTGCTGAATAATGTATCAATGATTTTTCTCGGGGTGACTATTACTGAAAACTTTAAAAAACTTATTAAATTGGTAAAAAAGAAAATCAGTTCGATCAGGGGATGATCATGGAGAGAGTAAGTATAATTTTTCAGGGTCGGGTTATAGAAAATAATAAGATATGTGATGATATTATCGAGAATATAGCCATTACCCGGAAGAATTTCCCACAAGATGAAATTATCTTATCCACATGGAATATCAGGCGTGATTTACGGAGGGAGTTAAAACAAAAGATAAATCCTTACGACATTATTCTTCTGGAGAGTCAGGATCCCGGTCCATTGATATACCAGCAAAAAACAGCCCGCTGGGTAACGAATATAAACCGGCTGATAGTTTCTTCGCGGGAAGGTATTCGCCGCGCAAGCCATGAACTGGTGGTTAAGTTACGCACTGATTCACGGCTTAATGGCCCGGAAATCAGGCATATTTTACAACACCGACAGGAGTACGCCTGCCGCTTCCCACGAGATCCTGGCTATGCATTATTTCGTCATCGGGTAATAAACGGTAATGTATTTGCCCGCAATGCCAGAGGATATATGCCATATCTGTTTCATCCCGGTGATATTTTTCTGGCGGGGAATCAGCAGGACTTATATGACCTGTTTGACATTCCGCTGGCAGACAGTTCAGTGTTTGAAGTTTGCTTTTGCTTTTCAATATTTACCCTTATGCGTTATGTGCCTGAGCAATACATATGGGTTAAGTATATTGAAAAGGTCAGCGGGAATATGGAGTTCCCCGGAAATCGTTTCGCCTCTGAAACGCTGCGGGAAAGATCAGAGAATTATTATATTAATAACTTTATCCCTTACTCCAGCGAAATGCTTAATTTTTACTGGGGTAAACATCATCAGGTATATAAAAGTAAAGGACTTTCCAGTGTGTATTGCTTTGATGACTGGAAAAAATTACAGCCAGGGGAAAACCCTTCTCAGGGAACAGTGCAGCAGTTACGTCATAAAGTAAAAAGGCTGCATATTTTTATATTACGGCTGATGTTATGGATTAAGTTTCTGCCGTTACACATCACGTTTGTCCGCGGGGTTGCTATCAGAGTTTTTGGGCGTCGTTGCTAGACCCGGGACAGTACCACAGGGAAAGTTATACCGGAGGGGAAATGCAGATTTTATCACACCGGGGGTTATGGAAAACGGTGGCTGAAAAAAATACGGTTACGGCATTCAGACGTGCTTTCAGCCAGGGGTTTGGTTGTGAGACCGATATTCGTGATTTTAATGGTCAGCTGGTGATCTCTCATGATATGGCGCAGCAGGGGTGCCTGCTGTTTTGTGATTTTTTACAATTACATGCCAGCTATGACTATCGCCTGCCGCTGGCGCTGAATATTAAGTCTGACGGGCTGGCGATGGAAATCCGGCAGCATCTGCAATTTTTTAAAATAGAAAATTATTTCTGTTTTGATATGTCAGTTCCTGATATGCACAGCTATATCGCAGCAGGGGTGAAGACCTATGGGCGGATCAGTGAATTTGAAACCGAAAATCTGCTGTTCCGGGAATTACAGGGCGTGTGGCTGGATAGTTTTTTGTCCGGTGAATGTGATGTCCGAAAAATAGAATATTTTCTTCGCCGGGGTGCAGAGGTCTGCTGTGTTTCTCCGGAATTACATCAGCGGGATCACCGCGACTACTGGCAGCAGCTAAGCCATTTTACGGCCGGATCAGAGCTGACTGATCAACTGATGTTATGTACCGATAGACCTGAAAATGCCAGGGAGGTGTGGGATGAATAATAAGATTCAGGCGATCATTTTTGATATGGATGGTGTCCTGATTGATGCCAGAGACTGGCATTATGATGCTCTGAACAAAGCGCTGGCACTGTTCGGAATGGTGATTGCCCGTCATGAACATCTGTCTAAATTTGACGGTCTTCCTACCCGCGATAAGCTGTCTATTCTGAGTACAGAGAAAGGATTACCGCCGTCACTGCACGGCTTTATCAATCAGCTGAAGCAGCAATACACGATGGAAATGGTATATCAATATTGCCGTCCCGTGTTTCATCATGAATTTGCTTTAGCCAGGTTGCGGCATGAAGGCTATCGTCTGGCTGTCGCATCAAACTCCATACGCGACAGTATCGAAGTTATGCTGACCCGGGCGAATCTGCTGGCTAATTTTGAGTTTTTTCTTTCTAACCAGGATGTGACTTACGGAAAACCTTCTCCGGAAATTTATCAGAAAGCTATCGCCAGACTGGGACTGCTACCGGAGCAATGTATGGTGGTGGAAGATAACGACAACGGGGTTCGTGCCGCCACAGAGAGTGGTGCCCATGTGCTGAAAGTGGATACAGTCAGTGATGTCAATTACTGCAATATCAGAAACTTTATCAACATAATTGAGGGTAAATCCTGATGATGACAATAATCACGCCACTGGGAGGCAGCGCATTATATGAAATGAGCGCTGAATTCTCTTATCCGAAAATCCTTAACGAAATTGATAAGAAAACGTTGTTCGAATATTCGCAGGAGATTGTTGCGGGGTTACCGACAGATACCCGGCGTATCTTCCTTATCCCGGGACAAAAAGATAAAGCACTGCAGTTATCTTCAATGATCGCTATTGTCAGTAATGGTCAGGGAAAAGTAATTCATTTACAGGGTGATACGGGAGGTGCGGTTTGCAGCTGTTTACTGGCTGTTGATGATATCGATCCTGATGATGAGGTGATTATTATTTCCGGCGATCAATATATCAGTGGTGATATTCATAACATCCTGGATTATTTTCGCCAGAAACAGGCCGATGCCGGTGTGCTGACCTTTACTTCATTACATCCTAAATGGGCATTTATCAGAAAGCAGGCTGACGGAAGAATTATTGAGGTTGCGGAAAAAAGAGCCATCAGTCGCGAAGCCATCGCAGGTTTTTATTACTTCAGAAAAGGTGAGTTTTTTATCAACGCGGCCAGGCGCAGTATTATTAAAGGCGCAATGGTCAACGGGCAGTATTATCTTTCCGGATGCCTGAACGAAATGATTTTGCAGAATATGAAAATTACTGGCTGGTCATTACAGGAGGGAAGTTACCATAATTTCTACGATTATCATGCTATTAAAGAGTTTTCGTCTTTCCGTAAACCCGGGAAAGCACGGCTGCCTGCCGGTTTCTGTTATTCCGATATTTTTACAGTAAAAGAGATTATCGATCCTGAAATGGTATTTGATTCGCGGGTAATTCTGCAAAAAAAAGACCGGCAGTTATCCGGAATTACAGCGGTAACCGAATATCTGACCCGTTTATTGTGCTCTGCTGAACAGTTCCGGGCAGAAGGTCAACTGAGCGGCAGAGAAAGTCATCAGGTCATTATTCTTTATACTCTGTATTGCCAGGGGAATGTCCGGCGGTTACTGGATACGATTACTGTCAGCGAGAAAGGAAAAATAATTTATATCAGCCAGTCTGAAGTGACTTAACAGTTTCATTCTTTAATGAAGCAAAAACTTTCAATTTAAATAAGGATATTTAATGAAAAGTGTACTCCATGCCGGTGTTATCTCGGCGACACTTGCCATTTCTGCTCCGGTAGTTGCTTTTGATAAAGTATATACCTTCGGGGACAGTATCAGTGATGGTGGTTTTGCCGGGCCTATTACCCGTTTTCTGTCGGGATATGACAGTAAACTGTATAACGAGCTGATCTCAGAGGCTTACACAGGTGAAACTTCACCACCTTATACCCAGGGCGGAACCAATTATGCACAGTCAGGAGCCACAGCCAGCCAGACACCGTTTCTGATTTATAAAACCAGTCAGCAAATTGATATGTATCTGCAAGACAATAATCAGCAGGGAAATCCTGATGGCTTATATATTCTCTGGGTCGGAGCTAATGACCTGTCAGTTGATGTGGAAACCAGCTTACTGAGCTTTAATTTCAGTAAAATATTCAATCAGGGGGAGAACTACCTGCTATCCAGTGCCCCGCAGGATGTCGTCAGCCAGGCCCGACGGCTGCTGGATTCGGGGGCAGGGATGGTGGTAGTACCTAACCTTCCTGATGCCGGAATGAGCCCATGGACGGGGACCGCGTTATTTGGTTTTGCTCAGGCTTTCCTTGGCGGAAATCTGCTGGATCTCCCGCGTCTGTATGCATTACAGGACGCCTATCTACGCTCACTGGGCAGTGTTAATGGCGAAGAAGCACGCCAGGCGGCGGTTACCGCTTCTGTTGAACGGGTACTGGAAAGTTATGGGCTGAATGTGCCGATTGAGATCACCTCTGCCATTTTTCGTACATTCCTTAGCATGGAAAATAAACTGACTGAGCAGTTCAATAATGATGTGGAAAAGGGACTGAGCGGGTTGCAGGGAAATATTGTTCTTGCTGATGTTAACCGGCTTTTCGCCGAAATCATTGATTCTCCTGCCGCCTATGGTTTCGATAATATTTTAGTCCCGATGTGCCAGATTGGTATCGGAGCTCCTTTCTGTAAAGAAGATACCCCGGGATTTTATAATGATCAGGTATATTTATTTTCAGACTGGTTTCACCCCAGCCCGGTCGCCCATGGGGTGATTGCTGAATATATGATGTCGATTATTGATGCGCCGTTTCAGGTGGCCGGGCTGAATCAGGGGATCAATAATATTCAGTCTGACAGGCGTTTATACCTTGATTCGCAATTACAAAAACAACGGATGATGTCCTCCGATGACAAAGTCAGTATTTTCGGAGGATACAGCGGTAAATACGCAAGGGCTAAAGAAAATACGCTATTGACTGGCGGACACGGGCTTGCCAGTAACGGCCATATCGGTTTTTCCCTGCAACCAGTGAAAGGGTTCAGCCTCGGTGGTATGGTCAGTGCCGGAAATACACATTTTAAATCTTCAGATCTCTTCAAATACCAGTACAACAGCACCACTATGAGCCTGTTTAGTCAGCTGGTGATGGAAAACGGTGTATGGGGTAACCTGGAACTCAGCAGCGGCAGTGCTGATTTTAATAAAATCAGACGCAGTGTTTCGCTGGGGAAAGCGGTCAGAACAGAACAGGCTGCAACCCGCGCCCGCTTCAGCGGGTTAAGTGTTAATCTCGGATTTGATATGGCATTACATCGTAATGTTACCACTGGCCCTCTGCTGGGTTTTAGCTACGATCGTTCGCTGCTCAATGGGTATGCCGAAAAAGGCAATAGCAGTACCTCAATGAAGTTTGGTGATCAGCGACTGAATCGCCGCAATATTACAGCAGGCTGGCGGATAGATACCCGCAACCTGCCGGTAAACCCCTATCTTCACCTCAGCTATCGTAATGAATCTGTGACTGCGCCGGGCAAAATAACCGCCTCGTTAAAAAGTACCGGAACGGAATTTTACCGGCTGACAGAGGGGGGGAAATCACGGCAATGGCGGGAAGTGAAACTGGGGATGTACTCTTCTCTAAGTAAAAATCTGAGTACCTACGCAGCAGTTCAGTTAAGTAACAGCAACGACAGTAATACTGTGGTTAATTATGCCACCGGTCTGAACTATTCATTCTGACCGGCAGCCGACATGCTTTGGGATATGTAAATAAAGACAGATGGCTTGCGGTCAGCCCGCAGGCATCTGTTTATTCACCAGCACCATTAGTATCAGATAAAGAGACATCTCTATGACCAGTGAACGTCAACATATCGATATTATTCAGGTTTATCGGGCTATTGCTGCATTAGCGGTTATTTTCTATCACTACAGCTGGTTTGTTTCACCTTTGGAACAAACCCTGTTACGCCGCGGATATCTGGGGGTAGATATTTTCTTTATGGTCAGCGGTTTTCTGGTATGGATAACCACCAGACAGTTGCAGTCCGGATGGAAAAACAGCTTGAAATATATTATCCGGCGCAGTTTTAGAATATTTCCTGCCTATGCAATCCTGACGTCAGGGTATGCCATTTATTACTGGTTCACCCGCCCGGCGAGCGGATTATTTAACCAGACGATAAAATCATTATTCTTTATTCCGCTGAATGGCGGAGAGTCACCTGCTTACGGCTTTCCGTTGCTGGAAAATGGCTGGACGCTGAATTATGAGTTTGTTTTTACCTGATGGTTGCAGTTATGCTGTTATGTGGCCGTTCTCGTTACCTTTTTCTGGTCATACTTTTTTTATCATTAATGTTACTGGTGCCCCGTGATGCTCTGTTACAGCGTCAGGCCAGTGATCCGCATTTCTATCAGCAATATATCCTTATGATCAGTGATTCAATTAATATTGATTTTCTGGCCGGATTGCTGGCAGCGATGCTTTACAGCAGGATGTCATCTTCTGCAGGCATCGGCTGCTGGCTGCTGATGGCAGGATCTGTGGTTTTCTTTTTATTTGCCGTCGGCGGATTATATGCCCCGTTTGGTGAACGCTGGAATTTACATACCAATGTTATGACGCTGCCTTGCTTTATTCTTTTCCTGTCCGGACTTAAATTAAGCAAGATAACATCCCGGCGGGTTCCCGGATGGCTGATGTTTACCGGGAAAATATCTTACTCACTTTATTTGTTACATATGGCCGTTATCTTTACGGTGATTTCTGCCGCGCAGAGATATCTGGGTGAGGACTATTTCGATTCATTTTCAAACCGGTTTAATCTGTTATGGGTAAGCCTGGTGCTGACCTACATATGTTCATGGGTGTTTTATTTATTTGTTGAGATAAAGCTTTCGGTTTTTTTAAGAGACAAATTACTAAAACGTCTCCCTTTGTAACCAGAAACTAATGGAATGGAATAATTATGTACAGTGAAAGAAAGTTACGAAAGAATAAAAAACGGGAAATCCTTCATGCATTAAACGAATTATGCCTGGATGTCTGTCCTGAACCATTGCAGGGGGGGATGTTACCTGAATTACAATACTGGCCGAAAACCCGTCAGGTAGCTGACCGTTGTGATGCCAGTATTTATGTTACCAGGGCGGTATTATTACAGCTGGCTGACGAAGGAAAAGTGATTAAGTCTCCGCAATTATATTTTAACTCGTTACGCTGGTACATTAAAAAGACAAGCCAGTGACCCGTTTCCCCGGCCTGATGGCAGGCCGGGGAAACTACCGGATTATTTGTTATTCGCCAGTGGCGGAGGCAAAGGGTCACTGTCTGCGGCAGGTGCCGGCCGGAGATCACATTGTGCCGGGAGTAATGCTGCAATAATGCCTGCGAGCACCAGTGAGGCTGCCAGCACCACGACGGCCGTATTCTGCCCGTAAAGATACATCATCAATCCTACCAGATAAGGCCCGCAGAACCCGCCGAGGTTACCTAATCCGTTAATGACGCCCCGTGCGCTGCCTGCCGCTTCGGCGGAAGCAATACGCCCCGGAATACTCCAGAACGGGCTGGTGGCTGCTTTAAGAAAAAATCCGCAACAGATCAATGCAATATAAGCCGCGATAATGTTCTGGCGCAATATTACCGACGCCAGCAGTGATGCAGCAAAACAAAACAGAGATATCATTACCCATTGGCGGCGTTTTCCGGTTTTATCGCTGAGGTATGAAATACTGTAGATCCCCAGCAGGGTAGCAATAAAAGGTAATACGGTCAGCATGCCGACATTACCGATACTGGCCCCGGTAAGATTCTTAATAATGGTTGGCAACCACAGGGTATAGCCATAGTCCCCGGTCTGATAGAAAAAGTTCAGTACTACCAGTTTCATCAGACCTTTATTACGGAATACCTCTTTCAGCGGCGCATTGCTGACCGGATTCAGTTTCCGACGCTCGGCCTGTTCCCTGGCGAGCTCGCGTAACAGATATTCTCGTTCAGCCGCAGGTAACCAGCGGGCTTCCCCGGGCCTGTCGCTTATCATAAACCACCAGAAGACCAGAACCACGACAGACAGTAATCCCTCGATAATAAATAACCAGCGCCAGTCCAGTATCGCAATAATAGCCCCGGAAACGGGCGCGGTGACCATACCGCCCAGCGGGGCAAACATCATCACAAATGCATTAGCCCGGCCCAGTTCTTTTTCCGGAAACCAGTTACTGACCATGGTCAGCACCACCGGCAGCATTCCGCCTTCGGAAATACCAAGAATAAAACGCAAAATCAGCAGCTGATAATGGTTAGTCACAAACCCGGTGGCGACGGACACCACAGCCCACGCAATCAGCGAATAAGCAATAAAGCGTTTTCCGCTGCCACGTACAGCAATGTGTCCTCCGGGGACCTGTAAAAAAAGATATCCGATAAAGAAGATGCCACTGACAACGCCGGCCATCTGGCTGGACATGGCCAGGTCAGTTTCCATACCGCCAGGCAGAGCGAAACTGATATTGACCCGATCCATAAACGACATAATGCAGGCAATCAGGATCGGCACAATAACGCGAAACCAGCGGGTGCCGGGGATAGTGTTCTGCATAATAAAACCCCTTTATCATTCTTCAGGACGATGAAAACAGGGTCAGCAAAGTCAGTGCTCTGTGACTGTCTGCAACGCTTATCAGGGGGTATAAAACGCGATTTCAGAAGGATGTTATGGGATCCCGGTCACGTATAATCATGTTAGAAAACCCTGTTACAAGGTTCGTGAGCCAGACGGCGGGATAAGCGGAGTGAAACCGGGAAAGGATCAAAGCGTTTCCCCGCAAGAGAGCTGGTAATGGAGGTCAACATGGGCAGGTGTTTCCTGTCCGGCAATGCTTCTGAGCATAATTTCGGTCACAGTTTTACCGATGGCAAAACGCGGGGTAATAACGCTGGCCAGTTTTAACGGAGTAACCTGACCTATCTCCAGTCCGTGAAAACCGGCAATACTCAGCTGCGCGGGGACCTGAATACCAGCCTGCAAACATTCCTGTAAAACGCCGACGGCCAAATCATCGTTAGTACAGAGTATGCCATCGACCTGCGGGTATTTCTGTCTGGCAACCCCCATCATACCGTTACCGACCGAAACCGATGATATTTTATTCGGGGTGATCTGACCCGGCCGGAGTCCGGCTTGCTGCATGGCTTCGCAATAGCCGGAATAGCGCAATCTGTCTCTGTGATCAGACATCGCTCCGAAATAGATAATCTGTTTTTTACCCCGCGCCAGTAACAGCCGGGTCATATCAAATCCGGCCTGTTGATTATCAAACCCGACACAGATCCGGCCTGGCTGACATTGATTACCCATCACTTCTGCGACCGAGATCCCCGAAGCTTTAAGATATTTTTCGGCACGTAGTGTATGCACCGACTCGGTCAGAATAATGCCTTTAATCTGCATTGCCAGCAGAGCCGCTATCTGTTCTTCTTCGCGTAACGGATCATAGTCGTAACTGACGACAACCGTTTTATACCCCGTATTGCTGAGCGCTGCCTCAACTCCCGCCAGCAGGCTGGGAAAAATCTGGTTATGAAAGGAAGGGATCAGCACCCCGATACGCGCAGTTGCCTGGCCGGATATTTGCGGATTATCTGTATCGGGCTGATAGCCGATTTCGTTAATAACGGCAGCGATTCGCTGTGATGTCTGCGGGGTGACTTTTTCCGGTGTTCGCAGGTAACGGCTGACAGTCATCGGAGTAACCCCGGCCAGAGAGGCTATATCATGCAACGTGATACGCTGGTTTTTCATGCCTGATATCCAAAATATCCTCAAAGGAAATGACCGGTCCGGAGTTACCGGTACAGGTAATAATGGAACAGACTACTGTAAAAACCGCGCAGATGTCACTGATTGTTGTTCTGAAGCCGGAACAAACCGGCTGGCAGCAGCCGGTATTTGCAAAGAGATTATGCCTGCGTCAGGCAGGGACAGCGCATTATGGATTAATCAGGCGGCCGATAGAACGGAAGAAATTACGCTGCCCGCTTCCTTTTTTGATTGCGCCTTCACGATAGAAATAGACTTTTCGCAGGTTACAGTTCAGTAATTCTGCGATGTTTTTGGTATTCAGGTTATAGAGATAGGCGCGTAATAAGGAGACTTGCTCTTTGTTCAGATTCAGGCGATTTTTCAGGATAACACTATAATTTCTTTTACATTTTTCGTTCGTTTCCCGGCAAAGGATACGAATGAAAAAGCTAAAATCGTCGAGGGACAGACGTTTATCCAGTTCAAAATCTGCATTTTTTATACTCATAAACTGATGCAAAACCGAGAGCAGGCAAACTTTACATTCCGGATTCATTTTTTTCATCCGAATAATATCGTTTTCCGGATCGATGACAATCGAACGTGTCGTCAGGGTATCATAAAATATGAAATCAAAGCTGTTGGCTGAAGGGTGATTAAGCAGTTCTTCAACGGATGAAAATTTATGAATAGATATATTATCTGAAATGTAACGGCATATGGATTTAATCGCAATGCAGGTATAATTACAGGTATCTATAATTGCAATGGAACGAATGACTTCCTTGTTATTCATATAGCACCACATTTAATTTATCAGGTTGAATTTAAGTGAGTTTTATATTTTACTTTCCATGGTGAAGGTCACCTGACAGGGCAGCAGGGAAAGGGCATTATTATGCCAGTGAGACTCACTGTATGTTGTGTTAATTGATATTAACTCTTCGGTTGAGAATAATATCGACAGATTATGTCAGTTATTTATGCTCTGTTCCATAGAGCTATTGTCAATTATCAAAAAATAAGAATATTACAGTTTTAGTGAGCAGTTATGAAAATAAACTTTCCGGTTTTTTAAATAGAAGGGGGGACAAATAAACAGTAGTTTCCACGGGAATATTTGTCATTTTACAGATTCATCTTTGTCATTCTCTGGCCAGAGGGCACAGGTGCATAGGTTCAGGCTCCAACGGATTCCGGCCGGATCTCTCTGCCGGATAAAAAGGCTGACGGTTAAATGTTTAGTGGCAGAGAAGGCCGTAAACCGGAGTCGCGAATAAATCCGACAAAGATCACAGATTACAAATAAAGCCCGATAAAGGTCTGGCAGACTCTTTTACCCTGACAAAGGTCGAAGGTAAAGTTACGCGTAACAGTTCATAAAATGAGGTCATCTGATGAATAATTTATTCGATTTAACCGGTAAGCGTGCTCTGATCACCGGCTCAACTCAGGGGCTGGGGCTGCTGATGGCCCGCGGACTGGGTGAACACGGTGCCTCGGTTATTATTAACGGCCGCGACCCGCAGCGCTGTGAAAAGGCGGTAGCAGATTTACGGGCTGACGGGATCCGGGCCAGTGCCTGTGCTTTTGATGTGACTGATCCTGCTGCTGTGGCGCAAGCTATTGCCACTATTGAAACAGAAACCGGGCCGCTGGATATCCTGGTAAATAATGCCGGAATCCAGCATCGGGCACCTTTTACTGAATTTCCGGTTGAAGAATGGGATCGGATTATTGAAGTTAATCAGAAGTCTGTTTTCATTGTTTCTCAGCAAGTTGCAAGGAAAATGATCGAACGGAAACGCGGTAAAATTATTAATATCTGTTCGATGCAGAGTGAATTAGGCCGTGATAATATTACGCCTTATGCGGCCTCTAAAGGGGCGGTGAAAATGCTGACTAAAGGAATGTGTGTTGAACTCGCCCGGCATAATATTCAGGTCAATGGGATTGCCCCCGGCTATTTTGATTCGGAGATGACGGCAGCGCTGGTCAATGATAAGCAGTTCTCTGACTGGTTGTGTCACCGTACACCCGCAGCGCGCTGGGGTAAACCGGAAGAGCTGAAAGGGGCGGTGGTATTCCTGTCAGCACCTGCTTCTGATTTTGTTAACGGTCATATTTTATTTGTGGATGGCGGAATGCTCGCTTCCGTATAGCGTACTGACCGGGCAGATAATTATTTGGCCTGCCCGGCATGTTATTTGCCCTGCCCCCGCCAGTACACAGGATCCTCTCCGATGAATACACCCCGCCAATTGCCGGTAAAACGGTGGTGGTATTTAATGCCGGTTATTTTTATAACCTACAGTCTGGCCTGTCTTGATCGGGCAAATTACGGATTCGCGGCAGCCTCCGGGATCGAAAGGGACTTAGGTATCAGCCCCGGTACATCTTCTCTGATTGGCGCATTGTTTTTCCTCGGGTATCTTTTTTTTCAGGTGCCGGGGACGATTTACGCTGTCAGGCGCAGTGCCCGAAAACTGGTATTTGCCAGTCTGTTGCTGTGGGGGCTGTGTGCGACAGCCTCCGGGCTGGTGAGTGATATACCGGCGCTGATGATTATCCGGTTTATTCTGGGAGGGGCAGAGGCAGCAGTTATGCCTGCAATGCTGATTTATATCAGCAACTGGTTTACCCGCAGAGAGCGTTCACGGGCGAATACGCTGCTGGTACTGGGTAACCCGGTGACGGTGTTATGGATGTCGATAGTTTCCGGATATCTGATCAATGCTTTTGGCTGGCGACAGATGTTTATTCTGGAGGGAGTTCCGGCACTGGTCTGGGCCGTCGTCTGGTGGCAGATAGTTCGCGACAAACCTGAACAGGTCTGCTGGCTGAATGACGATGAAAAACAGGCATTGAACCGGGCACTGGCCGAAGAGCAGCAACAGATCCAGCCGATGCGCAATCTCTCGCGGGCACTGAGATCGCGTAATGTAGTGATACTTTGTCTGTTGCATGCTTTCTGGAGTATCGGTGTCTATGGTTTTATGATGTGGATGCCTTCCATTCTGCGGATGGTCGCGGTTATTGATATTGTACAGACCGGCTGGCTGTCAGCAGCCCCTTATCTGGCGGTGATTATTACTATGCTGGTGGTTTCCTGGTTATCGGATAAGTCAGGATTACGCCGGCGATTTATCTGGCCATTATTACTGATTGCCTCTGTAACGTTTTTTGGTTCCTGGTGGCTGGGCAGTTATTCTTTCCGGCTATCTTATAGTCTGCTGGTGCTGGCAGCGGCCTGCATGTATGCCCCTTACGGTCCCTTTTTTGCCTTGATCCCCGAGTTATTGCCGAAAAATGTTGCCGGAATATCCATCGGTCTGATCAACGGCTGCGGGGCGGCAGGGGCTTTTCTTGGCGCATGGCTGGTGGGATATCTGAACGGTATCAGCGGCGGGCCGGGAGCATCATATACTTTTATGGCAATCACTTTGCTGGTGGCCGTCGGACTGGTTTTTTTACTGCGGATACCATCAGGCACACTGATACTGGCTGATAATTCGGACTAAACAGGAACAGGAATGAAGAAAAGCAGGATGTCGTTACAGGATATCGCCAGCCTTGCAGGGCTGACGAAAATGACTGTCAGTCGTTATATGCGTGACCCGGAAGTGGTCTCAGAACGCAGCAGGCAGGCCATTGATGCTGTGATGCGCCGGCATGACTATATCCCTAACCGCTTACCTGATATTTTATCCGGGGCCCGCAGCCGGACACTCGGGGTTATTATTCCCTCATTCCGTAATCAACTCTTTTCCGATGTGCTGGATGGTATTCAGCAGGTTGCCGCGCAGTATAACTATCAGACCATCATTGCCAGTGATAATTATGATCCGCTGATCGGCCAGCAAAAAATCATTACACTGCTGTCATACCATATTGATGCCCTCATCCTGACCGGCAGGCAGCATACTCAGTCGGCGATAAACAGTATCAGGACATCGGGAGTCCCTGTGGCTGAGTTAATGGAAATCAGTCATGACGCTCTGGATATACAGGTGGGGTTTGATAACCTTCAGGCTGCCAGAGAAATGACCCGTCACCTGATTGCCCGAGGCCGGCGACAGATTGTTTTTCTCGGCGCGATGGATGATCCCCGCGATATTTGCCGCTACCGGGGAGTAGAGATGGAGTTAACGGGGGCCGGGCTGACCGGCAGGCATATTGTGCCGAAAGAAATATCGTCGATGGCTCTCGGCCAGCGAATGTTCCGCAAAATTATGCAGCAGTATCCGCAGACAGACACCATTTTCTGTACCAATGATGATCTGGCTATGGGGGTATTACTGGAATGTCAGGCCCGTCAGATAGCGGTTCCCCGACAGATGGCGGTGGCCGGGTTTCACGGGCTGGATATCGGACAGGCTAACCAGCAAAAACTGGCCAGTGTTATTACACCACGTTTCCGGATGGGCCAGCTGGCGACGGAATTACTGATGGACAGACTGGCGGGTAAGCAGGGCCGTTTAGCGGAACAGACAAGCTGCATTGACCTGGGATACCAGTTATTTTTTGGTGATACAGTATAAATTATCTGCAAGGGCAGCGGCAGAAGATGCCGCTGCCATCATTTTCAGCGGCGTGAACGAACCAGCTGATAGCGGCGGGTAATATATTCGACCGGCGCACTCCAGATATGTACCAACCGGGTAAAGGGGAACAGTAAAAACAGTGTCATCCCCAGTACCAGGTGTACCCGGTAAATCATATCCACACCTTCCAGTAAGGCGGCTGAATTACCCCTGAAAGTCACAACAGACTGGGCCCAGCCAACCAGTTTCATCATCTCTGAACCGTCGGGGTGACGGGCAGAAAACAGGATGGTAATCAGACCGAGGCAGGCCTGAATCAGCAGTAAACTGAGGATCAGAATATCGGCCCGTGTAGAAGTGGCGCGGATCCGCGGATTATACAACCGTCGTTTCAGCAGTAATGCCCCCCCGGCAACGGTCATAATACCGAAAATGCCCCCGGCCATCATGGCTATTTTTTGTTTAGCGGCAATGGATAAAAATGGTTCATATACCCAGTGCGGGGTCAGTAAACCAAACAGGTGACCGAAGAAAATGCCGAGAATGCCGATATGAAACAAGTTTGATGCCAGCGTCATGCCTTTTTTATCCAGCATCTGGCTGGAAGACGCCCGCCAGCTATATTGGCCGTAGTCGTAGCGTAACCAGCTACCGGCTAAGAAAACGGCACCACACAGGTACGGATAGAGATCAAATAAAAAAGTATTCAGCCAGCTGATCATTTGCCACCTCCTGCAGAGAGATCCAGATATTGTGGTGTGACCTGCTGGCGAAAGCGTTGCCGGTATTGTTGTTCCGCTGCATTTTTACATGCCGGATCTGCTATAAATTTCACCTGTTCTTCCTCCCAGATTGCATCCATTGCCTGTGGCGTATCATCGCGTGACTCTCCGGCGATTTTGTCCAGCACGCTGTGGCTGCGTAACGGGCTGTCTGCCAGCATTAACAGCTGGTCAAACAACAACCGGTAGTCACTGCCACGTTGTGCCAGACGGCCGCCGAGTAATGCCAGAATTTCGGCGACATCCAGTAATCCCTGACGGCTGTCTTCTGCGGAACAGAGTGACAGATATTCCAGATACACCGGCAGATAGTCGGGCAGCTCACGGCAACCGGCTTCCAGCCCGGCTGCCTGATACTGTGCCAGCAAATCGACCATTGCCTGGCCACGATCGCGGGATTCGGCATGCACATGTTCAAACATCAGCATTGAGGTGGCACGACCGCGATCAAAGGTTTCGCACCATTCCTGCTGCCGGTCCAACAGGGGGGCCTGCAGGTAACAAGCGGCGAAGGCCAGTAACTGCGGACATTCAGCTTCGATCAGCGGCAAAATTTCGTCTGCAGCATCCCATAATTCCTGAGAAGGATACTCGAGCATGACTGCGATCAGTTTCAGAGGTGACATTACTGATCTCCTGTTTTACCCGACACATTGATGGCATCAATCCGGCGGCTATTAAACAAATTAAAACGGCTGTCGCTGCCATGACAGCCATCACCAAAGCTGAAACCACAGCCGTTACGTTCAGGGAAAGCATCACCGGCCAGCTCACGGTGTCCGGAAGGCACCACAAACCGGTCTTCGTAGTTGGCAATTGCCAGATAACGGTACATATCTTCGGCCTGTTCAGCGGTCAGCCCCACGGCATCCAGTGCGCTGGTATCTGTTTTACCTTCTACGGTTTGTGCGCGTTTGAAATGACGCATTGCCATCATCCGTTTCAGTGCCGACAGTACCGGCCCGGTATCGCCTGCGGTCAGCATATTAGCGAGATACTGCAGCGGGATACGCAGCTCTTCAACAGCAGGTAAGACTGCTTCTGAACTGAGAGCACCGGCCTCGACAGCGGACTGAATCGGGGATAATGGCGGCACATACCAGACCATTGGCAGGGTGCGATATTCAGGATGCAGAGGTAACGCCAGCTTCCAGTCCATTGCCAGTTTCCAGACCGGTGAGTGGCGGGCAGCATCCAGTACATTCTGCGGGATCCCCTGTTGCAGGGCTTCGCGGATCACCTGTGGATCATTGGGGTCGAGGAAAACCTCTGTTTGTCGCTGATAAAGATCCTGATCGCTCTCTGTGCTGGCGGCGTCGAGGATCTTGTCGGCATCATAGAGTAATACACCCAGATAACGGATCCGTCCGACACAGGTTTCCGAGCATACGGTTGGCATACCGGCTTCGATACGCGGATAGCAGAAAATACATTTTTCAGACTTGCCACTTTTCCAGTTAAAGTAGATTTTTTTATACGGGCAGCCACTGATACATAAACGCCAGCCACGACAGCGGTCCTGATCGATAAGAACAATGCCGTCTTCTTCACGTTTATAAATTGCACCGCTCGGACAGGTCGCCACACAGGCAGGGTTCAGACAGTGCTCGCACAGCCGGGGCATATACATCATAAAGGTATGTTCAAACTGGCCGTAAATCTGTTTTTCCATCCGCGCGAAGTTCTGATCCGCTGAACGTTTTTCAAATTCCCCGCCAAGGATCTCTTCCCAGTTAGGCCCGGAAGTGATCTTATCCATACGCTCTCCGCTGATCAGCGAGCGGGGACGGGCGGTCGGCTGATGTTTGCCGGAAGGCGCGTTGTGCAGGTGCTGATAATCAAAGGTAAAAGGTTCGTAGTAATCATCAATACCCGGCACCACCGGGTTAGCAAAAATCTTGCTCAGTACCCCGGCTTTATTACCCAGCCGCGGCACCAGTCGTCCGCTGATTTTACGTATCCAGCCGCCCTGCCACTTTTCCTGGTCTTCCCAGGCCGCGGGGTAACCGATCCCCGGTTTACTTTCGACATTATTAAACCAGGCATATTCCATGCCTTCACGGCTGGTCCAGACATTTTTACAGGTCACAGAACAGGTATGACAGCCAATACATTTATCGAGGTTAAGCACCATGCCTACCTGGGAACGTATTTTCATTTTTGAGCCTCCTGGACCTGATCCCGGCCTTCGTCATCCAGCCAGAGAATATTTTTCATTTTGCGGACAATGATAAATTCATCACGGTTAGAACCGACGGTACCGTAATAATTGAATCCGTAGCTTTGATGCACATAGCCACCAATCATATGGGTGGGTTTGGGACTGATACGGGTCACTGAGTTATGGATCCCGCCACGCATACCGGTGACTTCAGAGCCGGGAATATTGGTGATACGTTCCTGGGCGTGATACATCATGGTCATACCCGCAGGTACCCGCTGACTGACGACCGCCCTTGCAGTCAGTGCACCGTTGCTGTTAAACGCCTCAATCCAGTCGTTATCAGCGATACCCATTTCTCTGGCATCATCTTCACTCATCCAGACAATTGGCCCGCCACGCGACAGTGTCAGCATCAGCAGGTTTTCGCTATAAGTTGAGTGAATGCCCCATTTCTGGTGTGGCGTCAGGAAATTGAGTATTTTCTCCGGGTAACCATTGGACGGAATATGACTCATTTGCTCGACGCTGCGGGTATTGACCGGTGGCCGGTAACTGACCAGGCTTTCACCGAAGCCCCGCATCCACGGATGGTCCTGGTAAAGCTGCTGACGTCCGGTCAGCGTCCGCCACGGAATTAACTCATGAACATTGGTATAACAGGCGTTGTAGGAAACATGTTCATCTTCCAGTCCTGACCATGTCGGGCTGGAAATAATTTTACGGGGCTGTGCCTGAATGTCGCGGAAGCGGATTTTTTCTTCCTGTTTTGGCAGGGCAAGGTGGGTATGGTCCCGGCCGGTAATTTCACCGAGGGCCTGCCATGCTTTTACTGCCACCTGCCCATTGGTTTCCGGGGCCAGAGTCAGGATCATTTCGGCAGCATCAATCGCCGAATTCAGCTGTGGCTGACCTTTGCCTGCTCCGCGGGTATGAGTATGGTTAAGCTGACGCAGCAGATGGATCTCTTTATCGGTGTTCCAGCTGATGCCTTTGCCTCCGTTGCCCAGTTTTTCCATCAACGGCCCGATTGACATAAAACGTTCGCTGAGGGCAGGGTAATCACGTTCAACCAGCATGATATGCGGGGCTGTTTTGCCCGGTTGCAGTTCACATTCCCCTTTATGCCATTGTTTCACGTCATAAGGCTGAGCAATTTCTGCCGGAGAGTCATGCTGAACAGGCAATAGCACCACATCATTTTCCACGCCGAGGTGACCCGGACAAAGGGCTGAAAAGGTTTTGGCGATATCTTTATAAATTTCCCAGTCACTGCGTGACTCCCAGACGGGGTCAATGGCAGCAGATAACGGATGAATAAACGGATGCATATCCGAGGTATTCATATCGTCTTTTTCATACCAGGTCGCGGTAGGTAATACGATATCTGAGAACAGACAGGTGCTGGACATTCTGAAATCGAGAGTGACCAGCAGGTCCAGTTTCCCTTCCCGTGCCGGTGTCTGCCAGTCGACTTCTTGCGGGGACATCTCCGGATCTGCAACGGTTTCACTTCCCTGAATACCGCTCTCGATCCCCAGCAGATAGCGCAGCATATATTCATGGCCTTTCGCCGAAGAACCCAGCAGATTTGAGCGCCAGACAAACAGGTTGCGCGGGTGGTTGTTACCGTTATCCGGTTGTTCGCTGGCAAAGCGTAATTCCCCTTGCTGTAACGCTTTGGCCGTGTAATCCGCCGGGGAAAGTCCGGACTCTTTTGCCTTAGCGGCAATCGTCAGCGGGTTAGTATTAAGTTGTGGCGAAGAAGGCAGCCAGCCCATACGTTCGGCACGGACGTTGAAATCGATCAGCTGACCAGCGAAATCCTGAGGGTTTGCCAGCGGAGACAGCAACTCTTTGACCGATAATTTTTCGTAACGCCACTGAGAAGAGTGATTATAGAAAAATGAAGTACTGTTCATATGGCGTGGCGGACGAGCCCAGTCCAGGGCGAATGCCAGCGGCTGCCAGCCGGTTTGCGGCCGCAGTTTTTCCTGACCGACATAATGGGCCCAGCCGCCACCGGTTTGTCCGACACAGCCGCAGAAAATCAGCATATTGATTAAACCACGGTAATTCATATCCATGTGATACCAGTGGTTCATTCCTGCGCCGACGATAATCATCGAACGCCCATGGGTTTTGTGAGCAGTATCGGCAAACTCGCGGGCAATACGAATAATCTGCTGACGGGGCACCCCGCAAATTTGCTCTGCCCAGGCCGGTGAGTAGGCTTTTACTTCATCATAACTGCCCGCGGTATTACTATCGTCGAACCCCCGGCCGACACCGTAATTGGCCAGCGTCAGGTCATAAACACTGACCACTTTGGCACGGCGGCCGTCCGCCAGACTAATCTCTCTGACCGGCAGTTTATGCACCAGTACCGGTGACTGTTCGACATGGCGGAAATAAGGGGATGGCTGACCGCCAAAATAGGGGAAGGCCACCTCTGCCAGTTGATCGTAACCCTCGGCCAGGCTGAGACGTAATTCTGTTTGCTGGCCTGCCGCGCGGGCTTCCAGGTTCCATTTCCCCTTTTGCCCCCAGCGGAAACCGGCAGAGCCGTTCGGCACCACCAGCTGACCATCGCTGTCAAAAGCCACGGTTTTCCAGTCCGGATTATTACTTTCCCCGAGATTATCCACCAGATCGGCTGCACGCAGCAGGCGTCCGGCGCTGTAATAACCTTTATCGGTCTCTTCCAGCATCACCAGCATCGGCATATCTGTATAACGGCGGCAGTAATTAATAAAGTAATCGCTGGGGTTATCGAGGTGGAATTCTTTAAGGATCACATGGCCCATAGCCATTGCCAGTGCGGCATCAGTACCCTGCTTAGGTGCCAGCCAGTGGTCACTGAGTTTAGCCACTTCTGCATAATCAGGGGTTATAGCAACAGTTTTAGTGCCTTTATACCGGACCTCGGTAAAAAAGTGTGCGTCCGGGGTTCTGGTCTGAGGCACGTTGGACCCCCAGGCGATAATATACGCCGAGTTGTACCAGTCAGCAGATTCCGGAACATCTGTCTGCTCTCCCCAGGTCATCGGGGATGCCGGAGGCAGATCACAATACCAGTCATAAAAACTCAGGCAGGTTCCGCCCATCAGTGACAGATAACGGGTACCCGCCGCATAGGAGACCATCGACATGGCCGGAATAGGCGAAAATCCGGCAACCCGGTCAGGGCCATAGTTTTTTACTGTCCAGATATTCGCGGCGGCAATCAACTGGTTCAGTTCGTTCCAGTCAGAACGGACAAAGCCGCCTTTACCGCGGGCTTGTTTATAGCTGGTTGCTTTCTTCTCATCACGGACAATACTGTCCCAGGCTTCTACCGGGTCACTGAATTGCTGCAGTGCTTCCCGCCATAACCGGATAAGCTGTTTACGCACCAGCGGGTATTTTAGCCGGTTGGCGCTGTAGATATACCATGAGTAACTGGCACCCCGCGGACATCCGCGGGGTTCATGGTTAGGTAAATCAGGGCGTGTCCGCGGATAGTCTGTTTGCTGGGTTTCCCAGGTGACCAGCCCGTTTTTGACATAAATTTTCCAGCTACAGGAACCGGTACAGTTTACGCCGTGGGTGGAACGGACAATTTTGTCATGCTGCCAGCGCTGGCGATAGCCGTCTTCCCAGTCACGGTTGCTGTCCATTTCCTGTCCGTGGCCGTCGGAAAAGGTGCTGCCCTTTTGCTTAAAATAGCGGAGTTTATCCAGTAATTTACTCATTTTTTTCTCCGTGCAGAAACCGTATTTCTGCCATCACTCTGTCAGGTATTCGGTGGTTGATCTGGCGGCAGGCCGGAGCTCCGCAATTATCCTTTCGCCGGTTTTTTACGGCCGTATACCAGTCCGGTAACCAGCAGACAGATAATGTAAAAGACCAGAAAGATTTTCATTGCCCCTACCGGAGAGCCAGTCAGGTCCAGGGAGGTGCCGAACGCCTTGGGAATAAAGAACCCGCCAAAGGCACCAATCGCAGAGATAAAGCCCAGCGCGGAGGCAGTTTCAGTCACGGCCATCTGTTGTGCTTCTGGCTGACTGGCACCTTCTTTGAGCGATTTGCTGATAGTCAGCTGACGGAAGATCACCGCAATCATCTGGAAAGTGGAACCACTGCCTAGTCCGGCGGTCAGGAACAACCCCATAAATACAGCGTAGAAAGCCGTGAAATTGCCTGAGCCCGGGGTAGTGTCTGGCAGGGTAAGGAACAGTAAGCCGCAGAATATAACCATAAAAACATAATTGATCAGTGTTACCCGTACACCACCAAACTTATCGGAAATCATCCCGCCGAAGGAACGGGCCAGGGCACCGATAAAGGGGCCAAAAAATGCCAGTTTCAGGATATCAATCCCCGGGAACTGGGTTTTTGCCAGCATGGCAAACCCCGCAGAGAAGCCAATAAAAGAACCAAAGGTGGTCAGATATAACAGGCTGAGCAACCACATATGACCGCGTTTCAGTACCGGTAATTGCTGCCGTACCGACATCTGAGTACACGGAACATCATTCATCCCGAACCATGCGGCGAGGGTTGCGAGGATCAACAGCGGGACCCAGAACAGGGCCGCATTCGCCAGAAAAAGGACACTACCGTCAGCCTGCTGTACTCCGTGGGTACCGAGCAGGCTGAATAACGGTACAACCAGAACCAGCGGCGCGACCAGCTGCATAACACTGACACCCAGGTTACCAAGCCCGCCATTAATCCCCAGCGCGCTGCCCTGACGGGTTTTCGGGAAGAAAAAACTGATGTTGCCCATGCTCGACGCAAAGTTAGCCCCGGCAAAGCCGCACAGCAGAGAGATAACAATAAAGGTTGAATAACCGGTGGTCGTATCCTGCACAGCCAATCCTAACCAGATGCAGGGGATCACCAGGATGATGGTGGAAATTGCGGTCCATTTACGTCCACCGATTAATGGCACCATAAAAGAGTAGGGTACCCGCAGAATGGCCCCGGATAATGCAGGCAGTGCTGTTAACATGAAAAGCTGGTCAGTAGTAAAATTAAAACCGGCTTTATTCAGATTAATGGATACCGCACTGAATAACATCCAGACACAGAAAGAAAGTAATAAGGCAAAGACCGAAATCCACAGGTTACGTTGCGCTATTTTCTTTCCGTACTGCTCC
Organism: Tatumella sp. JGM94; assembly: GCF_018257595.1. Lineage (NCBI taxonomy): Bacteria > Pseudomonadati > Pseudomonadota > Gammaproteobacteria > Enterobacterales > Erwiniaceae > Tatumella > Tatumella sp. JGM94. Next base: position 33,055 of record NZ_JAERJN010000019.1, on the reverse strand, counting down.
CAGAACTGAGGGTTTTCAGGTTCCCATTGCTGTAAAAGCCCGGAACGTTGGTTGGTTAACGACATAGCCAGGTCCAGTGTTGAAGGTGGATGAAATTACCGGTTTCAGGTAATGACCGAGTTAATTAATGGTTTAAATATAAGTAGTTAATAATTATCATTGTTATCTGAGGATATATTTTGTTATCGCTTTTATTACATGACGGATTTTATCCTGACTTTCAGCAGGTACTGATTGATCCCGGACAGGTTTTGTTCAGGAACCATCAGTGAATAAATATATTTTTTTACGACTTTATTCACTATTTACTGTTCACTATTGAGTAACGTATTGGCAGGAAATAAATTTAAAGAGTAAATGTTTAATTAAATTAATATGTTATTTTGTTTGTTAATTTAAATTAAATTCTGCCCGGCAGAAAACCAGTTAAGTGAATGCTGTAAACGGACAACCTCGCCGACAATAATAAGTGCCGGGCTGGCTGCATCTTTACATAATTGTTGTAACTCATGGAGGATCCCGACACTGACCTTTTGCTCTCTGCGGGTGCCCTTCCCGATGACGGCAACCGGCGTCTGATCACTGACTCCGGCTGCGGTCAGTTGCTGATAAATATCACCGGCCTGTTGTAATCCCATATAAAAAACAGTGGTCTGCGACGGCGAAATACCCGACAGGAACGGCGGACTGGCGGCATGTTTTGTATGGCCGGTAATCAGGCGGAGGCTGTCAGCATAATCACGATGAGTTAGGGGAATCCCGGCATATGCGGCGCATCCGCTGGCTGCGGTGATGCCGGGGACTACCGAAAAACGGATCCCCGCAGCAGCCAGAGCCTCGAGTTCTTCTCCGCCACGGCCAAAAATCAGCGGGTCACCGCCTTTTAACCGCACGACGCGCTTTCCTGACTGCGCCTGCGAGATCAGTAACTGATTGATCTGTTGCTGGGTAGTGGAATGCCGGCCACACTGTTTTCCGACACTGATATATTCTGTCGCCGGGCAGATTAATGCCCGGATATCGTCAGAAACCAGGCGGTCAGCCAGTACCACATCAGCCTGTTGCAGACAGGACAGGGCTTTAAGTGTCAGTAATCCGGCATCTCCGGGGCCGGCACCGACCAGGGCAACTTCTCCGGCCCCCGGTGACGGTATATTCATTTCCGGCGGAAGTACCGTTGCCGTTGTCTGCAGGACGGCGGATGATCCCTGTTGCTGGCTGATTTCGCAGAATATCTGCGCGCTATTGGTTTCGCGGCTGATTTGGTTATTCAGTGTTTGATCGCTGGTGGTCGCGACCACCAGCCAGCAGCCCTTAAGCAGACCGGAGTGATAACGGCCCTGATTCCAGCGGATCTGCTGTTGCTCTGCCAGAGCCGACAGCCCGGGAGTAAGCTCAGAGGCACAGACTAAAATATCCGCACCGGCCTGCAGTAACTGATGCACTCTGGTTTCTGCGAGGTGATTTCCTCCGGCGACCAGGCAGAGACGCTGGCGGAGATGGCATACCAGGGAAAGGTGCATCGCCCGTTACCCGGCCAGTACTCCGTGGCCGGCTGCCACGGTGCCACAAGGCTGTAACTGGACGACCCCCTGTTCAACTCTGACAGGGTAGGCTGCCACTGAGTAATTTTCATCTTCCAGACACCAGCCATCCCGCAGACGAAAATGCTGTTTTTTCAGCGGACTGGCGACCCATAACTCCCTTTCATGCTCTGCGATAATCCCTCTGCTCAGTACACTGGCCCCGAAAAAAGGGTCGATATTACTGATAGCAAAGACCTGCGGGTCTGCTGAGGGACGGAACAGGGCAATTTGCTGGTCATTTAACAGTGCACAGACTCCGGTCGCCGGCAGGATATCATCCAGCTGACATATGTTAGTCCAGCAACTCATGGCTGTTCCTCCTGAATAACAACGGGAATACGTTCACTGACAGTCGCTGGCCGATGCTGTTGTCCCTCCGGCACCATTTGTACCAGCATGTCCCGCCGGGCACTGTTGACGAAGTGATGGAAACGTAGCTGTGCCTCTGGCCGGCGCAGTGTTTCTTTCCATTCACAGTTGAAACGGTCTCTCAGTAACTGCAGATCCGCCTCAGACTGCTCAGCAATATTCAGTTCATCATTAATAATTACTTTTTTCAGATAGCCGATCCCGCCCTGCAGGTTTTCCAGCCAGACCGAGGTACGTTGCAATTTATCGGCAGTACGCAGATAGAACATCATAAACCGGTCGATATAGCGGACCAGTGTCTGTTGATCCAGGTCGGCGGCCAGTAAATCGGCATGGCGTGGTTTCATCCCGCCATTACCGCACACATACAGGTTCCATCCTTTTTCGGTGGCAATAACGCCGACATCTTTACTCTGGGCCTCTGCACATTCACGGGTACAGCCAGATACCCCGAATTTCATTTTATGCGGGGTACGAATGCCTTTATAACGGTTCTCCAGCATCACACCGAGCGAGGTACTGTCACCGACACCGAAACGGCACCAGCGGCTACCGACACAGGTTTTCGCCATACGCAGCGCTTTGGCATAAGCATGGCCACTTTCGAAGCCTGCGGCGATCAGCTGTGTCCAGATCGCCGGCAAATCGTCTTGCTGCACCCCGAACAGGGCGATACGCTGTGAACCGGTAATTTTGGTATATAACCTGAACTCACTGGCAATATCGCCCAGAGCCTGTAATTGCCGTGGTGTGATTTCTCCGCCTGCAGTCCGCGGGATAACAGAATAAGTGCCATCTTTCTGTATATTTGCGAGGAAATTATCGTTGGAGTCCTGTAACGGAACTAACTCTGGTTGCAGAATATAGTCATTCCAGGCGGAAGCCAGCAGGCTGGCAATCACGGGTTTACATACCTCACAGCCGTAACCGCGACCATACTTGCTCAGCAAGCCGTCAAAAGTGGTTATCTGACCGACCCGAATCAAATGAAATAACTCCTGGCGGGAGTGGGGGAAGTGTTCGCACAGGTGATTATTAATTTCAATACCCTGGCGTGACAGTTCGCTATTCAATACCCGGGTTAGCAGCGGGACACAGCCTCCGCAGCCGGTACCTGCTTTGGTGGCGGCTTTCAGCGCCGCGACCGTATGGCAACCCTGTTCAATGGCTTTAATCAGGGCACCTTTGGTAACATCGAAACAGGAGCAGATTTGTGCGCTGTCGGGCAATTTATCAACGCCCATCGCCGGAGTATCTCCGCCAGTGGCCGGCGGAAGGATCAACTGACCGGGGTTCTCCGGCAGTTCGATATCATTCAGCATCAGTTGTAACAAATTACTGTAGTCGGAGGTATCTCCGACCAGCACAGCACCCAGTAAATGGCGGCAGTCTTCGCTGACAATCAGCCGTTTATAGACTTCTTTTATCTCATCAAGATAGACAAAACTCTGGCTGCCCACTGTTCTGCCGTGCGCATCGCCGATCCCGCCAACATCCACGCCGAGTAATTTCAGTTTGGCACTCATATCCGCACCACTGAAGACCGCCGGATGACCGGTTAAATGCTCAGCAGCCACCCGTGCCATTTTATAACCGGGGGCTACCAGCCCGTAGACATGTGTATTCCAGCAGGCACATTCACCGATGGCATAAATATCAGGATCACTGGTCTGGCAGTGGTCATTAATCAGGATACCGCCTTTTTCGGCGACAGCCAGCCCGCATTGTCTTGCAAGACTGTCCTGAGGACGGATGCCGGTAGAAAATACAATAAAATCGACTTCCAGCTGAGTGTCATCAGCAAACAACAGGGTTTTTCGTGCCTGCTCTCCCTGCTGGACAATCTGTCGGGTATTTTTACCCGTATGCACTGTCACGCCGAGCCGTTCTATCTTTTTACGTAACAGCTCGCCGCCCATAGGATCAATCTGTTCCGCCATCAGTACTGGCGCGAATTCTATAACATGGGTTTCGGTCCCGAGGTTTTTTAAGGCCCCGGCGGCCTCAAGGCCAAGCAGCCCGCCACCGATAACGGCACCACGCTTGCTGCGTAATGCACAGGCTTCGATGGCGTTAAGATCTTCTATGGTCCGGTAAACAAAACAATCAGGGGTATCACTGCCTTTAATCGGCGGGATCCATGGTCGTGAGCCGGTGGCGATAATCAGTTTGTCATAACCGACAATACGCCCCTGACCGGAACTGACTTCTCTGCGCTGCCGGTCGACAGTTAAGGCCCTCTCTCCGATCAGTACTCTGATCTGGTATTTCTGATAAAAGCCTTCACGAACCAGTGATAAATCTTCTGCTGTGTGGTGTGAGAAATAAGAGGAGAGGTGAACACGGTCATAAGCTACGCGGGGTTCTTCACAGAAAACCGTTATCTCAAAATTACCGGCGGGATTTTTGTCGATTAACTCTTCAATAAACCGATGGCCCACCATCCCGTTACCAATCACACAGAGTCTGATATTACTCATTATGGCCTCACCGCAATTATTGAACGCTGACTCTACGACGGCACCGCAAACAGCACATTGATGCAAATCAAATGCATCTTTTGTTGGTACGGCAAAAATTCTCCTCAGGACGGATAAAGATAAGTTGATGTTATTAGTTATCGGGGATTCGCGGCATCGCGGGTCGCCAGTTTATCCGTCAGTGCCTGTCGGTATCTGTGGAGAACAATTGACTGTTTTTGACAAAAATGGATAAAAAGCCAGATTAATAGCTATTTATCGGCTTAATGTGTAAGAGAATTCCGTATTGTAAGTGGATGCCTTGCCAGAGAGATTATTGGCTGCTAGGTTTAATTCACAAGCAAAAACAAGGAAAACCATGATGAAAAAGACATTAACTGCTGTAGCAATTTCTATGACTTTCTTCACAGCGCATGTATTTGCAGAAACAACCAGCCAGCAACTGCAGGAGCAGACGCAGCAACTGAAGAACAAAACGTCTGAGACGGCAGAGCAGGCAACCAACCGTACCACTGAAGCTGCCCACAAAGCAGAACACCGCCTGCAGGAAAAAAACCAGCAGACGGTTAATAAACTGAAAAATGGCGGCAACAGCAAAAGCGATGCCCTGAAAGAAAAATCTCAAAAGGCCTGGAATCACACTAAAGAAGGTACTGAGAAAGGCTGGAATAAAACCAAAGAGACGACTCATAAAGCCGTCAATAGTACCGAAGAAGGCGCAACCAAAGCATGGAATAAAACCAAAGATGCTGCGGCAGATGCCAAAAAATCAATCGCAGAGAAAACCGGCAATTAATTCGCCTGTCAGAGACAGAGACTGAATATTGCGATGAAACCCCGCCCTGCTGATACAGGGCGGTTTTTTTTGAGGGTGGTGGTTATTTCAGGGTGTCGCTAATGGTCTGCCGGAAAGGCGTGGCAGGACGGCCAATCAGCGTGCTCAGTGTATGACTGTCATCAAACAGACCACCCTGCGCGGCCCCGGCATCAGAATCAGCCAGCAGATCAGCCAGTGCATCCGGCAGGCCGGCTTGTTTCAGTGCCGCCGCAAACGCATCCGCCGTCAGGTTCACATACTCTACGGCCACACCACTCTGACGGGCAATTTCTGCACTGAACTGTTGCAGCGTCCAGCTCTCATCACCGGCCAGCTCATAGACTTTTCCTGCCTGATTATCGTCAGTAATAACCTTCGCGGCAGCCTCGGCATAATCCTGGCGTGAAGCTGAAGATATTTTTCCTTCACCGGCAGCACCAATAAAGGCGTGATGGCTGAGGGCGGGGGCAATACTGGCTGCATAGTTCTCGCTATACCAGCCGTTGCGTAGCAGGGCGTAATCGATCCCCGAGCGGGCGAGAAGCGCTTCTGTCGCCCGGTGCTCTGCCGCCAGCCCCAGAGGAGAACTATCGGCATGCAGCAGGCTGGTATAGGCGATAAATTTTACTCCGGCCTGTTTTGCTGCATCAATCACCGCTCCGTGCTGAACTTCACGCTGACCTATTTCGCTGGAAGAGATAAACAGCAGTTTTTCCGCGCCTTTTAATGCCGGTGCCAGAGTTTCCGCGCGGTTGTAATCTGCTTCACGCAGGGTGATACCGGCCGGTAACTGTGGCGCAGCGGCCGCAGGATCCCGTACCAGGGCAATCAGTTCACTGGCAGGCAGTGTTTTCAGTAGCTGGTGGATAACTTTCCGGCCCAGCTGGCCGGTAGCTCCGGTAATAGCGATCATAATAGCCTCTCTTTTTAATAAATACGGCGACATATGGGTACTATAAAAGCTAAGCTTACTTTTAGTAAGTACTTACAAAAAGGTTAGTCTGGAAAATGTCAAACAACCTGCATCAGAAATATATGCGTGGTGAATTACTGAATTCGAATTGCCCTTCCCGGGATATGCTGAAAAGGATAACCAGCCGCTGGAGTGTGCTGGTATTGCTGGCACTTAAACAGGATGTATTACGTTTTAGTGAATTGCGCAGAAAAATTGGCGGGGTCAGTGAACGTATGCTGGCGCAGACTTTACGTAATATGGAGCAGGATGGTTTTATTACCCGTAAAGCTTATGATGTGGTCCCCCCGCATGTTGAGTACTGGCTGACGCCGCTCGGACATGAAGCGGAACAGAAGGTGGTTGGTCTTGCTGACTGGCTGGAAGACAATGTTCAGCGAATACAGCAAAACCGCGACAATTTTGAACGCCGGACGCCGGATGATACGCCCTGATCAACGGCCTGCGGGAAAAAAGACATAAAATGCGATCTGTTGCCGGGGTGTTTGTTTATTACGCATTAATTTTAAAAGAATATTTAATTTATTTATCCCCCGAAGGGCCGTGGCTTTCCTGACTGAAGGGTATTTTCCTTGCGCTTAAGATATATCATAGATAGATTATATAATCTCAAATGAGAATCATTAACCATGCCGTTGCCGGAAAGGCACCAACGGAAAATAGCTACACGGGGATCTTTTATGTCTGCATTATTATCTTCAGGGCGCGCTCTGCCAAAACGGGTCAGAAATGAACTGCGTTTTCGTCAGATAACCGTACAGAGTAAACAACTGATTGCCGGAAAGTTCTGGCGTATTACATTTTGCGGCCAGCAACTGGCCGGTTATCATTCGCCAGGCTTTGATGACCATAGCAAAATTTTCTTCCCCGACCCGCAAACCGGAGCGCTGTTATTACCGGAGGTCAGTGATGAAGGGATAGTCTGGCCAGACGGAGAACGTCCGGTCTCCCGTGACTATACCCCGCTGTATTTCGACGGGAAATCCAGCCTGACCCTCGATTTTTATCGTCACGAAAGCGGTGTCGCCAGCCAGTGGGCTGAGCAGGCAACCGCAGGTGACCAGCTGGCAATCGGCGGACCTCGCGGGTCGATGATTATTCCCGTGGATTACCGGGTACAGGTACTGGTATTTGATGAAACCGGAATGCCGGCAGTGCAGCGGCGCTTAGCCGAAACCACGGCTGAACAACTCTTTCTGCTGGCCTTTGCCGATCAGCAGCTGGTAAACAGTTATCTGCCGGAACTACCAGCCAGTAGTGAACTGACCTGTTTTGGCGGTCCGGCGATCAGCCCCCGGACTCTTGAACTTTGCCGGCAGAAACTGGGGTCATTGCCGCTGCCGGAAGATGATTATTTTATCTGGCTGACCGGTGAAGGTGAGTCGGTAAAACAACTCAGTGACTATCTGACTGAACAACGCCAGTGCCATCCTGGCCTGGTACGGGCTGTGGCTTACTGGCACCGCAAAAGCTGATAATAGCCTCTGCTGACAGCCGGCAGGGGAAAAGGATACCGTTACCATGAATATTGCTAAATCCGGTTTACTCCAGCGTCGCCGGCGTGAAAAAATTCTGGATGCTGCAGATATCCGGTTACTGATACTCAGTTTTTTACAGCAGCAACCGGCCCATGGATATGAATTGATTAAAGCCGTCGAAAATCTGGCCCGCGGAGAATATACCCCCAGCCCGGGGATTATTTATCCGGCACTGATGTTGCTGGAAGAAATGGATGCCATCGTCCCGCAACATCCCGGCGCGGGGCGTAAAAGTTACCAGCTGACAGGTTACGGGCAGCAGTTACTGACCGATGGTGCAGCACAATTAGAAGAAATCTCGGCCCGTCTGAAAATGCTGGCAATTGTCGGCAGGAACCGCAACATTCCGCAAATCGAGCGGGCAGTCCATAACCTGAAAATGGCTCTGCACACACGGCTTGCGGAACCGTCTTTATCCACGGAAACGCTGTATGCAATAATCGATGCTCTGGATGATGCTGCCAGACGAATAGAGCGCAGTTAAACAACGTGATATTCACCGGCTGTCAGTGCGGACACTGATTATCCCGCCTTTTGCGGCCAGTTATTCATTTATTCTGAACCTGACTGCCGCGTTTCCGGCCGGCAGTCGACGACCAGCCGGCCACGGACCCGGCCATAAAGTAGGTCATCGGCCCCGCCGATAGCGGCCGCCAGCGGGATGATTCGGGTCATTTTCTCGAAACTGTTATGGTCATAGACGGCCGCCAGCCGTTGCCATGCTTGTTGCCGTACCGCCAGCGGGCACATAACACTGTCGACACCCGTCAGAGTTATCCCCCGCAAAATAAAGGGGGCAACACTGGCAGGAAGGTCAAGGCCCTGGGCCATGCCACAGGCCGCGACTACACCGTTTCTGGCGGTGGCGGCCAGAACATTACTTAACGTATAGCTGCCAACCGTATCGATCGCTGCAACCCATTGCTCTTTTGCCAGAGGTTTACCCTGTGTATTCAGAGTATCCCGCATAATAATCCGCCCGGCACCGAGTGTATTGATAAGATAGTCGCTTTCTTCCGCCCGGCCGCTGCTGGCAATAATCCGGTAACCGGCCCGCGACAGCAGCCAGACGGCAATACTGCCGACGCCACCGCAGGCACCGGTGACCAGTACCTCTCCCTGTTGCGGGGTGATGCCGTGCTTTTCCAGTGCCATCACACACAGCATAGCCGTCAGCCCCGCAGTACCGATCGCCATAGCACTGACAGGATCCAGAGGAGCGGGTAGCGGCACCAGCCAGTCACCATTGACGGCGGCCTTTTCTGCCAGACCGCCCCAGTGATGTTCACCCGCTCCCCAGCCTGTCAGTATCGCTACATCGCCGGGTTGCCAGCGGGGATGCTGGCTGGAGATGACTTCACCGGTAAAATCGATACCCGGGACCATCGGAAACTGACGGACAATCGGTGCCCGGTTAACTATCGCCAGAGCATCTTTGTAATTAAGGCCGGAAAATAAAACCTTCAGCAACACCGTCTCCGGTGGTAATTGTGCTTCCTGTAACTGACTCAGGGTCGTCCGATACCCTTGCTCATCCTTATCGATCACTATTGCCTGAAACATATTTCCCCCGGATAACGGTATACGCCCTGGCAAAGAAAGCCTGGCGGATAAGCTGTGAAATACATAATGCAGCATATCAGTCCCGCTGATCGATAGAAATCAGGCCATTTACAGGAAAACGAAATCCTTTTATGAATATCTGTTCAGTGCCGGGAGCGGATGCCATTGAGGAGATACTGTTACCCTGGCAAACAGGTTGCTGATTCTATTCGGTGTGATCACTATTGCTATCGACTATACGATCAGGAATGGTGTGATTATCGGTCTCAGTTTTATAGCAGTGACTCACTGTGCAGGACGATTGTACGGGTCTGAGTCTGCGAAGAGTGAGGAGCAGACCTTCAGATATCTCCCCGTATCAAAACAACGTCCTTACCGGACGGTATAGCCCATTTTTACCGCAATATATGGTTTACAGGCACAAGGTTCAGGATACGGATACCTGCTACCAGAGGTATCATCAGGCTTTTTAGCCGGTACTGAGGAAATCAGCTGTCAGTGAATATAAAGTCAAAAAATATGTCTTTTTATTTCCTGTTGTTCATTTTACTTCTTTATTATCAATATTTTGTGTTTTTATTGTCTGGTGATGTTGAATATTGTTGCTTGCCTGGGCCGGGGAAAGGTGACATGATAATCGCCGTTTATTTTATGCCACCATCGACTGCCCCGTGAGGATATTACGGTGAACATTACTGCCTGTTCTGCTCGTAATCTTATCACCCGCACACACTGTGTTGCCGGGATAAAGGGTGCCTGCCGGAAACCTCTGTTCTTTACCATTCGGTGACGCCTGCCAGTGGCTGCCTGCTGGATATGAGTAAAAACAGAAACGGTTCTGATTTTACTGATGTCTATCACCCTGAACTGAACCCTGTTCTCAGCCCGATATCTGACATTATTCGCCGGGGATATGTCCCCATGCTGTGCCTTTGTGCACCCACTCATCCTTGACCTTTGGGGATTTGTGTTATGACTCCTATGAAAATTGCGGCCAGTGCCGCGCTGATTCCGGTAATTGTTTCCGCTCGTCCGCTGGTGGCACTGGAAGATACTGACTTTACTGATGTTGCTGCGGTAGTGCTGAGCAGCACGGATGCCAGTAAGGCACTGCTTTCGTTGCTGGAACGCAGCGGGTTTAACTTACCGGTATTTGTCGGTGGTGAATTAGCGCCGCAGATCAGCGACCGGACAGAATACAGGGAATATCAGCCCGATGAAGAAGGGCATATGGCCCTGGAGCAGGCTGCCAGCGAATACCAGCAGACTTTACTGCCGCCTTTCTTCGATACCCTGACCCGTTATGTTGAGATGAAGAACAGTACTTTTGCCTGTCCCGGCCATCAGGGCGGTGAATTTTTCCGTAAGCACCCTGCCGGGCGGCAGTTTTATGATTTTTTCGGAGAAAATATTTTCCGCTCAGATATGTGTAATGCGGATGTCCGGCTGGGGGATCTGTTAATCCATGAAGGGTCGGCCAAAGATGCCCAGAAGTTTGCCGCCAGGGTGTTTAATGCAGATAAAACCTACTTTGTACTGAACGGTACTTCCAGCGCCAATAAAGTGGTCACTAATGCGTTACTGACGCCCGGTGATTTAGTGTTATTCGATCGTAATAACCATAAATCCAACCATCACGGGGCACTGATTCAGGCCGGAGCAACTCCCGTCTATCTGGAAGCGGCGCGCAACCCGTTTGGTTTTATTGGCGGCATTGATGCCCGCTGTTTCGATGAAGATTACCTGCGTAAGCAATTGCAGCAGGTGGCACCACAGCGGGCGCAGGCGGAGAGACCTTTCCGGCTGGCGATTATTCAGCTGGGCACCTATGACGGTACTGTCTATAACGCCCGTCAGGTGGTGGATAAAATTGGTCATTTATGTGATTACATCCTGTTTGATTCTGCCTGGCTGGGCTATGAACAGTTTATTCCGATGATGGCCGACGTTTCGCCTTTACTGCTGGAACTGAATGAAAATGATCCGGGGATCTTTGTCACCCAGTCGGTACATAAACAGCTGGCAGGGTTTTCACAGACATCACAGATCCATAAAAAGGATAACCATATCCGTGGTCAGCGACGCTTCTGTCCTCATAAGCGGTTAAATAATGCGTTTATGCTGCATGCGTCGACCAGCCCGTTTTATCCGCTGTTCGCGGCACTGGATGTCAACGCCAGAATGCATCAGGGTCAGGCCGGGCGCCGGCTATGGCAGGAATGTGTCAGGCTGGGGATTGAGGCACGTAAAGAGATCCTGTCACGCTGCCGGATGATCAAACCTTTTCTGCCGGAAAAGGTCGACGGCCAGCGCTGGGAAACGATTGCCACTGAAACACTGGCTGCTGATCGTCGCTATTTCAGTTTTGAACCTGAGGCCAGCTGGCATGGTTTTGCCGGTTATGCTGAAGGGCAGTATCTGGTCGATCCTTGTAAATTGCTGCTGACGACACCGGGCATTAATGCTACCAGCGGGGAATACAGTGATTTCGGTATTCCGGCCACTATACTGGCCCATTATCTGCGGGAAAACGGCATTGTGCCGGAAAAATGTGACCTGAACTCGATACTGTTTCTGCTGACTCCGGCAGAAAGTGCCGGGAAAATGGCTCACCTGACAGAGATGCTGGTGCAGTTTGAGCAACATGTTCAGCAGGATGCCTTACTGGAAGATGTCCTGCCGACGGTTTATCGTAAATATCAGCAGCGTTATCAGGGATATACTCTGCGGCAATTATGCCAGGAAATGCATGATCTCTGTGTCAGCTGGCAGGTTAAAGATTTACAGAAAGCGATGTTCCGTCAGCAAAGCCTGCCGGTTGTCAGAATGAATGCACAGCATGCCCATCATCGGTATTTGCGTGGTGAAGCGGAACTGGTCGCACTGGCCGACGCTGAAGGCAGGATTGCCGCAGAAGGGGCATTACCTTACCCGCCAGGGGTACTCTGTGTTGTCCCCGGAGAGCAGTGGGGCGGGGCGGTGCAACGCTATTTCCTGGCACTGGAGGCCGGGATAAACCTGTTACCGGGATTCTCACCTGAATTACAGGGGGTATATATGCGTGAGGATGCAGACAATATTCAGCGTCTGTATGGCTGGGTGCTGTTGGCTGAAAATAGCTGAAAACAGCCTGAGACTGCCGGTGGCGGCGAATCTGCCACCGGCAACCCGCTTAATAACGGTAGTAACCGCGCTGGGCGTTATTCACTTTATACAGATAGCGGCGTGACTCCATCGCCGGGTGATTAGTGACCAGAGTCTGGTAAACCTGATCCGGCGACATTCCATTGATAATCGTGAAAGCACGATCTTTACTGGCCGAAAAGATCCGTAACACACTGCCTGCACCGCCATTATAAGCGGTGATTACGGCGTAACGCCGTGATACCGGGTTATTAATCCCTGACAGATAAGTATTTTGCAGTAACGATAAATAGGCAGTCCCGGCATCAATATTATTTGCCGGGTCCAGCAGATACCCCCGGCTCGGCTTGCCCCATTTACCTTTCATACGGAACACATCGACCCCGGCGGTATGCTGCACTACCTGCATCAGCCCCAGGGCATCAGAGTTACTGACGGCATAAGGGTTAAAACTGGACTCGATCTGCATAATCGCCAGAATCAGTGATGAATCGACACCGTATTGTTCAGAAGCCTTACGCACCAGCGGCAGATATTTATGCGCCCGCTTGTTCAGGTGGTTAGGCACCATCGGGATGGTGACAGACCAGATAACATGCAGTCCGGACATCCGGCGCTGTAGTTTATTCTTCAGCAAATAGTCAGCAAAACTGGCGGCCCTGCCTTCCCAGCGGATAGAGCGACCGGTGTTATCCAGCACTTCGCCATATAACAGAGGTTGCTGGCTGAGCTTAATATCGTTGGCGTCCGAGTAAAGATCGACATTTCCCGGATTCTCGCCCACCAGTAACGTGGTGATAATTGCCTGCCGCAGGCTGGCCATCGGATCGGTACCGGCAATGGTCTCGATAGTAATGTTACCGCTTTCAAAGTTGATATGACTGCGGGTATAGTAATTATCGCTATATTTTACATAGTCCTTGGGCCCGGCAATCAGTACCTCATTGATCCCCCAGATATTCTCAATATTGTGGGCAAACTGCCCCATCAGAATGTCAAAACCATTGGTGTCTTTGACCCAGTCCTCATTAAAAGCCGGAGGCTTATGGCCGGAGCAGGACACCAGTAACGGAGCAATCAACAGTAGCGGGTACAGTTTTTTCATTTTTTCTGTTTAGCTGATTGTGGGTCGGGGAGGTTTCGCCGGAAACCGCTGTCAGGGGGCCGGAGGCGTATAGCCTTCAATATGTACATCTTTGCCTTCGAACAGGAAGCTGACCATTTCCTGTTCCAGCACTTTACGATCTTCCGGATTCATCATGCTGAGTTTTTTCTCATTAATCAGCATCGTCTGTTTGGTCATCCACTCCTGCCAGGCGGGTTTGGAGATTTGCTGGAAAATACGTTTTCCCAGCTCGCCGGGATATAACTGAAAATCCTGCCCTTCAGCTTCGCGTTGCAGATAAGTACAAAAAATTGTGCGGCTCATTATTCTTCCTCGTTTGGCTTACGCGAGTGTAAAACCAGTTGTTGCGGGTGTTTCAGTTCGTTTAGCAGACGCTCAACCGGGGCGGCCAGTCCGACCTCGGGAGCACGGGTTAAGTTATACCAGAGACTGTTGCTTTCATCCATCAGAGAGCCGAAGCGGGGCTGATTAAGATAGCAGGGCACAATATCCAGATGAAAGTGGCTGAAGGTATGACGAAATGCGGTCATCTGCTGTACGGTGCCTGAAATCCGCTGTTCAGCAAGCCAGTGCTGTAACCCTTCTTCATTATCAAACTGCGGGAAACAGTACAATCCGCCCCAGATCCCCACCGGAGGCCGTTGCTGTAACAGCACATTTTCACCCTTTTGCAGCAATAAAAACCAGGCTGTTTTTACCGGCAGTGTCTTTTTCGGTTTTTTCCCGGGATATTTTTCCCACGAATGATGGGCATGGGCGATACAACCGGACTGTAACGGACACAGCTCACACTTAGGCCGTGAACGGGTACATACCATGGCACCGAGATCCATCATTGCCTGATTAAACTGGCTTACCCCGCAGGCCGGAGTCACCTGTTCACTTAGCTGCCACAGACGTTTCTCCACCTCACTTTTACCGGGCCAGCCGTCTACGGCATAACAGCGCGCCAGTACCCGTTTTACATTGCCATCAAGAATGGGATAATGCTGGCCCAGCGACAAGGACAGGATCGCCCCGGCTGTTGAGCGGCCAACGCCAGGTAAGTCTGCGACATCGTCGAAGTTGTGTGGGAAAATTCCGTGGTGTTTATCGACCACCTGACAGGCCGCTTTATGTAAGTTTCGGGCGCGCGCATAGTATCCCAGCCCTGTCCACAGATGCAGGACTTCATCCAGCGGGGCCGCCGCCAGATCGCTGACCGTCGGGAAACGGGCCATAAAACGCTCAAAATAAGGGATCACCGTGGCAACCTGGGTCTGTTGTAACATGACCTCGGATAACCAGACGTTATAAGGCGTTTTTTGCTGTTGCCAGGGCAGGGTCTTGCGGCCGAATTTCTGGTACCAGTCGAGTGTATATTGCGCAAATTGCGATGATTGCATCATGATCGCGATTAATTTCCACCAAAAGCTAACAAAGGGCAGGAATTCCAGCACAGACCTGCCACACTGTAAACATGAACATTGCAAAGGCTTGCTTCCGGCAGCGAAGTTTGCATAATTCCCGTCTTTGTTAAAATATCAACCTACAGGCATTACTATGATCAATGATGTCATCACGCCGGAATTTGATGAGAACGGTCGCCCGTTACGTCGGATTCGCAGCTTTGTCCGTCGCCAGGGGCGACTGACCAACGGCCAGCAGCATGCGCTGGACCACTACTGGCCGGAGATGGGGGTTGAGTTTACACCACAACCGGTCAGTTTTTCCGAACTGTTTGGCCGTGAAGCCCCGGTGGTTTTAGAAATCGGTTTTGGGATGGGGGCATCGCTGGTCAGTATGGCGCAGCAAAACCCTCATCAGAACTTTTTCGGTATTGAGGTTCATGCACCCGGCGTCGGTGCCTGCCTGGCATCGGCCCATGAGGCCGGCATCAGTAACCTGCGCGTAATGTGCCACGATGCGATGGAAGTTCTGGAAACCATGATTCCGGATAATTCACTGCGGATGGTGCAACTGTTTTTCCCGGACCCGTGGCATAAAGCCCGTCATAATAAACGTCGTATTGTTCAGGTACCCTTTGCTGAGCTGGTATTACGCAAGCTGAAACTGGGCGGTGTATTCCATATGGCGACAGACTGGGAGAACTATGCAGAGCATATGCTGGAAGTGATGCAGAACATTCCCGGCTATCGTAACCAGTCAGCGGCAGGCAATTATGTGCCACGCCCGGAAAGCCGTCCGTTAACTAAGTTTGAACAACGCGGCCAGCGTCTTGGTCACGGAGTTTGGGATTTGATGTTTGAGAGGATTAAATAATGGCAGTACAACGTAGTCGTCGTTTACGCAAAAAAATGCATCTGGCGGAATTCCAGGAACTGGGTTTTTCTGTCAGCTGGACCTTTGCTGCAGGAACTTCAGAGCAGGAACTGGATTCCACGCTTGATGCTTTCGTTAATGAAGTGATCGAACCAAACGGTCTGGCCTATGACGGTAGCGGTTATCTGCAGTGGGAAGGGCTGGTTTGTCTGCAGGAAACCGGTAAATGTACCGAACAGCACCGCGAAACCGTGCGTCAGTGGCTGGAAGCGCGTGGCTTGTCTGATGTAAAAGTGACGGAACTGTTTGACGTCTGGTGGGACTAAGTTGTAGCGGTTAACCGACCGTCTTTAATCAGTCAGTCATCAGTCAGTCAATAGCGCCCGACAGCAAACGATGCTTTGCCGGGACAGAAAGGAGTATACATGTTACGTAAAGCGATCGCTGTCGGGCTGTTACTGGCCGCAGCCCAGGCCAGGGCAGATTATCAATGTCCGGTTACACCGCAGGATGATATTGCCATCACCGGGCAACAGGTCGAAATCACCGGCAGCAATGGACAGATGATAATTACCCCGCGCGGAGAGATCACTTTTAACGGTCAGCCGGTCCGGACTGATAACGCACTGCGTCAGCAGGCGATCTCTTATCAGAACGCATTGCGTAATGACCTGCCGTGGATTGACTCGGGTGCCCGTCAGCGGCTGGAAAACAGCAGAGCTGCGCTGGATAAAGTGATCGTCGAAAAACTGGGGGCTGACAGCCATGTGCGTACGCGGCTGGCGACGCTGGATACTCAGCTGAAAGAGCAGATGAATCGTATTATTGAACAGCGCAGCGACGGGGTAATGTTCCACCATCAGGCCATCGACCAGGTGAGGTCAGAAGGCCAGAAGCTGGTACAGAGTGCGCTGGGCGGAATTCTGCAGGACAGCCTGAATGAACTGGGGAGCGCTAAAACGTCCGGAGATAACCCGCTGCAGGCGCTGATGGGTAACCTCGGCGGGCTTCAGCAGTCGATCCGCAGTGAAGCCGATAAGCAGGAAAAAGATTTCCAGGCCTTCGGTAAACAGGTGTGTGGCAAAGTGGTGGCGCTGGAAAAACAACGCACATCCCTCTGGCAGCAAGTCAGCCACTGATATCCCGCGGTCTGTAAGCAGTATCAGGTTCGCCTGATACTGCTGTTTATTACTATTCCGGGCCGAGAAATAACTCCAGCAGGCTGTTAAGAAACAGCCGGCCTTTCTCTGTCACCTGCCAGTGTCCGGCGGACTCCTGCAAATATCCGGCGGCAATCGCTTTATCCAGTGCCGGACGAATCTGCTGCACGGGCAGTCCTGTAAAACGACTAAATTCCTCCTGCGGGCAGGGTTCAGCTAACCGGAAACGGTTCATAAAGTATTCGAACGGTTTTTCCTGGTCTGCGACCGTATAGCGTTTATCCAGATACTCTCCGCGCATAAAACCACGGGGATGACGGGTTTTAACTGTACGGATAATCTGACCATCCGGCTGAGTCAGTTTTCCGTGAGCACCACAGCCAATGCCCAGATAATCACCAAACCGCCAGTAGTTCAGATTGTGCTGACATTGCATACCGGGGCGTGCATAGGCAGACGTTTCATATTGCTGGTACCCGGCGGCTGTCAGTAACTGATGTCCCTGCTCGAAAATATCCCACAGATCATCATCATCCGGCAAAACCGGAGGCCGGGAGGCAAACAGTGTGTTCGGTTCAATTGTCAGCTGATACCAGGACAAATGGGGCGGCGAGAGCTCAATTGCCTGACGCAGGTCATCCAGCGCTTCTTCCAGGGACTGGTCAGGTAAGCCATGCATCAGGTCGAGATTAAAACTGCGCAGCCCCAGACCGGCAGCCAGCTTTGCCGCACGTCGGGCTTCGTCCGGACCGTGAATCCGTCCCAGGCGCTGCAGTTTACTGCTGCTGAAACTCTGAACCCCGATAGAAATACGGTTAACACCGGCCTGCTGATAACCACTGAAACGATCCGCTTCCACCGTGCCCGGGTTAGCTTCCATGGTAATTTCTGCAGTGGCAGACACCGGCAAGCGCTGGCGAACTCCGTCGAGTAATGCCTGCATCGCTTCACTGCTTAACAGGCTCGGGGTCCCCCCGCCGATAAAGATCGTGGAGACTTCCCTGCCGGATGTCAGCGCAATATCCGTATCCAGATCGGCCAGCAGATGATCCACATATTCCATATGCGGGACATCGCCTTTCAGGGCATGTGAATTAAAATCACAGTAGGGACATTTCTGTACACACCAGGGAATATGAATATACAGACTCAGTGGCGGCAGATTACCCATTACCCAGTGCATCCAGTAACATTTTAAGGGCCTGTCCGCGGTGAGAGATCGCCAGCTTTTCTGCTTTGGTCATCTCTGCCGCAGTTTTCCGGAGCGCCGGCAGATAAAACACCGGGTCATAACCAAATCCGCCTTCACCATGACTTTCACGGGCGATCATTCCCGGCCAGCAGCCATGGAATACCAGCGGGGTCGGGTCATCCCAGTGACGCAGATAGACCAGTACACAATGAAATGCGGCCTGGCGTTTATCGTCCGGGACATCCTGCATCGCATCAAGCAGTTTTTCCAGGTTCTGCTGATCACTGGCATCGCTGCCGGCATAGCGGGCAGACCAGATACCCGGTGCGCCGCCCAGCGCATCGGTCGCCAGCCCGGAGTCATCAGCAATTGCCGGCAGCCCGGTGAGCCGCGAAGCGTGGCGGGCTTTTAACAGAGCATTTTCGATAAAGGTCAGGCCGGTCTCTTCTGCAGACTCCACGCCGAGGTCGGTCTGGGCGACGATCTCCATCCCGAACTCTGCCAGCGGGGCGGCCAGTTCACGCACTTTTCCGGGGTTACCGGTCGCCAGTACAACTTTTTGCATAATCAATTCAATCCTCAGAATTACAGCAGATACCAGAGTCCCGGAAACAGATCCATTCCGAGAAAATTCAGTCCGTAGAGGATCAACACCACGACCATAGCGGAAAAATCGATCCCGCCCATCGCCGGCAGAATACGGCGCACAGGGGACATCAGAGGTTCCGTCAGCTGCACCAGTACATAATCAATCGGGCTGCGGCCCTGGCTGACCCAGCTCATCAGAGAACGGATCAGGATCACCCAGAAAATCAGGTTACCGGCAGCTTTCAGCAGAGATAGCACGCCAATCAGTACATTATCCAGCCCGATAGCGAAGCTGCCTGACTGAACCAGCATCAGCAGCGGGAATTTAATAATAGTCAGCACCAGAGCCAGTAATAAGGAGGCGGTATCGACAGGGCCGATAGCGGGGATCACCCGGCGCAGAGGGCGGATCACTGGCTGAGTCAGTTTAACGATAAACTGTGCCAGCGGATTATAAAAATCACAGCGTGCCCACTGCATCCAGATGCGCAGCAGCAGTACCATGACGTAAAGATCGATAACCGTTTTGACCAGAAAAGTCAGAGTGTACATGAGTGTCCTCAGTTATTGGGGTGAAGATGGCGGGTACTGGCGGGCACCAAAAATGGCGGAGCCGATACGTACCATCGTACTGCCGGCTTCAATGGCAGCATCCATATCATCGCTCATACCCAGCGATAGTGTATCAATACCCGCGTGTTCGCTCTGTAAGACAGCGAAGGCTTCGGCCATACGCAGGCAAACTGCCAGCCGGGACTGATAATCGTCCGAAGGCGCAGGGATGGCCATCAGACCGCGTAATTTCAGACGGGGTAATGCCACAATCTGGCGGGCAAGCTGAGGAATTTCGGCAACGCTGATCCCCGATTTGCTCGCTTCGTCACTGATATTCACCTGGATAAGAACATTCAGCGGGTCAGACTGTGGCGGACGCTGATCATTCAGTCGCTGTGCCAGTTTCTGACGATCCAGGGTATGGCACCAGTCAAAATGTCCGGCAACCAGACGGCTTTTATTAGATTGCAGCGGCCCGATAAAGTGCCATTCCAGACCGTCTAAATCTGTTGTCAGGGCAATTTTATCGACCCCCTCCTGTACATAGTTTTCACCAAAGCAACGCTGCCCCGCCAGCCAGGCCTCACGGATAGCGCTCACAGGTTTGGTTTTACTGACTGCCAGCAGAGTGATCTGCTGTGGATCTCTGCCGCAACCTTCGGCAGCCGCGGTAATACGCTCACGGACTTGCTGTAAATTATGCTGAATGGAAGTCATAACCGGACTATTTTATGGAGTTAGATGAAATTATTGAGCGTAGTGTAAAACATAATGCCTCTGATCTGCACCTCTGCTGTGGACATTTACCCTGGTGGCGTTGTCAGGGGCGTCTGGTATCGCCTCCGGACCTGCCGGTAATCAGTGAAAAACAACTCGCAATATTTTGTCAGCGCTGGCTGAACAGTAGTCAGCAGCAACTGCTGCACAGAGAAGGGCACTGTGATGCCGGGCTGACGTTAGCCAGTGGCCTGCGGCTGCGTGTCTGTGTTTTTCGCCAGCAGAGCGGACTGTCTCTGGCATTACGTCCGTTACGACCGCAAATCCCGTCAATGGAAAGCCTCGGATTACCGCCAGTCAGTTACCGGCTTATCGAAAAACAGGCCGGACTGATTTTAGTGTGCGGGGCGACCGGTTGCGGGAAATCGACCTCGATGGCGGCAATGATTGCAGAAATTAACCGCCGCCGCGGGCTGCATATCATTACCCTCGAAGATCCGGTTGAGTATCTGCATCACAGCACCGGATGCCTGATCCAGCAGCGGCAAGCCGGCGCTGATTTCTCATCATTTCATCAGGGGTTAATCGCCGCCTTAAGGCAGGATCCGGATATTATTATGATCGGTGAATTACGCGACCACCAGACCATCCGCCATGCTCTGATGGCGGCAGAAACCGGCCATCTGGTGTTGTCCACCTTACATACCGTGACAGCAGCGCAGGCACCAGAACGCCTGACAGACAGCTTTCCGGCGGCTGAAAAGAACCAGGTCAGGGCGCAACTTGCCGGGTGTTTATCTGCGGTGATTGCCCAGCGGCTGACAGAAAGCGACACCCGGCCCGGACAGTTACGGGCAGTTTTCGAAGTTTTAATCAACACACCGGCGGTGGCCAGTGTTATCCGTGAAGGGCGAATGCATCAGTTGCCGGGGATCATACAGACCGGTGCGGAAGCCGGTATGCAGAGTTTTCCGCCACCGCAGGGCAGGGGCTTCTCTGATACCGGTGGACTACTCAGCGGGGACAGACAGGCGATAACAGGGGATTGATTAGCTATCGCCGGTCACCGGCTTATCCGTTATGGGAAGGTTTAATCACCACCCGGATACTTTTTTCCTGCCAGCCGGATTTATCAAAAGTTCTGCCATAGATCATCTTCAGTGTTGAAGTGCCGGCTTTGCGGCCAATCAGATAAAATGTCTGCTGACCGGAGCAGCCGGTCATACCGGGCTTGCATTCTGCTGACTGCTGATAATCACCGGGGATCAGCAGCAACCCGGCAGGAAGCTGGCTGACCATCCACTGGTAACCGGTAGTCGGATTAGCATCCAGCGATAAGGTGATCTCTTTTCCGGCAACGCCATCCAGCTGTGCCGGAATCCCGGCGGCTCCGGCTGAAGCGGCAATACAGCTTAATGTGCCACCGATCAGACAGTTAAACAGGTTTTTCATGGGTAAAACTCCATTTTTATGCTGCACAAAAACAATATTGTAGCACTAAATACTGAATATTTTTCTGAATATAAAATAAACCCATAAGGACAGCCGCAATCGGTGACAGGTTTTTAATGATGATCCAGCCAGCTTTCGACAATAATCACGGCAGAGCCGGAATCGACGTTACCTTTCGTCAGTGCGCGGTAGCCTCCTGCTTCAAACAATCCGGCACGGGCTTCCACGGTACTTAATCTTTCGTCCTGTAATTCGACGGCAACGCCGAAACGGCCATGGATACGGTTGGCAAACTTACGGGCCCGGGCGGTCAGTGGTTGTTCGGTGCCGTCCATATTCAGGGGCAGTCCGACCACGACCAGGTCTGGCTGCCACTCTTTCAGCAGTTTTTCCAGCAGGTTCCAGTCAGGCACACCGTCGCGGGCTTTTATGGCCGCCAGAGGCCTGGCGGTACCGGTAAGTTGCTGGCCAACGGCCACCCCGATACTTTTGGTACCGAAGTCAAATCCGAGTAAGGTTTTACCTGACATCAGGCATGCCCCGCATCACTGGTCATCTGAACAATATCCACCCCGATAGGTCTGGCTGCATTACGCCAGCGATCGGCCACCGGTGTCCGGAACAGTAACTGTTCACTGGCAGGCACGGTCAGCCAGGCATTTTCCAGAATTTCATCTTCCAGCTGTTGCTTTTCCCAGCTGCAATAGCCGAGTGCCACTATAATATTTTCGGGTTGCTGATCACTGCCCAAAGACTCAAGTACGTCTTTTGAGGTTGTCAGCACCGTATCTTCGGAAATAGTAATACTGGAGGCAAAACTGTGCTGTGGTGAGTGCAGAATAAAACCACGATCATCGGCCACCGGTCCGCCGTTATACACCGGGTGCTCCAGAGTACCGGCAGCAGCGGGGTGTTCGGGAGTAATATCTAATTTTTCCAGAACGCCCTCAATGGTAAGGTTTTCCATCGGCTTATTGACGATTAATCCCATGGCACCTTCATCATTATGTTCGCAAATATAGATGACAGAACGTTTAAATACCGGGTCCTGTAATGAAGGCATGGCGATCAGAAAATGGTGCTGTAAATTCATACTCACTCTGTCGGTTTATTTTTAAGGTCTATCCGGCAGCCGCAGGCTGCCGGTCAAAGGGATCTCCGCAGTTTAGCGGTCAAGACGCTTTTCGATAGCATCCATCAGCATCCCGGTCACAGAAATCGGGAAAGCTGCTTCTATTTCACGGACACAGGTCGGGCTGGTCACATTAATTTCTGTCAGCCGGTCGCCGATAATGTCCAGTCCGACAAAAATTAATCCTTTTTGTTTCAGTACCGGTGCAACTTTGCGGGCTATTTCCCAGTCGCTTTCACTTAACGGCCGGGCTTCACCACGGCCACCGGCGGCCAGATTACCGCGGGTTTCTCCTGATTTAGGGATCCGCGCCAGGCAGTAGGGTACCGGCTCGCCGTCCACCACCAGAACACGCTTATCACCTTCTTTAATTGCCGGCAGGTAGTTCTGGGCCATACAGTATGTGGTGCTGTTGTGTGTCAGGGATTCACAGATCACCGAAAAGTTAGGGTCATCCTGTTTCACCCGGAAAATAGAGGTGCCACCCATACCGTCCAGGGGTTTCATAATAATATCGCCGTGTTCTTTCCAGAACTCCTGCAATTTTTGCTGGCTGCGGGTGACGAGTGTGTCGGGGGTCAGTCCGGCAAACCAGGCGGTAAACAGTTTTTCATTACAGTCACGCAGGCTTTGCGGTTTATTAACCACCAGCGTACCTTGCTCTTCTGCACGTTCCAGAATATAGGTGGCATAGATAAATTCTGTATCGAAAGGCGGATCTTTACGCATCAGGATCACATCCAGATCGGCCAGCGGTATTTCCTGCTCACTGTCAAACCGGTACCAGTCCTGAGCATTCTGCTCAACGCTTAATACACGGCTGCGTGCGCTGGCAACGCCGCCCCGTAAGTGCAGATCATTCATCTCCATATAATGGATTTCATAACCCCGGCGCTGTGCTTCCAGCAGCATTGCAAAACTGGTGTCTTTCTTAATATTGATGTCCGCAATCGGGTCCATCACTATGCCAAGCTTAATCATTCGTCTCTCCTCGGAAGGCAGTAATGACTACCTTATCATTAACGGATTTTACCGGTTCAGGATATCAGGGGCTTTACCGCAGGTGCCGGGCTGTTTAGCCTAAATCGCCAAATCTGACCTGTAAGGCGGTAAGCACAGTCAGTGCTGCAGTTTCGGTACGCAGTACCCGCGGACCGAGCAGAATATCAGTAAAACCCTGTTCTGAACCCATGGCAATTTCTTCTGCGGTCAGTCCGCCTTCCGGGCCTATCAGCATCCGGATACGGCTGACAGGCAGCGGCAGTGTATTTATGCTCTGGCTGGCCCGCGGATGCAGATTAAGTTTCAGCCCCGCTTCCGGCTCTGTACACCAGTCACGCAGGGACATCACCGGACGTATTTCCGGTACGATATTTCTGCCTGATTGTTCACAGGCAGCAATGGCGATTTTTTGCCATTGCAGACGTTTTTTTTCCAGACGCTCAGTGTCCAGTTTGACGCCACAGCGTTCAGAAAGCAGCGGGGTAATCAGGTTCACACCCAGTTCGATAGATTTCTGGATAGTAAACTCCATTTTTTCTCCGCGTGACATCACCTGTCCGAGGTGTAAAAACAGCGGCGATTCACGGTCATCTGTGACACCTTCGGTCACCTGTACCGTGACACTCTTTTTGTCAGCATGGACAATCGTGGCACTGAAAACCTGATTACTGCCATCAAAGATCTCCAGGGCCTGGCCGCTGGTCATTCTCAGCACACGACCCACATGATTGGCCGCCTCTTCGCTTAAGCGAAATTCACTATTATTTGCTACGGTTTCAGGGTGATAAATGCGGGGTACGCGCATGAAAAATCTGCCAGTTATGGGCTGACGTCTCGCAGTCAGCCATTAAAAATAAATGAATAATCAGTGTCTCTGGCTGTGATGATAACGTCAACTGCCGGATAGACTTTTTTACCGCAGCGCAGACCGCTATTATGCCATATCTGTAGCACGGAACGTGAAACCGCAGGCTTACTGCGGATATTCGCCCCTGAGCAGTTCACCGCCACACCCGGTACAGCGATAACGGGTTTCACCGCGCAGCACACGGTTATGCCGGCGGACTGTCAGCAGATGCTGACGGCACTGGCAGTGGTAAGCAAAGGTCTTTTGCAGCGAGTCGGTACTGAAACGGTGCGTCCGGCGGGCGCTGACCCCCAGCACGGTTTCCATCATCCATTTCCATTCTTTACCGTGAGGCGCTACTTTTCCGAACTGTTTCCAGACCAGCAGATGAGCCAGCTCATGAGGTACCACTTCATCAATAAACGGTTGTTTATTTTCCAGCAGCAATACCGGGTTAAGGCGTATTTCCCACTGCTGTAACCAGGCGCTGCCGGCGGTAGTTCCCCGTTGCTGGTAGAGAATTGTCGGTTCGGCAAAAGTCTGTTTCAGGTGGCTGCCGGCACGCTGTAAATGCAGTCGCAGCGAATGCATAACGGCCTGCTGCAGGGCAATAGGGAGGCGGGGTGTTTTCATAGGTGCAGCATAAAGGCCGCGACAGAAGATTACAATTATTCCGCGGACAGATAAAAAAACAGGCGACGTTACCGTCGCCTGTGATAAGTGATCGAAAAATCAGTTTCTCTCACCAATATTACGTAATTTTTTACCCTGCATCAGGTTACGTTCAATATGTTCCAGAGACACGTTTTTGGTTTCCGGAATCAGCACCAGCGTCAGGATAATAAACAACACATTCAGCGCAGCATAGAGTCCGAAGGTAGCCGCGTTCCCCAGGCTGCCAAGCAGTGTCAGGAAGGTGGCACCGACAATCATATTGGCAATCCAGTTAGTGGCAGTCGAGACGGTGATCCCGAAATCGCGGCCTTTCAGCGGCTGAATTTCCGAACACAATACCCAAATCAGCGGACCGGCACTCATTGCAAAACCGATAATAAACATTAACAGCATCGCAATAGCAAAGTACTGCGCACCCTCTGTGTGTATTCCGGCATGCAGCATTGCGCCGAGAGTCCCCATACCGACGGCCATAACAATAAAGCCAAGGATCAGCGTGGGTTTACGTCCCCAGCGGTCAACCAGACCGATAGCGATAAAGGTTGCCAGCACGTTAATACCACCGACAATAACAGTCCCCCACATTTGCTGACTGGTATTAGTAAAGCCGGCAATTTCAAAAATCTTCGGCGCGTAATACATAATCACGTTCATCCCGGTAAACTGCTGCATAACCTGCAACAGAACACCCAGGTAAACCGCACGGCGGAAGTTGGGGTTAGAGGTGAAGAGTGCCCAGCCGGTCTGTTTAACTTTCAGGCTTTCACGAATTTCGTCCAGTTCGCGTTTCGCCTGCTCGCTGGTATCACGCAGACGATCAAGCACCCGCTGTGCATCTTTAAAATTACCTTTCGCCGCCAGCCAGCGCGGGCTGTTTGGCAGGAAGAAAACGCCCACCAGTAACAGCAGTGCAGGGATAGTGATAACGCCGAGCATCCAGCGCCATGAGCCGCTGTAGCTGAAAGCCGTATCCGACAGATAAGCCCCGACAATACCGATGGTGATCATCAGCTGGTACAGAGAAATCATACTGCCACGGATTTTTTCCGGGGCAATTTCGGACAGATACAGCGGGGCGGTATAAGATGCAATACCCACCGCCAGACCCAGTAATACCCTGGCCGCGATAAGGACTTCCGGATCAGTTGCCAGCGCTGAACAGAGTGAACCGGCAACAAACAAAATGGCACCCGCCATCAGGCTTTTTTTCCGGCCCAGCTGAGACGACATCCAGCCGCTGCCAATGGCACCGATAGCGGCACCAAACATCATTGAACTGACAATCCATTCCTGCTGGTGGGCAGTCACATTAAAATCTTTTGCGATGAAAGGCAGGGCCCCGGCAATCACACCGATATCCAGACCAAACAGTAAACCCGCAAGTGCAGCAAGAAAGCAGACAAACAACGTCATCATTTTGTTTGAGGTTCTGCTTTTGTGAGTGTTGCCAGGCATTTTAGCCTCCGCTGTTAACTATCATTCTTGTTGTAATGTTAAGAAATTCCTTCGGAATTATCAGTGAGCCAGATCACAATGATGTAATCGGTTACATATGATAACCCCCTGAAAGAGATATTTAATTCGAGAATTATCGTTTCAGGGCCTGACAGGAAAGAATATTTTCCTGACAGTCAGAATAAAGATTATAGCTCCGCATTGATAGCGCAAAGCAACCCATTTTTAACGATTGAATTGATTTGTTATACCCTGAAAAGTCTGAGAATTCTTTACTCATTGCTATGTAATCGTTACCACAGGTTCTGGTTCACATTTTTTGTGAAATTTTATTAAGAAAATGCATGGATAAAAGATCAGCAACCGGCAAGGGTATCATTTTACGAAAGGCAACGGGGCAGAGGAAAACAGGGCAGAAGACTCTGCCCTGAAAAGAGTATTACAGACCGGCAGCGTCGCGTAAGGCGGCAGCTTTGTCGGTTTTTTCCCACGGGAAGTGCTCACGGCCAAAGTGACCATAGGCAGCAGTTTCACGGTAGATTGGGTGTAACAGGTCCAGCATCTGAATCAGACCATATGGACGCAGGTCGAAGAACTCACGTACCAGCAGGGTCAGAGTTTCGGTTGGTACTTTTCCGGTACCAAAGGTTTCGACCATGATTGATGTTGGTTCAGCCACACCGATGGCATAAGACACCTGGATTTCACAGCGATCCGCCAGGCCAGCCGCAACGATATTTTTCGCGACATAGCGCGCAGCGTAGGCTGCAGAACGGTCAACTTTTGACGGGTCTTTACCAGAGAATGCACCGCCACCGTGACGAGCCATACCGCCGTAGGTATCGACGATAATTTTACGGCCGGTTAAGCCACAGTCGCCCATTGGTCCGCCGATTACAAAACGGCCGGTCGGGTTAATAAAGTATTTGGTCGAACTGTTCAGCCATTCTTCCGGCAGTACAGGTTTGATGATCGTTTCCATCACCGCTTCCTGCAGTTCTTTCTGGCCAATCTCTTCCGCATGCTGAGTTGACAGCACCACAGCATCGATACCGACGATTTTACCGTCGTCATACTGGAAGGTGACCTGGCTTTTTGCATCAGGGCGCAACCATGGCAGAGAGCCGTCTTTACGGACTTCAGCCTGACGCTGTACCAGACGGTGTGCATAAGTCACCGGGGCTGGCATCAGAACATCGGTTTCGTTGGTTGCATAACCAAACATCAGTCCCTGATCTCCGGCACCCTGCTCCAGAGGATCTTTACGGTCCACACCCTGATTAATATCCGGCGATTGTTTACCGATAGCGCTGAGTACTGCGCAGGAATTCGCGTCGAAGCCCATATCGGAGTGGATATAGCCGATATCACGTACGGTCTGACGGGTAATGTCTTCAATGTCTACCCATGCGCTGGTGGTGACTTCACCGCCAACCAGAACCATGCCGGTTTTTACGTAGGTTTCACAGGCGACGCGTGCTTTCGGATCCTGTTCGAGAATGGCGTCCAGGACTGCATCAGAGATCTGATCAGCAATTTTATCGGGATGCCCTTCTGATACGGACTCAGATGTAAATAGGTGTTTTGCCATTTGTTCCTTACCTTACTCTCTGGTTTCAATTCAATCGGCCTGGCGAACATCAGTCATGCTCACTTTCGCTTCTTCAGACAACGCCGTGAGCGGTACAAGGTGTGCTTTACGGCACAGACTGGAAAGACACTGCCTGGTTATTAATCATTTAGATGGACAACCATCCGGACGTCCATTTTAGGGCAGTCACCGGCCTGAATTCCAGCCTTTTTTATGATTAAGGGATTGCTAAATGTAAATTAGTGGAACACTGTACTGGTTTCAGCCAGTAATTCTTTGCTTTTTCAGGCAATGGGCGTTATAAACAGCCGCTGCTGCCATACAGGACAGCAGGTTGCGGGGCGCGCAGCAGATGCGTGGTCCTGAGATCAGGCCATGGCGGTCTGATTTCCATTCTCTGAACGTTTTCCGTATGCCGGTGGCATAAGCGGAGGTGATGAAACTGATGAACCAGGCTTGCTTATTTTCCGGGGGTTCTTTGCCCTGTGGCGATGCACCCGGCTGCCTCTCTGTTATTCCTGTTGTCTCCTTATATGCTGTCCTGCAAACTTTTCCCCGACGACGTTACCCCGGCTGCGGTAATTTTTCCGACACCTGTGCGGGTTAAATTATCGGCTACCGGTCCGGTATGACTTCGCCGTACCAGCTGCGGGTTGTACCCTCAGACTGTTCCGTCCCCGGTTTTACCCTGAAGCTGCCCCGGTTACCGGTGTACTATGCTATACCTGGTGAATGAAGCAGGCTTTCGGTCAGGAGAAATTTCTCCATGAGAGAAAACAGCTGTTTCACATTTCAATCTACGATAGAGGTTCGCGATGTCTGACGACATGAAGACTATTAAGGGTTCGTCAGCAGGCGAACATGGGGTTCTGCGTTCTATGCAGGAAGTGGCAATCAATGACCAGCAAGCCAGCCGGATGTTGAAAACCTATAACATCGCCTGGTGGGGGAACAACTATTATGACGTCAATGAACTGGGTCATATCAGTGTCTGCCCCGATCCGGATAAACCAGACGTCCGGGTTGACCTGGCAAAACTGGTAAAAGAGCGCGAAGCTCAGGGACAGCGCCTGCCGGCACTGTTTTGCTTTCCGCAAATCCTGCAGCACCGTCTGCGTTCCATCAACGCCGCGTTTAAACGGGCGCGTGAGTCTTTTGGCTATCGCGGAGATTACTTCCTGGTTTATCCGATCAAGGTTAACCAGCATAAACGCGTCATTGAATCACTGATTAACTCCGGCGAACCGCTGGGACTGGAAGCAGGTTCAAAAGCTGAACTGATGGCAGTACTGGCCCATGCCGGACAAACTCGCTCGGTTATTGTCTGTAACGGCTATAAAGACCGTGAGTACATTCGTCTGGCGCTGATTGGCGAAAAGCTGGGACATAAAGTCTACCTGGTGATCGAGAAAATGACCGAGGTACGGCTGGTGCTGGAAGAAGCCGAACGTCTGAACGTCACCCCGCGGCTCGGTATCCGCGCGCGGCTTGCTTCTCAGGGCTCAGGTAAGTGGCAGTCAAGCGGGGGGGAAAAATCGAAATTTGGTCTGTCAGCCACCCAGGTACTGCAACTGGTTGAGATCATGCGTAATGCCGGCCGTCTGGACAGTCTGCAGTTGCTGCATTTCCACCTCGGTTCACAGATGGCGAACATCCGTGATATTTCTACCGGAGTGCGCGAGTCAGCACGTTTTTATGTAGAGCTGGCAAAACTAGGTGTCAATATCAAATGCTTTGATGTCGGCGGCGGTCTGGGTGTTGACTATGAAGGTACCCGCTCCCAGTCTGACTGCTCGGTAAACTATGGCCTGAATGAGTACGCCAATAATGTTATCTGGGCGATTGGCGGGGCCTGTGACGAACACGGTCTGGAACATCCGACGGTGATCACCGAATCCGGACGGGCGGTCACGGCGCACCACACGGTGCTGGTATCGAATATTATCGGGGTAGAGCGTAACGAATTCACCACCCCGCAGGCACCGGCAGAAGATGCACCACGGCCGATTCTCAGTCTCTGGGACACCTGGCAGGAAATGCATGAGCCGGATGTCCGTCGTTCGCTGCGTGAATGGCTGCATGACAGCCAGATGGATCTGTCGGATATCCATACGGGGTATTCTGCGGGCACCTATGATCTGACGCAGCGTGCCTGGGCGGAACAGCTGTATCTCAGCATCTGTCATTATACCCGTCAGCACCTTGACCCGAGTAACCGCGCGCACCGGCCGATTATTGACGAACTGCAGGAGCGGATGGCGGATAAAATCTATGTCAACTTCTCACTGTTCCAGTCCATGCCGGATGCCTGGGGGATCGACCAGTTATTCCCGGTATTGCCTCTGGAAGGGCTGAATAAATCGCCGGAGCGTCGCGCTGTGCTGCTGGATATTACCTGTGACTCTGACGGTACGATTGACCACTATGTGGACGGTGATGGGATTGCCACCACAATGCCGATGCCGGAATATGATGTGGAAAATCCGCCGATGCTGGGCTTCTTTATGGTCGGTGCATACCAGGAAATTCTGGGCAATATGCATAATCTGTTTGGTGATACAGAAGCGGTAAATGTGTATGCCTATGATGATGGTTCGGTGGATGTGGAACTGTCGGATGAGGGCGACACGGTGGCCGACATGCTGGAATATGTGCAGCTTGATCCGCGCGAACTGCTTGAATTATTCCATAAACAGGTCAGTGCCAGCGTGATTGAGGAACAACTGCGGGATCAGTTCCTGTCTGAATTTGAAAGTGGTTTATACGGTTATACCTATCTGGAAGATGAGTGATAACCGCCGGCTGCCGCGACAAAGCATAATGCGCACCAATAATGTTTGCAGTTGCTGCAGCGGGGTACCATAATCTGTTATCCCCCTTGTGCGTCGGGTTTAACGACACACAAGGGTTTTTTTTCGCCATCATCAAGCCGGGTAACAGAATTTCTGCTGCCTGAACCGGTAAACGGGAATATAGAGGAAGAGATATGTACCACACCCTGGGTAATGAATATGACAACTCTCTGGTGTCTAATGCCTTTGGTTTTATGCGGTTTCCGCTTAACTTCCAGCCGTATAACAGTGATGCTGACTGGGTGATCACCGGTGTACCTTTTGATGCGGCCACCTCTGGCCGTCCCGGCAGCCGTTTAGGCCCGGGGGCAATCCGGCAGATATCGACTAACCTCGCATGGGAAGGCTGTCGCTGGCCATGGGATTTCGATTTACGTCAGCGCCTGAATGTCATTGATTGTGGTGACCTGGTGTATGCATTCGGTGATTCTCAGGATATGTCCAGCAAACTGCAGGCTCATGCGGAAAAACTGCTGGCCAGCGGCAAGCGTATGCTGACTTTTGGCGGTGACCACTATATTTCACTGCCCCTGTTACGCGCCCACGCTAAACACTTCGGTAAAATGGCACTGGTGCACTTTGATGCGCATACGGATACTTACTCCAACGGGCCGACTTTTGACCATGGCACCATGTTCTGGCATGCGCCTAATGAAGGGCTGATCGATCCGCAACACTCGGTTCAGATCGGTATCCGTACCGAGTATGACAAACAGCTGGGCTTTAATGTGCTGGATGCGGCGCGGGTCAATGACCAGCCGGTCGATGCGATTGTGGCCGAAATTAAAAAAACGGTCGGTGACCTGCCGGTTTATCTGACCTTTGATATCGACTGTCTTGACCCGGCACATGCCCCGGGCACAGGTACTCCGGTCACCGGTGGCCTGACCTCCGACAAAGCCGGTAAACTGGTACGTGCTCTGCAAGGGCTGAACATCGTCGGTATGGATCTGGTGGAAGTCGCGCCGGGTTATGATCATGCGGATATCACCTCTCTGGCAGCGGCAACCCTGGCACTGGATATGTTACATGTTCAGGCTGCCAGCAAAGCCTGATGTCTTGTATTCGTCTGTATAACAGCGTTAACTTACCGGCTACAGAAAAACGGGGGAGAATAGCATGGGATTACTGGATGAGCTGGTCGGCTCACTGACCGGCGGGCAGCAAAATAATTTGTCTCAGTTGCAGGCAGTCTGGAACTGGGTTCAGGAACAGGGCGGTGTTGAAGTACTGATCAGTAAATTTCAGCAGGGCGGTCTGGGAGAAATTCTCGCCTCCTGGCTGAGTAAAGGTTCAAACCAGCAGCTCACCAGTGGTGACATTCAGTCGGCTTTCAGTAGTCAGGACCTGCAGTCACTGGCTGATAAGCTGGGGACAGATATCAGTGGTGCGTCAGGGACTTTGTCGGAACTGTTACCCCACCTGATTGATCAGATCTCTCCGCAGGGTGAAGTGCACCCTGAAGCTACTGGCAGCAATAGCCAGCTGGATCTGGGCTCACTGGTCGACAGTCTTTTTAAACGTTAATTATTGTCGGCTAAAAAACCGGTTTTCTGTAAAGAGGCCGGTTTTTTTTGTCTGCCGTATCACTGCCGGTGGCGGGAGGTATTCAGCGTCACAGGGATGATACGCAGACATACCCGCGGGCAGCGGATAGCGGCAGAGAATACCGGGACTGAAAACTCAGGCACCGGCAGTGGATATGCCGCCAGTCTTACGCCTGTCGCACAATTCGCATCCCGTGGCATATACTTTTGCCCTGTTTTTCATGTACATTGAAGGACTAACGTTTTTCTGCCTTGCCCGATAATTGTTAAATTTCAATGAAATAGATAATATTATCCAGGGGAAGGTTACTTGCCGATCCGGAGTTAATATATGCCCTCACATAAAGAACTCGCGAATGCGATCCGTGCCCTCAGTATGGACGCTGTGCAAAAAGCCAAATCCGGTCACCCGGGTGCCCCGATGGGCATGGC
>NZ_JAERJN010000018.1:65725-66310 GCF_018257595.1 Tatumella sp. JGM94 | reverse complement strand
ACTCTTAGCAACAAGGTGACGCAGCAGGGTAATACGATAACCTCTCAGGGGAGCGATATTACTCAGTTGAATAACAGTCTGTCACAGACTAATCACACAGTAGCGACTAAGGCTGATGCATCAGCACTGAACACGCTGAGCAACACGGTGAAGAGTCAGGGCGACACCATCAGCTCTCAGGGTAACGCTATCACCAGCCTGAATAGCAGCCTGTCACAGACGAATAAGAATGTTTCAGGCAAGGCGGATGCATCAGCATTAAGCTCTCTGACAACAACAGTCAACAACCATGGTTCTGAGATAGACTCGCAAGCTAAGTCCATCAATAGCCTGTCCACGTCAGTGAATAATAATAGCTCTCAGATATCGGCGGTTAATAANCTGAAAGTTCAGACGGACTCGAACGGCAATAAGCGCGTGGCTGGCTTCGGGCTTTCCAGCGACAATACCGGTACTCAATTCCTGGTGCAGGCAGACCGGTTTGCGGTGATAAGCGGTGATAACGGGGATATCAAATCGCCGTTTGCCGTTGTTAATAACCAGGTTGTTATGGATTCAGCAATCATTGCTGATGCGTCAATTACG
>NZ_JAERJN010000018.1:0-65707 GCF_018257595.1 Tatumella sp. JGM94 | reverse complement strand
TTAATAACCAGGTTGTTATGGATTCAGCAATCATTGCTGATGCGTCAATTACGAGTGCGAAAATCGGGGATTATATCTCCTCAAATAACTACGACTGGTCGGCAGGATCTACAGGGTGGCTGATCAGGAAAGACGGATACGCCATATTCAACAATGTAACGGTAAGGGGAACTGTTTATGCGAGTCAGGGGACTATTGATAATGTAACTATTGGGAAAAATTGCAACATCCAGGGAACGCTGAGCGCAAACAACATAGATGGCGATGTTTGCAAGATGTTTTATTTGCCGAAGGGGGGAACGGTAACAATCCCGGCAACATCCATCAATCGTGTTATTGCAATTCCTGCCATATATGCATATGCAATTAAGAATAGAAACTCAGGCGAAAGCAGCGTTGCAAGAGTGCAGATAAAAGTTGATGGAACGGTAAGGTACAAGGTTGAAGCGGACAGCAATGTATCAGCCAACTTCACCAACCTGCCGATTGATGTGAATATGCAATCATACTCCTTCACGCTGGCCGCAGGGCAATCATGTACTGTTGGATACGATGCTTATCAAACGGACGGACTTTTAACGAGACTGATGGATTATCTTATGGTAGTTGCTTCAAAGGCGTAATCGCACCTTTCGCAGACGGGTAAACTACTTCTACGTTTGTCCTTCGCCAGGCAGTATCCTTTCGACGGATACAAAAAAGCCCCGGACCGAAGTCTAGGGCTTTTTCTTACGTTCAGGAGCCGCGGCTCTTTTACGTATCCTTTCATGTCCCTTTACCGTCTGGCCGGTGTCCGGGTACAGTGGCTAGATGCTTGATTTCTCTCGCGTTGTCCGGTCACTGTCCAATCATGATTGGTGGAGCTGGCGGGAGTTGAACCCGCGTCCGAAATTACTACACCGTCGGCACTACATGCTTAGTCCAGTCTTTACATTCGCCTGCCAGCTGCGGATGGACACGCTACTGACAAACTAGCCTGATTAAGTTTAATGCTTCAACCCCAGGCAGGGTATCCACACGATCTCTTTTGGGTTTGACCTCTCTTGATCCCCGTCCTAAGAGCGGAGGCTAGGGAGAGAGGGCTCTCAGCAGGTTATTAAGCTGCTAAAGCGTAGTTTTCGTCGTTTGCGACTATTTTTTTGCGGCTTTTTACGAGGCCAACCGCCCCTCGGCATGCTCCTAGGGCTTCGCAAATCCCGTCGAATCCAGAATCAGCCCCAAGTACTGTCGGTTACTATATCAGGAAAAGCATAAGCTACACCAGTAGTTTAGCGATTTCCTTTTTTCATAATACGTGCTTTGTCTATTTTCCACTCACGTTCTCTGATGTCATCACGCTTGTCATGTTCTTTCTTACCTTTAGCAACACCAATTTTCAGTTTGCACCAGGCATTTTTCCAGTACAGGGAAAGAGCAACAATAGTGTAACCTTCGCGGTTTACACGACCGAAAATGGAATCCAGTTCGCGTTGCTTTAGCAGCAGCTTACGGTTACGGGTAGGATCACAGACCACATGGGTGGATGCACCGAGTAATGGCTGGAAGGTGGCACCAAACAGAAAGGCTTCACCGTCACGCAGCAAAATATAGCTTTCACTGATGTTGGCTTTGCCTGCACGCAGTGATTTGACTTCCCATCCTTGTAATGAGAGTCCGGCCTCGAATTCCTCTTCGATAAAGTATTCGTGGCGGGCACGTTTGTTCAGGGCAATGGTTGCAGAACCGGGTTTGTGAGCTTTTTTCTTAGTCATAATATCGCTTATTTTACACCACTTATGCGCAGAAACCATCCCCCGTGACGGGGGTAATAAGAAGCACATTCTAGCACGCCGGTAGCATGAAGACATTTTTGTTTAACTTCTGAAACTGGTATGATCGGTATGTTTTTTACTAAGCAGGAAGTGTTATGGCTCAGATTAGTCGTTCAGCGCTGGTTCCGTACAGCGCTGAAAAGATGTACCGGCTTGTTAATGATGTTGATGCGTATCCGCAGTTTTTGCCGGGTTGCACTGGTAGCCGGATCCTCGACAGCTCAGCAGATCAAATGACTGCTTCGGTGGATGTTTCTAAAGCCGGGATCAGTAAAACATTTACCACCCGCAACACACTGACCGATAATCAGCGTATTCATATGCAGCTGGTCGATGGCCCGTTTCGTAAACTGACCGGTGGCTGGTTGTTTGTGCCCCTGGGTGATGATGCCTGTAAAGTTGAGTTAAGCCTCGACTTTGAATTTACCAATATGCTGGTAGAAATGGCGTTTGGCCGGGTGTTTAAAGAGCTGGCAAACAGTATGGTGCAGGCCTTTAGTTTGCGGGCGAAAGAGGTATACCGTGGCTGATATTCAGGTTGAAGTCGTTTATGCGTTACCGGAAAAACAGTATCTGCGTACCGTTACTGTGCCAGAGGGCTGTACGGTAGAGCAGGCGATAGAAACTTCCGAGCTGACCACATTACGTAAAGACATTAATCTGGCAGAAAATAAAGTCGGTATCTTTAGTCGCACGGTAAAATTACAGGACGTTGTATCGCCCGGAGATCGGGTTGAAATCTACCGTCCGCTACTGGCCGATCCTAAAGAGCTGCGCCGCCAGCGGGCTGAACGCTCAGCCAATGCAAATAAGAAATAATATCGGCGGGTTACTATGCTGTTCAGGGACAAAAAAGCGCAGTCGGTACTGCGCTTTTTTTATTAATCTGAAAGGGTTTCGGATTAATTTTTTGTCAGTGCCGGTTTGTTGACGATATTCGTCAGTGTCCCGTTACTGTCAAACGTCAGGGTCAGGGTTTGCTGGGTGACCGGCTCATGGCCTGGCTCGCGACGGAACACATAGAACCAGACGTTGCTGCCAAAAGGATCACGCATCATCGGAGTACCGAGAGTATAGGCAACCTGTTGCTGTGTCATGCCCGTATGAAGCTTACTGACATCACTCGCAACCAGGTAGTTACCCTGGTTAATATCCGGACGATAAACAACCCGTTCAAGAGTTGAGCAACCTGCAGTTGTCATCAACATTACTACTGCAGCAGCAGCCAGTATTTTACTGCGCATGTATACATTCCTTTTTCGGACACTTGTGCCTGTGCAAGGCGGTTTTTGCCATCAACGATGAATTCTGCCTGTAACAGGTTTGTTTCGTCCGGCGAGATAAGATATCGATAATAATAGACCTTTCGCCAGATGGAAACCTTTGCAGAGTATGCATATGACTTCCGATAAAGAAAAAAGTGCCAAATCAGGCGGCTAAAAGTTCTTTAGCATTCGCTAAGGTATTACGTGTGACTTCACTTCCCCCCAGCAAACGGGCTAATTCATGCAGCCTTGCGGGTTTATCCAGTAACCGCATCTGGGTTTCGGTCATTGTTCCGTCGGTTATTTTACTGATAAAGAAATGAGAATGACCACAACCTGCGACCTGCGGCAGGTGTGTTACACACATCACCTGGGTTGATTCCCCTAACTGACGTAACATTTTTCCGACAATGGCGGCTGTCGGGCCGCTGATCCCTACATCGACTTCATCGAATATCATGGCCGGAGTTTCCATTTTTTTCGCGGTAATTACCTGAATAGCCAGGGAAATACGAGACATTTCTCCGCCGGAAGCGACCTTTGCTAAGGGCTGTAATGGCTGACCGGGGTTGGTACTGACACGGAACTCAACATAATCGGCCCCTTCGGGGGTCAGGCGGTCTTCACGGAAGCTGACATCAATAACAAATTTACCGTGCTGCATCGATAACTGGTGAACAGACTCGGTTATTTTTGCCGACAGTTCCGCTGCAAAGTGGCACCGTTGCTGATGCATTTGTCGTGCAGTGTCCAGAGCTGCCTGATGATACTGGCTGACTTGCTGGCTGAGCAGTTCCAGGTCTTCATCGTGAGATTCCAGCTGCTGATATTCTGTCAGTAACTGTTGATGTAAATCCGGCAGGTTTTCCGGAGACACATGGTGCTTCCGTGCCAGCGAAATCTGCCGCGATATACGTTGCTCCAGCTCCTGAAGCCGGTTAGGGTCAAGGTCGATCCGCTCGCAATAATGACGTAATTCATCACCGGCCTCACTGATCAGAATGGCGGCGTCTTCCAGCATATTCAATACCGGAAGCAGACTGTCATCCATCGAAATTAGCTCGCTTACCATCTGACGGGAACTGTGCATCAGCGATTGCAGGGTAACATCATCGCTGTCTGATACTATCTGCGAAGCCTGCTGGCTGACGGTCAGACGCTGACCACTGTTTGCCAGCCGCTTGTATTCATTGTCTGCGCCTTCATATTCTCCGGCGGCCGGCGCAAAGCTGTTCAGTTCTTTTAGCTGGTACTGTAACAGTTCACGGCGTGATTCACGCTCCTGGGTTTGCTGCTGAAGTGCAGCAAGTGCACGGCAGGCCGAGTGCCAT
Organism: Tatumella sp. JGM94; assembly: GCF_018257595.1. Taxonomy (NCBI): domain Bacteria; kingdom Pseudomonadati; phylum Pseudomonadota; class Gammaproteobacteria; order Enterobacterales; family Erwiniaceae; genus Tatumella; species Tatumella sp. JGM94. Next base: position 61,300 of record NZ_JAERJN010000018.1, on the reverse strand, counting down.
TGCTGATAATTGTGGCGCATTTGCACGGCTAACGGTGTCGGATCAGTATAAGCATCCAGTAAATGGCGCTGGTGTTCCGGCTTAAGTAACAGCTGATGGGCGTGCTGCCCGTGGATCTGAATCAGTCGCTGTCCGAGCTCTCTCAGCTGTGAAAGTGGCACCGCAGTGCCGTTAATAAACCCCCGAGACCGGCCATCGGCGTTGATGACCCGGCGCAACAGACATTCGTCATTGTCGTCGAGATGATTCTCCGTCAGCCACTGGCGGGCTGAGGATGATGACTGCAGGCGAAAACGGGCGCAGATATCAGCCCGCGCAGCACCCGGACGGACCATGTCGGCTTCTGCTCTGGTGCCCAGACACAGGCTGAGCGCATCAATCGCAATTGATTTACCGGCACCGGTTTCGCCGGTGATGGCGGTCATTCCCTGTTGGAAGTCGATATCCAGTTCACGAACAATTGCAAAATTACTGATGGTCAGTTGTGCCAGCATAGTATTCACCTGTATGTAAAAACATGACTGTTTTTTTGTACAGTATAATCAGCTTTTTTATACAGTAAAGAGACGCTACGCAATTTTTAAAATAATTTTTTTGACCACCCGAGTTTTGTGCTCAGTGTATTGAAATAGTTATAGTTTTTGGGGTGGATTAAATCAAGGTGTTGCGGACTGCGCTTGATCAGTACTTCTTCCCCCTCCTGGATGGGCAGGGCTATCTGGCTGTCACAACTGATTTCCAGGTCACTGCGCATGGCTGAAAACCGCAGATGAATAATGCTGCTGCTGTTAATTACCAGTGGCCGGGCCGACAGGGTATGAGGGAACATTGGTACCACGCTGATGGCCTCCAGTCCCGGTGTAAGGATGGGACCACCGGCCGACAGAGAGTAAGCCGTTGAGCCGGTGGGGGTGGCGATAATCAGTCCGTCCGAACGCTGTGAGAAGGCAAAGTTATTATCGATATAAACTTCGAATTCAATCATATGGGCGACTTTACCCGGGTGAAGCACAATCTCATTAATGGCAGTTGCTATGCGCGGATCTCCTCCGGGGGCGGAGACTCTGGCTTCCAGCAGAAAACGCTGTTCGGTAAAGAAATTCCCCTGCAGTACGTCGGCTAATTGCTGGCGAGCGTTTTCCGGGTCAAGATCAGTAAGAAACCCAAGGTTACCGCGGTTGACGCCGATAACTTTAATATCATAACGGGACAGCACCCGTGCAGCTCCCAGCATATTGCCATCCCCGCCAATAACCACTGCCAGGTCGGCCAGCTGGCCAATCTCTGCCAGGGTTCCGGTGTTGACCTGCTGCAGTTTCAGTTCTGCCGCAATTTGTTGTTCCACGATAACCCGGTAGCCTTCTCCGGTCAGCCAGTGGCACAGCATTTCATGGGTGGCGAGAGCATTCGGATGCCGCGGATGGCCGACAATTCCAATGCATTTAAAAAAAGTGTTCATTTGCGGTAATTCCTCTAACCAAAACATCAGTCAATATGACAGAGTCCCTTGAATCCGTAATTTTGATCCCCATAATAAGCTCACCGGCGATATGAATATTGAAAACGCGGAGATTTTCATGAGCAGCAAAGAACAGAATACCCCTAACGAGCACTTTTCAGAAGAGCAGTCGGCAGAACAACAGGCCACCGCAGAGAATGCAGGCACAGCCGATCCCCGTGATGAGCGTATTGCTCAGCTGGAAGCGGAGCTGGCAACGTTAAGTACCGGAGTACGCGATGCCCAGTTACGTGCGCAGGCTGAAGTGGAAAATATTCGCCGTCGTACCGAACTGGATGTCGAAAAAGCCCATAAATTTGCGCTGGAAAAATTTTCTAACGAACTGTTGCCAGTGATCGACAGCCTGGAGCGCGCATTACAGGTCGCTGATAAAAGTAACCCTGAATTAGCGTCAATGATTGAAGGTATCGAGCTGACCCTGAAATCGTTGTTAGATGCGGTTCGTAAATTCGGTGTGGAAGTGGTGGGGGAAACTCACGTACCTTTCAACCCGGATGTACATCAGGCTATGTCGATGGTCGAGTCTGAAGATGTGGCCCCGAATCATGTACTGATGGTGATGCAAAACGGTTATACCCTGAATGGCCGCCTGTTGCGTCCTGCGATGGTGGCTGTGTCTAAAGCGAAAGCATAATCATCCTCTGTTACCGATGAATATACTTTTGCTGGCAGGTTATCGGGGCCGGAAAATGGCCCGCTAAGCTGGCGTTGTCCTGCCCGGGGTCAGGGGCAGGACATTTATTCAGGGTAACTCCGGCATCCAGTTAATGCCTGTACGTCCTGACTGTTCCAGTAAGCTATTCGCCTGAGAAAACGGTTTACTGCCAAAAAAACCGCGGTGGGCTGATAACGGTGACGGGTGTGGTGCCTGCAATACATGGTGGCGCTGGCGATCAATAATACGGCCTTTTTTCTGCGCATGGGCGCCCCACAGTAAAAATATAACCCCCTCACGATGCTGATTTATCAGTGAAATAACCTGATCTGTAAACTGTTCCCAGCCCAGTCGGGCATGAGAATGGGCTTTTCCTGCTTCGACAGTTAAAACCGTGTTCAGCAGCAGTACCCCCTGAGTTGCCCAGCTTGCCAGGTAACCATGGTTTGGCCGCGTAAAGCCTTCAATATCCTGTTCCAGTTCTTTGTACATATTCAGTAATGAAGGTGGTGTTGCTACCCCCGGCAGTACAGAAAATGCGAGGCCATGTGCCTGACCCGCACCGTGATAAGGATCCTGACCGAGAATAACTACTTTCACCTGATGCAGTTCGGTTAACCGGAAGGCATTAAATACATCCTTTTGCGGCGGATAGACGGTGACACCCTGGCGGCGTCTTTCTTCCACGCTATTCAGAGTCTGAATAAAGTAATCCTGTTGCTTTTCGGCTGCCAGTACATCATGCCACGTCAGTGTCGTTGTCATTTTTTTACTCCTGAGTATTCCCGGCCAGCTTAACCATTTTCTCTTTCAGGTAAAGCCTTAAAATTAATTTGAAAAATTGCGAGTATAATTTACGTAAGAAACCGTTTTATATCATAAGGTTATATTTGATCTCTGGTTTTTTTTGACTGAGGTCAAGGAAGCAGGTCTGGTTATTTGTTATACAGTGAGCATGTTGTTGATCCAGACGGATTCTTTTAAATGACCGTTTCTTTCCCGGGAGGAAAAATATGATTAACGGAATTCAAATCACGAAAACCAGTAATAAAGCGCTGCTTAACTCTTTCTGGTTACTTGATGAAGAAAACGCCGAAGCACGTTGTTTGTGTGCGAAAGGTGATTATCAGGCTGATCAGCTGGTCTCTTTACAGGAGCTGGGTGATATTGAGTATCGTGAAATTCCTTTAGAAGTAAAACCGCAGGTACGTGTTGAAGGTGGCCAGCATTTGAATGTAAATGTTTTACGCCGCGAAACTCTTGAAGATGCTGTTAAGCATCCGGAAAAATATCCGCAGCTGACTATCCGTGTATCAGGCTATGCCGTACGTTTTAATGCTCTGACACCGGAACAACAGCGTGATGTTATTACCCGTACTTTTACCGAAAGCCTGTAATTTGATCATCCGGTATTAGCGGGGCACTTTGTGCCCCGTTTTTATTTATAACGTATTGATATTTTTTATAAATAAAAATATTTATCTGATTTTTGATTGTCAGAATTTTTTCTTCGGGTAACAGGGTAAAAAACGACTGTTTACAGTGATAAAAATCGCCCCGCAGGGGCGACTTTTATACGGTGGTGATGGATTTTTAATCCGGAGACTGTTCCGGCTTCTGAGAGGCTGCGGTGACTGATGATTTGCGGCGCTTACCGATATTTTTAGTATCGCGGTGACGCTGTTTTACCCGCGGTTTATCCGCCTCAGCTCTCTTTTTCTCTTTACGTTTTTCCAGCTGTCTTTTTGACGGCTTTTTCGGACCAGTGGCTGAAGGTGCACGGGTTTTTGGCCGCAGTTCATCAATGGTTCTGATTTTTAACGGCTCATTCAGATAACGACCAATTTTAATCAGCAGTTCGTTATCATGAGCTTCAACCAGTGACAAAGCGGTACCTTTCTTTCCGGCCCGGCCGGTGCGGCCAATCCGGTGCAGATAGATATCAGCAGTGCGCGGCAGATCGAAGTTAATCACCAAAGTGACATCATCAATATCAATACCACGTGCAGCAACATCGGTGGCGACCAGCACGTTCACCCGGCCTTCGGTCAGTCGTTTGATGGCTTCATTACGCTTAGCCTGTACCATCTCACCTTCAAGATAGCTGCAACGGATATCAGCCTGACGCAACCACTCAGCCACTTCGTGCAGGCGCTCGCGCTTACGCACAAACACAATCGCCCGGCTGGCTTCTGGTTTTTTCAGCAGGTGGATCAGTAGTCTGGTTTTATGTTCCAGGTCATCAGCACGGTAATACCATTGCTGAATTTTTTTACGTTCACGGCGGCTGGGATCGGATTCAACGGTAACCGGTTCATTCAGTATCCGCTCAGCAAAATCTTCGATATGCTCCCCTTCCAGGGTAGCCGAGAACAATAATGTCTGCTTACGCCAGCGCGTTTCCCCGGCGATGGTTTCAATGTCCTGGGCGAAGCCCATATCCAGCATGCGATCGGCTTCATCCAGGATCAGTGTTTCTACTGCGCGGCAATCGAAGTTCTCTTCTTTAATATATTGCAGCAGCCTGCCGGTGGTCGCGACAACAATGTCCTGATTAGTACTGAATACTTCAGCATGGTTCATATACGCCACACCGCCGGTAATGGTGGAAATATCCAGGTGGGTATATTTCGCCAGTTCACGGGCCTGTTCAGCAACCTGCATTGCCAGTTCACGTGTCGGTGTCAGGATCAGGATACGCGGAGGACCTGACTTTTTACGGGGAAAGTCGAGCAGATGTTGTAATGCGGGCAGTAAATAGGCCGCTGTTTTTCCGGTACCTGTCGGTGCTGAACCCAGGACATCACGTCCATCCAGTGCGGGTGGAATTGCCTCTGCCTGTATAGCAGTGGGACGTGTGTAATTTTTATCCTGCAGTGCATTAAGCAGGCTTTCATCAAGTTCAAGTTCGGAAAATGTGGTTACAGTCATGGTCTACCTCTGTTTGGGGCGCTGATTATAGACACTTCGGGCGCATTCTTCATCTGTTGTCTGCTTTCTGATGACCGCTAAATGATGTTTATCCCCTTCAGGCCGGCCACAGACCATGATTTTCACGGCAATATTTATGGCAGGGAGGTACACTTAGCGGTCTTATTCAGTGTCACAACATAATGCAGGACAGGATAAATGCCGGTTGCGCCCAGTTTCAGAAAAAATGGTTTTACCTTCCGACAATTTTTCGTCGCCCATGATCAGTGTGGCATGAAAGTCAGCACCGACGGTATTATTTTAGGTGCCAGTACACCGCTGCCTGATGATGGCCGGGTTCTGGATATTGGCAGTGGCAGTGGCCTGATCTCCCTGATGCTGGCGCAACGTATTGCTGCGCAAGGTATCAGGCCACAAATCGATGCGGTTGAGATTGAGCCATCGGCGGTGACTCAGTCCAGACAGAATATTGCCGAATCACCGTGGCCGGAAGCAATTTGCGTGCATCATGCGGATATCCTGACGTGGGAACCACAGATAACGCAACCTTACGCAGTGATTGTCAGTAACCCGCCATTTTTTAGTCCCGGTGTCAGTTGCCGTTCTTCAACACGACAGACCGCCCGCTACACTACCACCCTGACTCACCTGGCGCTGCTGCAAAGTGCACAGCAGCATATTACGCCACAGGGCATATTTTGTGTCATTTTGCCGGCCAGTGAAGGGCAGGCATTTATTAAACTGGCGCAACATGAAGGCTGGCGATTACGTACCCGGGTACATATTTGTGAATACGCCGACCGACAACCGCACCGGATTCTGGCTTTTTTGTCCTTACAAAACGGCGGCTGTACGGAGCAGCAATTGATTATCCGTGATCCTTCAGCGGAGTATTCTGCCGGTTACCGGCAACTGACAGGGGATTTTTATTTATCGGCCCGCAGTCAGCCATCATCAGCATAGCGGGTCAGCGCTTATGGTTAATACCGCCATCACCGGGAATGGTGTAATGAGCCTTTCCGGCGGCGGGGCCGGTCATTTTCTGCCGTGTTTCGGACAATGAACGTCAGGTAAAATAAGTGCTGCCGGACCAACGGTTCGCAGTGTGGTTTGTTTTACCGGGCCGGGCTCTGAATTAGAGATGAAAAGCTGAGTGTGATCAGGTAACCTGCCAGTAATATTACCTTTGCTCACTTATAATGGGCTGTGAAGGACTTAGTTTATCAGTAACACAAGGCCCGGATGACAGATGATAATGCAGCTTACTGGCTCTGTTATCCGGAAAACCCAGGGAATGATGAACTTTCTTTAAAGTATCTGCTCTAAGTCACCGCTTGCTCCGATTTTGTGAGATGTTGCTGGTGGTTTATTGGATGTAGAACATATTTTGTGGGGATATTACCTCGGATGAGCGAGCAGTTAACAGATCAGGTTCTTGTTGAGCGCGTCCAGAAAGGAGATCAAAAGTCATTTAACTTACTGGTGATCCGATACCAGCATAAAGTGGCGAGCCTTGTGTCGCGTTATGTACCGTCAGGGGATGTTCCGGACGTTGTGCAGGAGTCATTTATCAAAGCCTATCGTGCCCTTGAGTCATTCCGTGGCGATAGTGCTTTCTATACCTGGTTATACCGTATTGCTGTCAACACAGCGAAAAACTACCTGGTAGCTCAGGGACGCCGGCCACCATCCAGTGATGTGGATGCGGCAGATGCAGAAAATTTCGAAAGTGCAGGGGCATTAAAAGAAATTTCGAACCCTGAGAATTTAATGTTGTCAGACGAATTGAAACAAATTGTCTTTAGAACGATAGAAACATTACCTGAGGACTTGCGGATGGCAATTACTCTCCGGGAGCTTGATGGCCTGAGCTACGAAGAGATTGCTGAGATTATGGACTGTCCGGTAGGAACTGTACGTTCACGGATTTTCCGGGCCCGCGAGGCTATTGATAACAAAGTTCAACCGCTGATCCAGCGCTAGTGACAGCGGCTACTTGAAAGGTAAAAGGCATGCAGAAAGAACAACTTTCCGCTTTAATGGATGGTGAAATATTAGATCAGTCATTGATTGCTTCGCTGGCTAAAGATGCAGAGTTGCAGCAGCACTGGGCTGATTATCATCTTATCCGTGATACGATGCGTGGCGATGTCGGAACAGTGGTTCATTTTGATATCTCGGCCCGTGTTGCAGAAGCTATTGCGCAGGAACCGGCCCGTAATGTGACCTCGCTGATTCCGGAAGCCCAGCCGGTTCCTTCACGCTGGCGTAAAATGCCGTTTTTCGGCAAAAATCACCCGTGGATGGCACAACTGGCTCAGGTGGGTGTGGCAGCCTGTGTTTCTCTGGCGGTTATTGTCGGGGTGCAGCACTATGGTAATTCGCCGACAGGCACCAGCAATGCGGCTGACACCTCAGATACCCCGGCATTTAATACCCTGCCGATGATGGGTAAAGCGTCTCCGGTAAGTCTGGGTGTCCCTTCAGATATCTTTGATGCGGGCAATGCTTCGCAGCAGGTTCAGGACCAGCGCCGCAGAGTTAATGCGATGCTGCAGGACTATGAACTGCAACGCCGTCTGAATAATGACCAGTTCGAGTCGGGTGCTCCTGAACAGGCACAGATCAATGTGCCGGGTAATCAGTCTCTGGGTATTCAGTAGCAGTAATGAAAAAAACGTTTCGTCTGATAGCTACTCTGGCTGGTAGCTTACTTTTTTCATTTGCCACCTCAGCGCAGGAGTCTGCGTCTGAGGCATTGCTGGAAAAGATGGAACAAGCCAGCGCCAGTCTTAATTACGAACTCGCCTATATCAATGTTTCCCGGCAGGGGATTGAATCACTGCGTTATCGTCATGCGCTGGTTTCCGGACAGACTTATGCCCAGATGCTGCAAATGGATGGCCCGCGGCGTGAAATTATCCAGCGCGGTAACAATATCAGCTATTTTGAATCTGGTTTAGAGCCCTTTACCTTACCCGGAGAGCACATCATTGATGGTCTGCCTTCGGTACTGTATGCCGATTTTAGCCGGTTACACGATTTCTATGATTTTATTCCGGTTGGCCGTTCGCGGGTGGCCGATCAGATGTGTGATGTAGTGCGGGTTGTCTCTCATGATGGTTCCCGCTACAGCTATGTCATCTGGCTGGATGTTGATACCTCCCTGCCATTACGCGTTGACCTGCTGGACCAGGACGGTGAGACTATCGAGCAGTTCCAGGTGATCAGTTTTGCGGTGGATAACGGTATCAGCCGCATGATGCAGGCGCTGAAAGACACCAGTCTGCCGCCGGTTATCTCTTTGCCGGCAGGGGAGAAGGTTAATTTTTCCTGGAAGCCCGCATGGCTGCCCGCCGGTATGCAAATGATTTCTCAGACCCGCCGTCAAATCCCGAATATCGGGAAAGCTTTCGAAACCCGGCTTTACTCTGATGGTTTATTTACCTTTACCATTAATGTGACTGATGCAGATAAATACAGCCTGAATCAGACATTGCGCACTGGACGACGTACCATTCAGGTGGAAATACGTAATAATAAAGAAATAAGTGTTGTTGGCGAACTTCCTCCGGCAACCGCGAAACGTATTGCGGATAGTGTTGATACAGGTAACTGACTATGATGAGAGAATGGGCAACGGTTGCTAGCTGGGAAAACGGGATAGCGACACTGCATACTGAGGCTAAAACCTCCTGTAATAGCTGTACGGCCCGCAAAGGCTGTGGCAGCCATTTACTGAATAAACTTGGGCCTGCAGATGCCGAAGTTATGCAGATTGCCAGTAAACAGCCACTACAGCCGGGCCAGCGTATTGAGTTAGGCATCCGCGAAAGCAGTCTGCTGGGCTCTGCGCTGTTAGTCTATATGACTCCGCTACTGGGGCTGTTTATGCTTGCCGGATTGTTTCAGATGCTCTTTCATTCGGATCTCGCCTCGGCCAGTGGCGCATTGCTTGGCGGCGTGGGTGGTTTTATTTTGTCTAAAGGCATCTCGGCGCTGATCGGTGATAAAGAAGCTTTTCAGCCAGTGATCCTCAGTATTGCTTTGCCACCTGATACATTACGTTTTGAAAACGTAAAGAGTGAGTAACCCTGGCCGGACAATGTCCGGCCTTTTTCACACCTGAATTTACCTTTCTCTGTAGCAATTACACCGGGTTACCGGCTTTCGTAGCGGCCCTTAACAGTGTAATATGCCTCCTCATTAATGAGGCTGACTCAATACGAGTAACGAGTGATGTTACTTATCATCTCTGTGCCCGGGTATTCAACAGACGTTTTTACGCGAAGATATTCATATAAATGAAGCATATAAGAAACTTTTCCATTATAGCGCACATCGATCACGGCAAATCTACGCTTTCCGATCGCCTGATTCAGACCTGCGGCGGGCTGACCGATCGTGAAATGGCTGCTCAGGTTCTGGATTCAATGGAACTGGAACGTGAACGCGGTATTACCATTAAAGCACAGAGTGTGACGCTGGATTATAAAGCGACGGATGGTCAGACCTATCAGCTGAATTTCATCGATACTCCGGGACACGTCGACTTTTCTTATGAAGTTTCCCGGTCACTGGCGGCCTGTGAAGGGGCATTGCTGGTGGTGGATGCAGGGCAGGGGGTTGAAGCCCAGACCCTGGCCAACTGCTATACGGCCATGGAAATGGACCTCGAAGTCGTTCCGGTACTGAATAAAATTGACCTGCCGGCAGCCGATCCTGACCGTGTGGCTCAGGAAATTGAAGATATTGTTGGGATTGATGCAACAGATGCAGTGCGCTGCTCGGCAAAAACCGGTATCGGTGTGCCAGATGTGCTGGAACGTCTGGTCCGTGATATCCCGGCCCCGGAAGGTGATCCTGAAGGCCCGTTGCAGGCACTGATTATCGACTCATGGTTTGATAACTACCTGGGCGTAGTGTCACTGGTGCGGATTAAAAACGGCACCCTGCGCAAAGGTGAGAAAATTAAGGTAATGAGTACCGGACAGGTCTATAACGCTGATCGGTTAGGTATCTTTACACCGAAGCGGGTTGACCGCGACTCCCTGGGGTGTGGCGAAGTTGGCTGGCTGGTGTGTGCGATTAAAGACATTTTAGGTGCACCGGTAGGTGATACCCTGACCAGCGCCCGCAATCCGGCGGATAAAGCGTTACCGGGCTTTAAAAAAGTGAAGCCACAGGTATATGCGGGTCTGTTCCCTGTCAGTTCTGATGATTATGAATCATTCCGTGATGCGCTGGGTAAACTCAGCCTGAATGATGCATCGCTGTTCTATGAGCCGGAGAGCTCTACGGCACTGGGCTTTGGATTCCGTTGTGGTTTCCTCGGTCTGCTGCATATGGAAATTATCCAGGAACGTCTGGAGCGTGAGTATGATCTCGACCTGATCACTACCGCCCCGACCGTGGTTTACCAGGTACAGACCACAGACGGTGAAACTGTTTATGTGGACAGCCCTTCCAAGCTGCCACCTCTGAATAATATTGAAGAATTACGCGAACCTATTGCTGAGTGTCATATGCTGGTACCGCAGGAGTATCTGGGTAACGTCATTACACTTTGTATTGAGAAACGCGGCGTGCAAACCAATATGGTTTATCATGGAAACCAGATTGCATTAACCTATGAAATCCCGATGGCTGAAGTTGTTCTGGATTTCTTTGACCGGCTGAAGTCGACGTCGCGGGGTTATGCATCTCTGGATTATAATTTTAAACGATTCCAGGCCTCTGACATGGTACGTGTCGATGTTCTGATTAACTCAGAACGTGTTGATGCGTTAGCACTGATTACCCATCGTGATAATTCGCAATATCGCGGACGTGAACTGGTGGAAAAGATGAAAGATCTGATCCCGCGTCAGCAGTTTGATATTGCGATTCAGGCTGCGATTGGTAACCACATTATTGCCCGTTCGACAGTGAAACAATTACGTAAAAACGTACTCGCCAAGTGTTATGGCGGTGACGTAAGCCGTAAGAAAAAGCTGTTGCAGAAACAGAAAGACGGTAAAAAACGTATGAAGCAGGTGGGCAACGTAGAGTTACCACAGGAAGCGTTTTTAGCCATTCTTCATGTGGGCAAGGACAATAAATAAGGACCTGGCATGGCAAATATGTTCGCGTTGATTCTGGCGTTAGCGACCTTAATCACCGGAATCATCTGGTGCATTGATAAATTTGTGTGGGCGCCGGCCCGCCGCAGGAAGCAGCAACAGGCTCAGGAACAGGCGGGTAATACGCTGGATAAAACAGCCCTGAGCGCTGTTGACCGTAAACCGGGCTGGATTGAAACCTCTGTATCGGTATTCCCGGTATTATTTGTGGTTTTCATTGTGCGCTCATTTATTTTTGAGCCATTTCAGATTCCGTCGGCATCCATGATGCCGACCTTACTGATCGGTGATTTTATTCTGGTCGAAAAGTTTGCCTACGGACTGAAAGATCCGATTACCCAGACAACGCTGATCCCGACCGGCCACCCGAAACGTGGTGACGTGGTGGTGTTTAAATATCCGAAAGATCCCAGTGTCGACTATATTAAGCGTGTGATTGGTTTACCTGGTGATAAGGTGGTATTTGACCCTTACAGTAAAACCCTCTCCATCACTCCGGGCTGTGGTTTTGGCCATTGTGGTAATCCGGTCCCTGTGACCTACAGTGATATGGAACCGAGTAACTTTGTGCAGACCTTCAGTGGTTTTGACGGTAATGAAGTCGGTAACGGATTCTATCAGCTACCGCTGGATCAAAGTATGCAGGGCGGACTGCGCCTTGGGATCCGCAAAGAAACCCTTGGTGATGTCACCCATAATATTTTACTGGTTAATGAAGCACAGAGTCCGGTCAGTTCCTATTACCAGCAGCCAGGTCAGCCCCCGGCAACATGGGTTGTACCTGCCGGTGAGTACTTTATGATGGGCGACAACCGCGACAACAGTGCTGACAGCCGTTACTGGGGATTTGTTCCTGAGAAGAACCTGGTGGGTAAAGCCGTTGCCATCTGGATGAGCTTCAAAAAACAGGAAGGCCAGTGGCCGACAGGTGTACGCCTGAGCCGTATTGGTGGCATCCATTAATACTAATGTGGGCCCGCATTTGCGGGCCTTGTTTCTCAAACCTGGCCGGCAGGCCACTGCACACTAAACAGAGAGTGCTGTATCAGCCCTGTTTCGTGTGCAGAGCAACAGACGTAAGATAAGAGCTGGAAACGCATGAACCCCATCCTGATGACTAAGCTCCAGAGGAAACTGGGCTATACTTTTTCACAAGCAGATTTACTGCAGCAGGCATTAACGCATCGCAGTGCAAGCAGCAAACACAATGAGCGGCTGGAATTTCTCGGAGATTCAATACTCAGCTATGTGATTGCTAATGCTTTATATCACCGCTTCCCGCGCGTGGATGAAGGGGACATGAGCCGGATGCGTGCTACCCTGGTGCGCGGTAATACTCTGGCGGAGATGGCCCGCGAGTTTGAACTGGGCGAGTGTCTGCGCCTTGGTCCGGGAGAACTGAAAAGTGGCGGTTTCCGCCGCGAGTCAATTCTGGCCGATACTGTTGAAGCGTTGATTGGCGGGATTTTTCTCGACAGCGATATACAGCAAATAGAACAACTGATCCTCAAATGGTATCAGAGTCGCCTGGAATCAATCAGTCCGGGTGATAAACAAAAAGACCCGAAAACGCGCCTGCAGGAATTTCTACAGGGCCGTCATTTACCGTTACCTTCCTATCTGGTAGTACAGGTACGCGGTGAAGCACATGACCAGGAATTTACTATTCATTGTCAGGTGAGCGGGATGGATGATGCGGTGGTTGGTGTTGGTTCCAGCCGCCGCAAAGCAGAACAGGCAGCCGCAGAACAGGCGCTGACTAAGTTAGGAATTGAATGAGCGAACAAGCACCCCATTGCGGTTTTATCGCAATTGTAGGCCGGCCAAATGTCGGTAAATCTACCTTACTGAACCAGTTACTGGGTCAGAAAATTTCTATTACCTCGCGTAAGCCACAAACCACGCGACACCGTATCATGGGTATTGATACCCGGGACAATTATCAGGCTATTTATGTTGATACCCCCGGCCTGCATATGGAAGAAAAAAGGGCGATTAACCGCCTGATGAACCGTGCAGCCAGTAGTTCTATCGGGGATGTGGAACTGATTATCTTTGTCGTGGAAGGAACCCGCTGGACAGATGATGACGAAATGGTGCTGGGTAAACTGAAAGCAGGCAAAGTACCGGTAGTCCTGGCGATCAACAAGATTGATAACCTGCAGGATAAATCTATTTTACTGCCGCATATTCAGATGCTGAGCCAGAAAATGGATTTCCTGGATGTGGTCCCCATGTGTGCTGAAGACGGGAATAATGTCGATGCGATTGCCGCTATCGTGCACAAACGCCTGCCGGAAGCAGATCACCATTTTCCTGAAGACTATGTGACCGACCGTTCTCAGCGCTTTATGGCCTCAGAGATCATCCGTGAAAAACTGATGCGTTTTCTGGGGGCTGAACTGCCTTACTCAGTAACGGTCGAAATCGAGCAGTTTGTGAATAACGAACGCGGCGGTTACGATATCCATGGTCTGATTCTGGTCGAGCGGGAAGGCCAGAAAAAAATGGTGATCGGTAATAAAGGTTCCAGAATTAAAACTATCGGCATTGAAGCCCGCAGAGATATGGAACAGATGTTTGAAGTTAAAGTGCATCTGGAACTGTGGGTTAAAGTGAAATCCGGCTGGGCGGACGATGAACGTGCGTTACGCAGCCTGGGTTATACTGACGACCTTTAACCAATGGAAGGCTGGCAACGCGCATTTGTACTGCATAGTCGCCCGTACAGCGAAACCAGCCTGTTACTGGATCTGTTCAGCGAAAGCGAAGGCCGGGTCCGGGTGCTGGCAAAAGGCGCCCGTTCCAAACGTTCGCAACTGAAAGGTACCTTACAGCCTTTTACGCCGTTACTGGTTCGCTGGTCCGGTAAAGGTGATATCAGAACCCTCCGCAGTGCCGAAGCCATTTCGCTGGCACTGCCGCTCAGTGGTACGTATCTGTACTGCGGTTTATACGTCAATGAATTGCTTTCCCGTATGCTGGGACAGGAAATTCCCTTCTCCGAACTGTTTTTCGACTATCTGCACTGTATTCAGGGGCTGGCTGCGGCCACCGGATCGGCTGAGCCCGTATTACGTCGTTTCGAACTGGCGGTGCTGGGGCATCTTGGTTACGGGGTCGACTTTTTACATTGCGCCGGCAGTGGCGAACCTGTCAGTGAAACAATGACTTACAGTTACCGGGACGAAAAAGGTTTTATCGCCAGCCTGGTAGTGACCCAGCGCAGTTTCACCGGCCGGCATTTGCTGGCACTTTATGCGCGTGATTTTCCGGACGGCGATACCCTGAAAGCAGCAAAACGTTTTACACGTATAGCCTTAAAGCCTTATCTTGGTGGTAAACCATTAAAGAGCCAGGAATTATTCCGGCAATTTACGTTGCCCGCCGGGACAGTAGCGCCAGACAAACAGTGATCAGGGAGCTCCTGAACCCGCCGGGTGCCATTATTCAGACTGAGGATTGTCATGAAGGAATTATTATTAGGGGTCAATATTGACCATATCGCCACCTTACGTAATGCCAGAGGCACATGCTATCCGGATCCGGTGCAGGCCGCCTTTATTGCTGAGCAGGCCGGCGCTGATGGGATCACAGTTCATTTACGCGAAGACCGCCGCCATATTACTGACCGTGATATTCGTTTGCTGCGTGAAACTATCCAGACACGGATGAATCTGGAAATGGCTGTCACCGAAGAGATGTTAAACATTGCCTGTGAGACACGTCCGCATTTTTGTTGTCTGGTGCCGGAAAACCGCCGTGAAGTGACCACCGAAGGCGGGCTGGATGTGGCAGGGCAGCAGCAAAAACTCAATGCCGCCGTCAAGCGCCTCAGTGAGGCCGGTATTCTGGTGTCCCTGTTTATTGATGCAGATCGCCGGCAGATTGACGCAGCGGTTACTGCCGGGGCACCGTTTATCGAGATTCATACGGGGGCTTATGCGGAAGCTGCGCAGGGGCCGGCTCAGGATGCTGAACTTGAACGTATTCGTGAAGCCGCGCAATATGCCGTCTCCCGCGGTCTGAAAGTCAATGCCGGTCACGGACTGACTTACCATAATGTCTTACCGGTTGCGGCGATACCAGAGATCTATGAGTTGAATATCGGCCATTCTGTTATCGGCAAGGCAGTGATCACCGGCCTGGCCGGGGCAGTAGGTGAAATGAAAACCCTGCTCAGAGAATCGCGTCGTTAATGGCTATTCTCGGGCTGGGTACTGATATTGTTGAGATTGAACGCATTGAGCAGGTGATTGGCCGGTCCGGTGACCGGCTGGCTCGCCGGGTACTGACTGATTTCGAATGGCAGCAATATCAGCAACACCATCAGCCGGTGCGTTTTCTGGCGAAACGGTTTGCAGTAAAAGAAGCCGTTGCCAAAGCGTTTGGCACCGGAATCCGCGGCGGGCTGGCTTTCAACCAGTTTGAAGTGTTCAATGATGCGCTGGGTAAACCCTGTCTGCGTTTTTTTGGTCAGGCCAGTGCACTGGCAGAAAATCTGGGCGTTCGCCATGTGCATGTTACCCTGGCGGATGAACGTCGTTATGCCTGCGCGACGGTAATCCTGGAAAACTGATTCCGCTGACTCAGGCAGAGTGCCACAGGGTCACAAACTTTTCCCATAATGCTTCGGTGGTTTCTGTCTGCTGCGGATCGGTGATAATAGTATTATTGATCGGGCAGACACTCTGGCAGGTCGGTGCGTCGTAATGACCCACACATTCGGTGCAGCGATCGGCATCAATCTGATAGATGGTATCCCCCATTGAAATCGCCTGGTTAGGGCATTCGGGTTCGCACATATCACAATTTATACAGCGCGTAGTTATCAGTAATGCCACTTCGGTTATCTGCCTTATACCATTTTTCATCACAACCGGGGTTTCTGTGGTTAGCTCCGGCGACAGCGTTATCCCACACTAAAAGGCGGGTTAATGGCGCGCACTTTACCACAGAAGCGGTTAAAGCCCAATAATGCCTGCGGTGATGTTCTTCGCAAGGCGGGGATCAATCCGCAGCCTATGAGTGGTACCCGGTATATCCGGCATTGTGGTGATATCTGCTACAGTCAGGATACGGTGAGTATCGGCAGAGCTCTGAAGAGTCATAAATAATGAAAAAAGCACAACAACGGGTGGTGTTTTTCGATCTTGATGGCACGCTCCATAAACAGGATTTATTCGGCAGTTATCTGCGCTATTGCCTTGTCCGGCAACCGTTAAATCTGTTGCCGCTATTGTTGCTGATACCGCTTATTGCCGGCGGGTTACTGGTCTGTGGCCGGGCCTCACGCTGGCCTGTCAGCCTGTTACTCTGGTCGGTGACTGTCGGGCACAGTGAAGCATTTTTACAGCGGCAGCAACAGGCGTTTTGTCGCTGGTTCCGGCCACGGGTGATCCCGTTTCCGGATGTGCACCGGCGGCTTAATCACTATCTTCAGGCAACGGATACCAGTGTCTGGTTAATTACCGGGTCGCCGGTGACGCTGGTGGAAAGTGTGTATCATCAGTCCTCTTTTTTACCCGCGGTAAATATTATCGGTTCACAGATGCGACGCAGTCTCGGAGGGCGGGTACTGACTCTGCGCTGTATTGGTAAAGAAAAAGTCAGGCAGCTGGAACGGCAACTGGGCAGCCCGCTGCGGCTTTACAGCGGTTACAGTGACAGTCGTCAGGATAATCCGTTAATGGCCTGCTGCAGTCATCGCTGGCGTGTCACCGCCCGCGGAGAGATTGAACCGCTCGGCGAAGGGTGAACGACAATACTCCGGCCGGAGGACCGCGACCGCTGCTACGCATTCATCAGTGATCCCGGTATAATGCGCCGCGAAAATATTAACCGGGGATAAAGTGTTGACCGAAAAAAATGATGAGTACTGGATGCGTTACGCATTATCGCTGGCAAAGCGGGCTCAGGATAATAATGAAGTTCCGGTCGGTGCGGTCCTGGTGTCTCAGGGGGCGCTGATTGCCGAAGGCTGGAACCATCCTGTGGCATCACATGATCCGACAGCACATGCTGAAATCATGGCGCTGCGTAATGGCGGGCGGGCACTGAACAATTATCGCTTACTCGACACAACGCTGTATGTCACCCTTGAGCCCTGCGTAATGTGTGCCGGGGCGATGGTACACAGCCGTATCTCCAGGCTGGTATTCGGTGCCAGTGATGGGAAAACCGGGGCTGCGGGGTCTTTACTGGATGTGCCCGGTCACCCGGGGATGAATCACCGGATAGAGGTTACCGGAGGGGTACTGGCTGACGAATGTGCCAGCCAGTTAAGTGATTTTTTCCGCCTGCGTCGTGCACAAAAAAAAGCGCTGCGCCAGGCGCAGCGGGAAAATCAGTCACTTAGTTCATAGCAATTTGTGGTTCAGCCGGTGTTATAGGATCGGATTCCGGCATAACCGGCGGTTTCTGCTGCATTTCCTGCAGGTATCCGACCAGGCTGATATTGTATTTACGGATATTTTCCACGTAATTATAGGCTTCATTGCCGCGGGCAAAGCCGTAAGTTGTCTGGCTGTAATAACGTTTCTGAGCCAGCAGCGGTAACCGGGTTTTGACATCGGCCCAGCTATCGGGATTGCCCCCCTGCTTCATGGTGAGTTTTCGGGCATCCATCATATGGGCATAACCGATATTATAGGCAGTCAGGGCGAACCAGATACGCTCATCTGAAGGGATAGTTTCCGGCATTTTATCCATCAGATTTTGCAGATACTGGCTGCCACCGCGAATACTTTCGGCAGCATCCAGCCGGTCACTGACCTCCAGACTGTCGGCCGTATTACGGGTGAGCATCATCATCCCCCGGACGCCGGTCGGTGATGTGGCCCGCGGATCCCAGTGTGACTCCTGATAAGCAATCGCTGCCAGCAAACGCCAGTCTATCTGGCTGGCATATTTTTTGAACAGTGGCTGCAGGGAAGGCAGGGTACTGTCAATCGCCCGTAAAAATGTCCGGGTATCAACATAGTCAAAGCTTCCCGTATGGCCAAAATATTTTTCATCCAGCCGCGCCAGAGTACCTTCTTCATTTAAACGGTTATAAAAATCAAGCAGGGCAGCATTCAGGCTATCATCAGCAGATTTTGCCATATACCAGTTCACGGGAGTCTCACTGGTGACATCAAACGCGACAGCCAGTTTCGGGTGAATACGTTGCATCATACCGATGGTCGCCGAATCACCGATGGTATAGTCCAGTTTGCCTGAGGCTACCTGTTCCAGCACTGCCTGAGGACTGAGTTTCTTCTCTATGCTCCAGTCAAGTTGCGGGTATTGATCTGCTTTTGCCGCTTTAAGGGTCGGAATAAACGCTGACTCTGAAGGCACGGCCAGTGTACCTCGCAGATCACCCAGATTTTTAGGCCGTGGCCGGTCGACGCGGTAGACCAGTTGTTGCGTGGTCGTATAGTAGGCCGGTCCGCTACGGTAGTTTTGCTGGCGGTGGCTGTCCCAGGCCAGACCCGCAGCCAGTAAATCCGCCTGGTGATTGTTCAGATCATCAAACAGGCTTTCAATATTCGGGCGTACAGTGACCTCCAGCTTCACGCCCAGATAGTCTGCAAAGCGTTTGGCCAGTTCGTAATCCATTCCCGTAGGATCTTTATTTATCTTTTGCCAGGTCAGTGACGAATTTATGGTGCTGATACGTAATACTCCGCGCGATTTTATTTGCGACAGAGTGTCTTGTGAACCTGAATGCCAGGGTATCGCAGGCCATAAAGCTATTGCCAGTAATAGAGTGACAAGACCGATCAAAAGATAATTAAACTTTAAGTATTTCAAAGTATTATCTCATTAATCAGCGCCGGGTTCAGCCTTTTGGCAGGATGTTAAACACAGGAATAGTACCCCGACGCGGAGAGCATTTTGAGCAACAAAAAGGCAAAGAGCAACTTTTATAGCAAGAAATGTTTGTTTTTTGGGCGGTGAATTATCCAGATAAAATCCGCGCAAACGGTTTCGTAACGGGGCCTTATTCTTTATAATACGCCCCGTTTTCCCCCTGTTGCGCCCAATGAAGCGTCGCCCGGCGTTTCGAAGACGAGAGATCTTTAATGATGGAAATTTTGCGTGGTTCGCCCGCTCTGTCGGCATTTCGTATTAACAAACTGTTGACCAGCTTTCACGACGCTCATCTGCCGGTGAGTGACATTTATGCCGAATACGTGCATTTTGCTGATGTCAGTTCACCCCTGACTCAGGACGAGCAAAATCGTCTCCAACGTCTTCTTAAATACGGTCCCTCGCTGGCAGAACATGAACCTGCCGGACGTTTATTACTGGTTACCCCGCGGCCGGGTACCATATCGCCATGGTCTTCGAAAGCGACTGATATTGCACATAACTGTGAACTATCTAAAGTGTTGCGGCTGGAACGCGGGCTGGCTTTCTATATTCAGGCAGAAAACCTGACAGAAGCTCAGTGGGCCCGGCTGGGGGTATTACTCCATGACCGGATGATGGAAACCGTATTCACGGATCTGTCTCAGGCTGAACAACTGTTCGCTCATCATCAGCCACAACCGGTAAAGGCGGTGGATATTCTGGGACACGGGCGTGAAGCGCTGCAGGAAGCAAACCTCTCCCTCGGGCTGGCACTGGCAGAAGACGAAATTGACTATCTGCTGGCAGCCTTTACCGCGCTGGGACGTAACCCGAACGATATTGAGCTGTATATGTTTGCTCAGGCTAACTCTGAGCACTGCCGTCACAAAATCTTTAACGCCGACTGGATTATTGACGGTGAAAAACAGCCAAAGTCGCTGTTTAAAATGATTAAAAATACCTTCGAAAAAAATCCTGAGCATGTGCTCTCTGCCTATAAAGACAATGCGGCAGTGATGGAAGGTTCAACCGTGGGTCGTTTTTATGCGGATGATCAGCAGGGCCGCTATGATTACCATCAGGAAGAAGCCCATATCCTGATGAAAGTGGAAACCCATAACCACCCGACAGCGATCTCTCCGTGGCCGGGAGCGGCGACAGGGTCGGGCGGGGAAATACGTGATGAAGGTGCGACCGGCCGCGGCGCTAAACCTAAAGCGGGTCTGACCGGCTTCTCCGTGTCTAACCTGAGGATCCCCGGTTTTGAGCAGCCGTGGGAACAGGATTTCGGTAAACCGGAGCGGATTGTCAGCGCGCTGGATATTATGACGGAAGGCCCGCTGGGCGGGGCGGCATTTAATAATGAATTCGGCCGTCCGGCACTGAATGGATATTTTCGTACCTACGAAGCGCAGGTAAACAGCCACAATGGTGAAGAGCTGCGTGGTTATCATAAGCCGGTGATGCTGGCGGGCGGAATCGGTAATATCCGCGCTGATCACGTGCAGAAAGGTGACATTACCGTCGGGGCTAAACTGATAGTTCTGGGCGGCCCGGCAATGAATATTGGTCTGGGCGGTGGTGCAGCATCATCGATGGCGTCAGGTCAGTCCGATGCTGATCTGGATTTTGCTTCTGTGCAGCGAGATAACCCTGAGATGGAACGCCGTTGTCAGGAAGTGATTGACCGCTGCTGGCAACTGGGTGAACAGAACCCGATTCTGTTTATTCATGATGTCGGTGCAGGCGGATTATCGAATGCAATGCCGGAGCTGGTCAGCGACGGTGGCCGTGGCGGACGCTTTAACCTGCGCGATATTCTGAGTGATGAACCGGGGATGAGTCCGCTGGAAGTCTGGTGTAACGAGTCCCAGGAACGTTATGTCCTGGCGGTTGCGCCGGAAAAAATTGCGTTATTTGAACAGCTGTGTAAACGCGAACGGGCACCTTATGCAGTTATTGGTGAGGCAACCGAAGAGCTGCATCTGACTCTGACAGACGAACATTTTGCTAACCAGCCGATTGATATGCCGCTGGATGTACTGCTGGGCAAAACCCCGAAAATGACCCGCGACGTCACGACTCTGCAGGCCGAGGGGGTGGCGCTTAGCCGCGACGGTATCTCTCTGGCTGAGGCGGTAAAACGTGTAATGCACTTGCCAGGTGTTGCCGAAAAAACCTTCCTTATCACTATCGGTGACCGTTCCGTCACCGGCATGGTGGCACGTGACCAGATGGTCGGACCCTGGCAGATCCCGGTAGCAAACTGTGCCGTCACCACAGCCAGCCTGGACAGTTATCATGGTGAAGCTTTTGCGATTGGTGAACGTGCGCCGGTAGCGTTGCTGGATTTTGCTGCATCGGCACGCATGGCGGTAGGGGAAGCACTGACTAACCTGGCGGCGACAGACATTGGTGAACTGACCCGCGTTAAACTGTCGGCCAACTGGATGTCTGCTGCCGGTCATCCGGGAGAAGATGCCGGTTTATATGCGGCGGTAAAAGCGGTGGGTGAAGAGCTGTGTCCGGCTCTGGGGCTGACTATCCCGGTCGGTAAAGATTCAATGTCGATGAAAACCCGTTGGCAGCAGAACGATCAGCCGCGGGAAATGACGTCTCCTCTGTCTCTGGTAATTACCGCGTTTGCCAGGGTTGAAGATGTTCGCCATACGGTCACCCCTGAGTTGCAGTCACAGTCAGATAATCTGCTATTACTGGTGGACTTAGGTGCAGGGGCCAATACCCTGGGAGCGACCGCACTGGCTCAGGTTTACAGCCAGCTGGGTGATACCCCGGCGGATGTCCGTGATGCACAGCAACTGGCGGGTTTCTTTGCTGCTATCCAGCAACTGGTGAGTGAACAGAAATTACTGGCTTACCATGACCGTTCTGACGGTGGTTTACTGGTCACGCTGGCAGAAATGGCCTTTACCGGACATTGTGGTGTGGATGTTGATATTACCGCCCTTGGCCGGGATACACTGGCGTCGCTGTTTACCGAGGAACTGGGTGCGGTTATCCAGATCAATACGGCTGACCTTGCGGCGGTGAACGCAGTATTTGCACAGCATGGGCTGAGTGACTGCCTGCATGTATTAGGCAGTGCACAGTGCGGAGACGACTTTGTGGTACGTGCATCACAGCAGGTCGTCTATCAGGAGAAACGTTCTGTCCTGCGTCGCTGGTGGGCAGAAACGACCTGGCAGATGCAGCGGCTGCGTGATAATCCGGACTGCGCGGATCAGGAACACCAGACTAAACTGGACGATAAGGATCCCGGCCTGAATGTATCGCTGAGTTTCGATCCGGCCGAAGATATTGCAGCCCCGATGATTGCTACCGGTGCCCGGCCTAAACTGGCGGTCTTACGTGAGCAGGGGGTTAACTCCCATGTGGAAATGGCTGCGGCGTTCCATCGCGCTGGTTTTGATACTGTCGATGTCCATATGAGTGATTTACTTGCCGGACGTCGCGGGCTGGATGACTTCCATGTACTGGCCGCCTGTGGCGGTTTCTCTTATGGTGATGTGCTGGGTGCGGGTGAGGGCTGGGCGAAGTCCATTCTGTTTAACCCGCGGGTTCGTGAGAACTTCGAGCAGTTTTTCCATCGTGACCAGACACTGGCTCTGGGGGTATGTAACGGCTGTCAGATGATGTCTAACTTGCGTGAGTTGATCCCCGGCAGTGACCTGTGGCCACGCTTTGTGCGTAACCAGTCTGAACGGTTTGAAGGACGTTTTAGTATGGTTGAAGTGGCTGACAGCCCGTCATTATTACTGTCGGGAATGGCGGGTTCGCGTATGCCAATCGCCGTATCTCATGGCGAAGGTTTTGCCGAACTGCGTGATCAACAACAGCTGGATGATTTGGAAGCACAGCGGCTGGTTGCGCTGCGTTTTGTCGATAACTACGGCAATGTCACCGAAAATTATCCGGCTAACCCGAATGGTTCACCGAAAGGGATGACTGCGGTAACCAATACCTCCGGTCGCGTCACTATTATGATGCCTCACCCGGAACGGGTGTTCCGTACGGTGAGTAACTCCTGGCACCCGCAGCAGTGGGGCGAAGACAGCCCGTGGATGCGTATTTTCCGTAATGCACGTAAACAGCTGGGCTAATCATCAGCCTGCGGTGAATGTGGTACAAAAAGCACTCTGCGGAGTGCTTTTTTTATCTGCCTCCTGCTGGCCACAGAGGGGGACTGTATCATTATGGTGACATTTCCCCTCGCAAACTGTCGCTGAATTGTGACACTTAATTATTTGATAAATATATATTATTTATCAACCTGCTTTAAATGTCTCTGATCAGAGACAATTCCGACCTGTCCTGAGATGATATCGTGGCCGTAATGCCATTAACTTACTGATATAAAAACACTTGTAATATGTGGCACAGCTATTGCATTATAGTCAGTACAGCTCATTCTGCTCTTTATGATGCCCTGCGTAAGCGGTCAAGCGCTCATAAACTTTGAATGATGCCCCAAGGTGCCTGCCGTCCGACTTTTGATAATCGTCAGTTTTACTGCGTTATCATGCTACGGGCGTAACGTTGAGTAAGGCACCGCCTTTTTCTTAACGCCGGTATGGCCGGCGTTATACCTTTCTGACACTGGTCCGGAGACTACACCGGACAGTGATTCCCGGTGCTTTTCATTTATTCCTGTCATTACCGCGTGGATTTTTCCCGCAGTCTGCTTCCTTCCTGAGCTTAATCCGGCTAGCATCATCTTTATTTTCCCGATGGCGGTCACCGTGAAGCGCTGGTCTTTTGTCCCCCGTTCTCTCAGACAGTTAGTTTTGCTGGCTTTTGTGTTGGTATTGTTACCGTTACTTGTGCTGGCATGGCAGGCCTGGGAAAGCTTTTCCAGTCTCAGTGAACAGGCCGCAGAAACCAACCGTAATACCTTTACGGATGTCCGTCTGAGTGAAATGATGGCCCGCTCAGCCCTGGAACTGGAACGTAATTACCGGCAGTTTTGTGTGTTAAATGATCCGACACTTGAGTCTCTGTATCAGCAGCAATATATACGTTACCGGCAAATGCTGCAGACTCACTTCCGGCGTTTACCACGGCTTAAATCCACACAAAAAATTCAGCAATTATTACCGGCCCTGACGCCACTTCACTGTGAGCAGGGCAATCCGCCGCAAAGCGTGTCAGATAACCTGATTGCATTTTCTATTGCTAACAGTCAGCTGGTTGAAGAAACCCGGCAGAATGTCTTTACCCGTGGTTTAGAGCTGCAACGTGAAATTGCGGATCGTGGCGCATTTTTTGGCTGGCAGGCATTGTTACTGTTTTTGATCAGCCTCGGGTTTATATGGTTATTCACCCGGATGATCATCGGGCCGATAAAAAACCTGAAAAAAATGATCCACCGGCTGGGAGAGGGCGGGGAAATAGACGGAATGACCGATTTTCGCGGGCCTGACGAAATCCGCTCTCTCGGACAGCGGATCGTCTGGCTGAGTGAACGTTTATCCTGGCTTGAGGCTCAGCGTCATGAATTTTTACGTCATCTTTCCCATGAGCTGAAAACGCCGCTGGCAAGTTTACGGGAAGGGAGCGCGTTACTGGCGGAGGAGATCAGTGGCCCGCTGAACAGGGATCAACAGGAAATTGTCGCTATCCTTGATCAGAGCAGCCTGCACCTGCAGACGCTAATTGAGCAATTACTGGATTATAACCGACACACCGCGGACGCCGGGTGTTTAATGTCGCCCGTTGATCTGCAACATATTATTAATGAAGTGGTGACTGCCCATGCCCTGCCAGCCAGTGCCCGTGATATTGATACGCAGGTGATTTTACAGGAGCAATCTTGTCTGGCCGATCGGCAACTTCTGGCCCGCACTCTGGATAACCTCTATTCTAATGCCATAAACTATGGGAGGCCTGGCGGGCAGATTCTTTTTTCCAGTTGCCGTGACGGAGACAGGATCCTGATAGATGTGTCTAATAGCGGAACACCGATACCGGCACATGAGCAGAAAATGATCTTCGAACCTTTCTATCAGGGCGCCCGGCAGCGGCGCGGGCCGGTAAAAGGCAGCGGGCTGGGGCTGAGTATTGCCAGAGATTGTATCCGGCGTATGCAGGGGGAGCTGATACTGGTCAGTAATGGTGATGCTGAAGTGCGTTTCCGGATTGAATTATCGATCCCTCGTCAATTGCCGATCATTCATGGAGGCAGTCAGTGATAAAACGCATTTTTTGTCCGCGTATATTTGCCGCAGTTGTTCTCCCGTTACTGAGTGCATGCAGCCAGCAGACAAGATCAGCCGGCACTTTGTCCCCGGACCAGCAGGGTACGAGTGTTTCCGCTTGCCGGCAAATAACACAACCGCTGGTGCCCCCTCAGGCAGCCTGGCCGGATTACTGGCTGAAACTGATGAACTGCGTACAGCAGCAAGGGGGTGAGGATAATTATCGTCAGGCGGTATTGATCGACGCTGATAGCTGGCAGCAGGTATTTCGTCAAAGCATTCTGTTTTCCGGGACGGATCTGACTGATCAGAAACGTCAGCAGTTATTACAGCGGATGAAACAATGGCAGCCACAGGCAGACCGGCGCGTCGGTTCGTTATTGCAGTTATGGCAGGACAATCAGCAAAGCCAGCTCACCGCATCGCTGATAACAGAAAAATATAAACAACTTCGTCAGCACAGTGATGCCCGGATAGCCCGGTTGCGCCAGCAGCAGCAACAACTGCAGCGGCAACTGTCTGACAAACGCCTGCAATTACAAAAGCTCACGGATATAGAACATCAGCTATCTGCCCGTAAAAGGACGGTGATCCGTGACAACGCTGATCTCCGTCCAGTGTCTGTTAACCCCGGCGATCCGCAAAAGGAAGATAATTAACTCATGACAAAACAGGCAGCACGATTATTACTGGTAGATGATGACCCGGGGATCCTGACATTGCTGGGAATGCGGTTACGCAGTGAAGGTTTTCGGGTGGCCACCTGTGAAAACGGCACTGATGCGTTACGTCATCTGGCCAGAGAGCCGGTTGATTTGGTCATCAGTGACCTGCGAATGGATCATATGGATGGTCTGACCCTGTTCGGGGAAATTCAGAAACAATTCCCCGGATTACCGGTGATTATTCTTACGGCCCACGGATCCATTCCTGACGCTGTCGCCGCGACCCAGCAGGGAGTATGCAGCTTTCTTACCAAACCGGTTAATCGTGATGCCCTGTATCAGGCTATTGACCAGGCTATCGCCCAGCGGGGCACGGTCACCGGACATCAGCTGAGTGACAGTATCGTGACCCGCAGCCCGCTGATGATGCGCTTGCTGGAACAGGCACAAATGGTGGCCAGTGCCGATGTCAGTATCCTGATTCAGGGGCAGAGCGGTACCGGGAAAGAGGTTCTCGCCAAAGCCATTCATCAGGCCAGTCCGCGCTCAGACCGCCCCTTTATTGCCATTAACTGTGGAGCATTACCGGAACAGTTACTTGAATCAGAACTGTTTGGACATGCCAGAGGCGCATTTACCGGTGCTCTGAGTGCCAGAGAAGGGTTGTTCCGGGCGGCAGAAGGCGGGACCCTGTTCCTGGATGAAATAGGTGATATGCCTGCGGCATTACAGGTCAAACTGCTGCGGGTATTACAGGAACGCAGGGTCCGGCCGCTGGGCAGTAATCAGGATGTGGCGATTGATGTACGGATTATCTCAGCAACCCACCGTGATTTGCCGAAAGCGATGGAGGAAAAAACGTTCCGGGAAGATCTCTATTACCGTCTGAACGTGGTTACTCTGCGGTTACCGTCACTGAATGACCGCGCTGAAGATATACCTTTACTGGCGAATGCATTGCTGAGGCAGGCTGCAGACCGGAATAAACCGCATATCCGCAGTTTTTCTGCCGGGGCGATGAAACGACTGATTACGGCCAGCTGGCCCGGCAACGTGCGTCAGCTGGTTAATGTTATCGAACAATGTGTGGCGCTGAGTTCCGCAGCGGTGATCACTGACCGGCTGGTGGAACAGGCACTGGCCGGCGAAAATACAGCGCTGCTGACTTTTGCTGAGGCGAGAAATCAGTTTGAACTGAATTATTTACGTAAGTTATTACAAATGACTGGCGGTAATGTGACCCATGCGGCACGGCTTGCCGGACGAAATCGTACTGAATTCTATAAACTTCTGGCGCGTCATGAACTGGACGCGGGCGATTTTAAAGGGTAATTTGCTGCCAGTTATTTCTACCCCCGATACCGGATAAGATCGCCGGTACCCGAATACCCGGTAGCCACAGGCGAAAGAAAAGGTTCTGTTATGAAAAAAATTGATGCGATTATTAAACCCTTCAAACTGGATGATGTGCGTGAGTCTCTGGCTGAAGTCGGGATCACCGGGATGACAGTGACTGAAGTAAAAGGATTTGGCCGTCAGAAGGGGCACACGGAACTGTACCGTGGCGCAGAATATATGGTCGACTTCCTGCCTAAAGTCAAAATCGAAGTAGTGGTTGCTGACGATATTGTCGATACCTGTGTCGAGACGATTATGCGTACTGCTCAGACCGGGAAAATCGGTGATGGCAAAATTTTTGTATTTGATGTTGCCCGTGTGATCCGTATCCGTACCGGAGAAGAAGACGAAGAGGCTATCTGACAGGCCTGCAGAGGCCATCATTGATGGCCTCTGCAGACCAGTACCGTTACAGAGACTGGTGGGGACCGAACATTTCGTAGTGGATATGGTCGGCACTGACACCTGCTGCCGTCAGCTGGTTAAATACGGACTGCATAAAGCCGGCTGGTCCGCACAGGTAGTAATGGCGGTGCTGGCTTACTTGCTGTTCGCCCGCCTGGCTCAGATCCATCAGTCCGGAGAAGTGTGCCGGGTCATTATCTCCTGCCGCCGGGTGGTTATACCAGGTCAGCTGGCGGAAGTGTTCCAGTTTTTCTCCCAGCGCACTGACTTCATCCCTGAAAGCATGACTGGCAGGATTTTCGGCAGCGTGCCACCAGTTTACTTCCGCCGGATAGCTTTGTTCAGCCAGGCTGTGCAGCATTGCCAGTAGCGGGGTCAGACCGACCCCCGCCGAAATCAGTGTCAGGGGGGCGGGGGCCAGTGAACTGTCGAGCACAAAATCACCGCCCGGCACTGCAATTTCCAGCAAATCGCCACATTTTGCATGTTCATGTAACCAGCCGGAAACTTTCCCGCCCGGCTGATGACGTACAGCAATCCGGTAATCGTTACCATTCGCAGTACGCGTCAGAGAATACTGTCTGATCTGCCGGTATGGAAAACCTTCCGGCTGGAGATAGACAGCCAGATACTGGCCTGCGACATAATCGGCGACCGGCTTACCGTCTTGCGGAGTCAATACAATACTTTTAATAACCTCACTTTGTTGTGTGATATCACTGATAACAAAACGACGGGTTCCCCGCCAGCCGCCGGGTTTATGTTCATGTTCCTGATAAATTTGCGCCTCACGTCCAATAAAAATGTCTGCCAGTGCGCCGTAAGCCTTTGCCCATGCGGCAAGAACTTCATCACCCGGGTTGAGCAATTCACGGATAGTCCCCAGCAGATGCTCTCCGACAATGGCGTACTGGTCCGGACTGATGGATAAACTGGCATGTTTCTGGGCAATTTTTTCGACGGCAGGAAGCAGTGCAGCAGGGTTATCCAGGTGGCTGCCATAGGCACAGAGTGCGGCAAACAGAGCTTCCGGCTGACGACCACTGACCTGGTTACTCATATTAAAAACATTTTTTAGTTCCGGGTTGTGGCTCAGCATGCGCTGGTAGAAATGTTTTGCTACTGCCGGGCCGGCATTGGCGATAGCAGGAAGAGTCGATCTGACCAGGGCGAGAGTTTCTGAATCAAGCATGCGGGCGTCCTCATTGTTCATCATTAAACATGTATTTTATATGCATGTTATGGCCGGCAGTATGGATTGTAAATAAACTTATTGTTAGCAAGGGTTTCCTGCGGTGTGGAACTGGCCGGAAAATTTATGGCGAACGGTCATATTTTCTGGCTAAAAAAAGTGCGACTGCTCACAGGTTGACCCGCGAAAATACTGAATGCCAATCGTTTGCGCAAAAAGAACGTTTTCCGGCTACCGTACTCCGGGAAAAGAGTTTACACTGTTGGCCGTTACCCGCCGATGGGTGTTAAATTGCCGTTTTTAAGTTAGCTTAGTCAGGAGATGCGGATGTTAAAGCGAGAGATGAACATAGCCGATTATGATGCCCCACTGTGGGAGGCGATGGAGCAGGAAAAAGTGCGTCAGGAAGAGCACATTGAACTGATTGCTTCAGAAAACTATACCAGCCCACGCGTAATGCAGGCTCAGGGTTCACAGCTGACCAACAAATACGCAGAAGGATACCCTGGTAAGCGTTACTACGGCGGGTGTGAATATGTGGATATTGTTGAACAGTTAGCGATCGATCGCGCCAAAGAACTGTTTGGCGCAGATTATGCCAACGTTCAGCCGCACTCCGGATCTCAGGCTAACTTTGCAGTGTATACCGCATTACTGCAACCGGGCGATACTATCCTCGGGATGAACCTGGCACACGGTGGTCACCTGACTCACGGTTCTCCGGTTAACCTGTCCGGTAAACTGTATAACGTGGTGCCTTACGGCATTGATGAAAGCGGCAAAATTGACTATGACGAACTGGCTGAACTGGCAAAACAACACCAGCCAAAAATGATTATCGGCGGCTTCTCTGCGTATTCCGGTGTGTGTGACTGGGAAAAAATGCGTGAAATCGCAGACAGCGTCGGCGCATGGTTGTTCGTTGATATGGCTCACGTTGCCGGATTAGTCGCAGCCGGTGTCTATCCGACCCCCGTTCCTTATGCCCACATCGTGACCACCACGACCCACAAAACTCTGGCGGGCCCGCGTGGCGGACTGATCCTGGCGAAAGGTGGTGACGAAGATTTTTATAAAAAACTGAATTCGGCGGTTTTCCCTGGCGGCCAGGGCGGTCCTCTGATGCACGTGATTGCCGGTAAAGCGATTGCGCTGAAAGAAGCGATGGAGCCGGAGTTTAAAGCGTATCAGCAGCAGGTTGCGGTTAACGCTAAAGCAATGGTTGAAGTTCTGCTGGACCGCGGGTTTAACATTGTTTCCGGGGGGACGCATAACCACCTGTTCCTGCTGGACCTGGTAGACAAAAATCTGACCGGTAAAGAAGCGGATGCCGCACTGGGACGCGCCAATATTACGGTAAACAAAAACAGCGTGCCTAACGATCCGAAGAGCCCGTTTGTCACTTCCGGTATCCGTATCGGTACGCCAGCAGTAACCCGTCGTGGTTTTAAAGAAGCCGAAGTCCGTGAACTGGCAGGCTGGATTGCTGATGTGCTGGATAACATTAACGACGAAGCGACTATCGAACGTGTTAAAGGCAAAGTCCTCGAAATCTGCGCACGGTTCCCGGTTTACGCCTGAGAATGAATAACTCGTGATCCGGTACTCTGGTCCTCGCGGGCCAGGGTGGCCATCAGATAACGTTAATTGCACCTCAAAGGCGGATAATCTGCTGTCGGGGTGCATTTTTTATCTGGCCGCAGACATTTGCGGAACAGTAAAGAGATAACGACACAAAGCAAGAGCGGCGTAGCGGGGGAGAAAAGGCGACATCAGGAGGGGGAAGGGCAGACAGTCATCAGACCGCCTGCCGGAAAGCAATGATTAGCGTTTCAGCGCTTCGCTTAATTCGTCGCGCATTGAGGCAAGCACGGCGCGTACTACGCGCGGGTTACCGGCAACGATATTACCTGAGCTCAGGTAGCCATGACCGCCGGTAAAGTCAGTGACCAGACCACCCGCTTCACGCACCAGTAATTCACCGGCGGCGAAATCCCATGGTTTCAGGCCAATCTCAAAGTAACCATCGGTACGTCCAGCGGCAACGTAAGCTAAATCCAGGGCGGCTGAGCCGGTACGTCTGAAATCTGCACACTGGGTGAACAGTTTCGTGACAACATTCATAAAAGGTACTGAATGTTGTTTGGCTTTGAACGGGAAGCCGGTAGCGAGGATAGTACCGGCTAAATCGCGGGCAGTGCTGCCACGCAGGCGGTAACCGTTTAACTGGGCACCCTGTCCGCGTGCAGCAGTAAACAGTTCGTTACGCATCGGGTCATAGACCACGGCGACTTCGGTACGTCCTTTGATACGCACGGCAATAGAAACAGAAAAGTGCGGGAAACGTTTAATAAAGTTGGTGGTGCCATCCAGTGGATCAATAACCCATTGAACATCCTTATCTTCACCTGCCAGTTCACCACTTTCTTCAGTGACGATTGAGTGCTTAGGGTAAGATTTACGAATTACCTCAATAATCAGGCGTTCTGCTTCGCGGTCGATATTGGTAACAAAGTCATTGCTGCCTTTCTGACTCGTCTCAACAGCGTCTGGAGTTTCGTAATTTTTAGCAATTAAATTGCCGGCCTTGCGCGCAGCGCGCACGGCGATATTGAGCATCGGATGCATCAGTTATTCCCACTGGATGTTAAAGAACGAAAAAACGCCGGGAAGTATAGCAGCGTGTTCAGATAATGTCTCTTTTTATGTTAGTATCCCTGCATCATTTTAAGAGCGGCCTTCAATTATGTTGCAGAATATTCGTATTGTCCTGGTGGAAACTTCACACACCGGGAATATGGGCTCCGTTGCCCGGGCTATGAAAACCATGGGGCTGTCGAATCTTTATCTGGTGAACCCATTAATTAAACCGGATTCTCAGGCAATTTCCCTGGCGGCGGGTGCCAGTGATTTAATTGGTAATGCCTGTATTGTCGACTCGCTGGATGAGGCCATTTCCGGGTGTAGCCTGGTGGTTGGTACCAGTGCGCGATCCCGTTCTTTGCCCTGGCCGATGCTGGATGCCAGAGAGTGTGGTGTTAAAAGCGTCGAAGAAGGTCAGCAGGCACCGGTAGCTCTGGTATTCGGGCGTGAGCGGGTAGGGCTGACTAACGACGAACTGCAGAAGTGTCACTACCATGTGGCCATTCCGGCAAATCCTGAGTACAGCTCCCTGAACCTTGCGATGGCTGTTCAGCTGATTGCTTACGAAGTGCGCATGGCATGGCTGCAGTCGCAGTCTGCAGATACCGGTGTGGCACAATATGCAGAGTCACCTTATCCGCTGGTTGATGACCTGGAACGTTTCTACGGACACCTGGAAAAGATGATGCAGGACAGTGGTTTTGTTCGTAAAGACCAGCCGGGGCAGGTGATGAGTAAGCTGCGCCGTCTGTTTACCAGGGCGCGTCCTGAGCGTGATGAACTGAATATTTTGCGCGGTATGCTCGCGTCCTTTGAGAAAAAATCGCACTGATGACTCGCTGTGGCTGAAGAAGGACTGAACAGCACAGCAGGTTAAATACCTGAGTAAAATACCCGGTTAAATAGTTGACCATTTTGGTCGGGAATGTCAGACTTATCGTTATTAACTTTTATTAACACTCCGGTAACCGGATACTGATCGAGGTCGTGTAACGATGAGACTGACATCCAAGGGACGTTATGCCGTCACTGCCATGCTGGATGTGGCACTGCATTCAAATGAAGGCCCGGTGCCTTTGGCCGATATTTCTGAACGTCAGGGTATTTCACTTTCCTACCTTGAGCAGCTTTTTTCGCGCCTGCGTAAAAATGGCCTGGTCGCCAGCGTACGCGGGCCGGGTGGCGGATACTTGCTTGGTAAAGATGCCAGCCAGATAGCCGTGGGTACCGTTATCACTGCTGTTGATGAGTCTGTCGATGCTACCCGCTGTCAGGGAAAAGAAGGTTGCCAGGGGGGAGAGCGCTGTCTCACTCACGTATTGTGGCGTGATTTAAGTGACAGAATCAGTGAGTTTCTGAATAATATTACTCTAGCTGAACTGGTCAATAACCAGGATATTCTTGAGGTTGCGGATCGTCAAAATAATGATAACCGACGTTTTCTTGACCCGCGGATGCCGTCTGCCATAGACGTCAAACAGCGTGCTTACAACTAGAGATTATGGCGTTATTTGCCTGCGTAATACCACCGCCATACTATAAATTATTAGCATTGAAGTGATGTACGGAGTTTAAGAGCAATGAAATTACCAATTTATCTGGATTACTCTGCGACTACGCCTGCAGATCCGCGCGTTGCTGAGAAAATGATGCAGTATCTGACGCTGGACGGGGTGTTCGGTAACCCTGCTTCACGTTCTCACCGTTTTGGCTGGCAGTCGGAAGAGGCAGTGGATATTGCCCGTAACCAGATTGCTGATCTGGTTGGTGCTGATCCGCGTGAAATCGTATTCACCTCCGGGGCGACCGAAGCTGACAACCTGGCGATTAAAGGTGCAGCACAGTTTTATCAGAAAAAAGGTAAGCACATCATTACCTGTAAAACTGAACATAAAGCGGTACTGGATACCTGTCGTCAGCTGGAAAGAGAAGGTTTCGAAGTGACCTATCTGGCACCACAGACCAACGGTATTATTGATCTTGACGTGCTGAAAGAGGCTATCCGTGAAGACACTATTCTGGTGTCCATTATGCATGTAAATAATGAAATCGGTGTGGTTCAGGATATTGCCACCATCGGTGAAATTTGCCGTGAACGCGGTATTATTTACCATGTTGATGCGACCCAGAGTGTGGGCAAACTGCCTGTCGATCTGAGCAAACTGAAAGTCGATTTAATGTCTTTCTCTGCCCATAAACTGTACGGACCAAAGGGGATTGGTGCACTCTATGTTCGCCGTAAGCCTCGTGTTCGTCTGGACGCTCAGATGCACGGCGGTGGCCATGAGCGCGGTATGCGTTCAGGTACCCTGCCAGTGCACCAGATTGTCGGCATGGGTGAAGCTTACCGGATTGCTAAAGAAGAGATGGACAGCGAAATGGCACGTTTACGTGTGCTGCGTGACCGTCTGTGGAACGGTGTCAAAGACATGGAAGAGGTTTATCTGAATGGTGACCTCGAAAATGGCGCACCGAATATCGTCAACATCAGCTTTAACTATGTTGAAGGTGAGTCGCTGATTATGGCGCTTAAAGATCTGGCCGTCTCTTCCGGTTCAGCCTGTACGTCTGCGAGCCTTGAGCCATCTTATGTACTGCGTGCTCTGGGTATGAACGATGAACTGGCCCACAGCTCTATTCGTTTCTCTTTAGGACGTTTTACCACTGAAGAAGAGATCGACTACACCATTAATCTGGTGCGCAATTCTATCGGCCGGCTGCGTGACCTTTCTCCCCTGTGGGAAATGTTTAAAGCAGGCGTGGATTTGAACAGCATCGAATGGTCGCATCACTAACAGTCTTCAGGAGAATATAAAATGGCTTACAGCGAAAAAGTAATAGATCACTACGAAAACCCACGTAATGTGGGCTCTTTTGACAATGCTGACCCGAGTATTGGTAGTGGTATGGTGGGTGCACCTGCCTGCGGCGACGTGATGAAACTGCAAATTAAAGTCAGTGACACGGGGATTATTGAAGATGCCCGTTTCAAAACTTACGGTTGTGGTTCTGCAATTGCCTCCAGTTCACTGATCACCGAATGGGTGAAAGGTAAATCACTGGACGAAGCCCAGGGCATTTCAAATATGCAGATTGCGGAAGAACTGGAATTACCGCCGGTAAAAATTCACTGTTCTATCCTGGCTGAAGATGCGATTAAAGCAGCAATTGCTGACTATAAGAGCAAAAAAACAGACAAGTAAGCGAGGGCAGAGATGTCGATTTCCCTGAGCGATTCAGCTGCTGCGCGTGTCAGTAGTTTTCTGGCAAACCGTGGCTCAGGCTATGGCCTGCGGTTAGGCGTAAGAACGTCAGGCTGTTCGGGTATGGCTTATGTCCTCGAGTTTGTGGACGAACCACAGCCGGAAGATACGGTGTTTGAGCAGAAGGGCGTCAGAGTCGTTGTCGATGGCAAAAGCCTCGTTTATCTGGATGGTACAGAACTGGATTTTGTGAAAGAAGGCCTGAATGAAGGGTTTAAATTCAACAATCCAAATGTAAAAGATGAGTGCGGTTGCGGCGAGAGTTTCAACGTATAATCTCTGTGTCATACACTGAACATCTGCCCCAGCCTGCTGGGGCGTTTTTTTTATTTTTATCTCAGGTTCGGGCCGGTTATGAATTATTTTACCCTGTTTGATTTGCCAGAATCCTTTGATATTGACACTGCACGGCTGGCTGAACATTTCCAGACACTGCAACGTCAGTATCATCCTGACAAGTTTGCGACCTCTCCGGAAGCAGAGCGTCTGAAGGCGTTACAACACGCTGCAACCATCAATCAGGGCTACCAGGCCCTGCGTCAGCCGCTCTCCCGGGCAGAATACTTATTATCTCTGCATGGTTTTGATATCAACAATGAGCAGCATACCCTGCGTGACACGGCTTTTCTGATGGAACAGTTGGAATTACGTGAAGAGCTTGAAACTATCGAACAGCAGAAAAACAGTGATGCACTGGCAGACTGTTTTCGCCGGCTGGATGAAATGGAACAGCAGCGTAGTCAGCAAATGCGCCAGCTATTTATTCAGCAGCAATGGCCTGAAGCCGCAGATACGGTGCGTAAGCTAAGATTTCTCGCTAAACTGCGTGTTGAAGCAGAAAAGCTGGAAGAGAAACTGCTGGATTTTTAAACGGGAAGCTCGTTATGGCGTTATTACAAATCAGTGAACCGGGGTTAAGTGCTGCTCCTCATCAGCGCAAGCTGGCTGCCGGGATTGACCTCGGAACCACCCACTCCCTGGTCGCTACTGTCCGTAGCGGTCAGGCTGAAACTCTGCCGGATACACAAGGGCGTCATTTACTGCCTTCGGTGGTGAATTACCAGCCTGGCCAGTTAATGATTGGCTGGGAAGCCCGTCGCCTGGCTGCCAGTGATCCCCGTTATACCTTTAGTTCGGTGAAACGACTGATTGGCCGATCGCTGGCTGATATTCAGCAGCGTTATCCGCATCTTCCTTATCTGTTCAGTGCCAGCGAGAATGGTCTGCCAATGATGACGACGCCCGATGGCCGGGTGAACCCGATTCAGGTTTCCGGTGATATTCTGGCAGAACTTGCCGCCAGAGCCCGAGAGTCTCTGGGCGGAGAACTGGATGGCGTAGTGATCACAGTCCCGGCTTACTTTGATGATGCCCAGCGCCAGGGAACCAAAGATGCCGCGCGGCTGGCCGGACTCAATGTATTACGGTTGCTCAACGAACCCACTGCCGCTGCTGTCGCCTATGGTCTGGATTCCGGACAGGAAGGTGTGATTGCGGTGTATGATTTAGGCGGGGGGACCTTTGATATTTCGGTACTGCGTCTCAGTCGTGGTGTGTTTGAAGTGCTGGCGACCGGCGGCGACTCTGCACTGGGGGGCGATGACTTCGACCAGTTGCTGGCAGACTGGATCTGTCAACAGGCGGGGATTACCGACCTGAGTGACCGGCGCTTACAACGACAAATTCTGGATGCCGCCACGGCAGCAAAAATCACCCTCAGTGACAAACCACAGGCGACTATCAGCGTCGGTGACTGGCAGGGCAATATCAGCCGTGAACAGTTTACCGCCCTGATTGCACCGCTGGTTAAGCGGACGTTAATCGCCTGCCGCCGCACTTTAAAAGATGCCGGAATCGCGGTTGATGAGGTACAGGAAGTTGTGATGGTCGGGGGCTCCACCCGTACACCGGCAGTGCGCGACAAAGTGGGCGAGTTTTTTGCCCGTCAGCCGCTGACCTCGATTGATCCGGACAAAGTCGTTGCCCTCGGGGCGGCAATTCAGGCGGATATCCTGGTGGGGAATAAACCTGACAGTGATATGTTACTGCTTGATGTCATCCCTCTGTCACTGGGTCTTGAAACCATGGGCGGACTGACCGAAAAAGTGATCCCGCGTAACACCACTATCCCTGTGGCCCGTGCTCAGGAATTTACCACGTTTAAAGATGCCCAGACCGCAATGAGTATTCATGTGGTACAGGGCGAACGTGAACTGGTGAGTGATTGCCGTTCACTGGCGCGTTTTGCTTTGCGTGGTCTGCCGCCACTGCCGGCTGGCGGAGCCCATATTCGTGTCACTTTTCAGGTGGATGCAGATGGCCTGTTAAGTGTTACTGCGATGGAAAAGTCTACGGCTGTTGAAGCGTCTATTCAGGTGAAACCGTCCTATGGTCTGACTGAAAATGAAATTGCGACCATGATCACCGACTCAATGACCTATGCCCGCGACGATGTGGCGGCACGAAAACTGGCGGAACAGAAAGTTGATGGTCTGCGGGTACTGGAAAGCCTGGAGGGTGCGTTAGCCGAAGACAGCACATTACTTTCCGCTGATGAACTGCAGAAAATTCGTCAGGCTCAGGACAACCTGCGCCACGCACTGGAAGGTGATGATGAAGCGCAGATTGCTGGCGGAATAAAATTATTGGATCAAGTGACTCAGGAGTTTGCCGCACGCCGGATGGATAATTCAATTCGCCGGGCGCTGACCGGACACTCTGTGGATGAGGTTTAAGAATGCCTAAGATTGTAATTTTGCCCCATAAAGATTTGCTGCCGGAGGGCGGCGTCTATGATGCAGCGCCCGGTGAGACTATCCTGGATGTTGCATTACGTAATGGTATCGAAGTTGAGCACGCCTGTGAGAAGTCCTGTGCCTGTACTACCTGCCACTGTGTGGTGCGTGAAGGATTTGATTCACTGCCCGAGAGCACTGATGACGAAGATGATATGCTGGACAAAGCCTGGGGGCTTGAACCGGACAGCCGTCTGAGTTGTCAGGCGCGGATTGCCGACGAAGACCTGGTCGTGGAATTCCCGCGTTACACCCTGAACCATGCGCGTGAGCATTAATTAAAACGTTAACATCCCGGGTCGGAAATTTTCCGGCCCGTTTTGTGCCAGAGGAGTCATTATGTCAATCAAATGGACCGACAGCCGATTTATCGGTGAAGCACTGTATGATCAATTTCCGGAGACGGATCCGAAAACCGTCCGCTTCACTGATTTACATCAGTGGGTTTGTGAATTAGAAGATTTTGATGATAACCCTGAGGCTTCAAATGAAAAAATCCTCGAAGCAATTCTGTTAGTCTGGATGGACGAGTACGAATAACCCGTAAGGAGCGATTTTATGACCACACCAATGATGCAGATCAGACTCAGCCAGCAAGCTGCAGATGCCCGCTGGGGCGAAAAAGCCATTATTTCCAGCACTGACCAGGGGATGACTATCCACCTGAGTGCCGGGGATGAGCTGCAGGTTATTCAGCGTGCTGCCCATAAAATCGATGGTCAGGGAATACGTTCCGTCGCACTGGCGGGGGATGACTGGGATCTGGAACGTTGCTGGGCTTTCTGGCAAGGTTTTCGTTCACCAAAAGGTCATCGCCAGGTGCAGTGGCCACAACTGAATGACAGTGATAAAACCGAACTTCAGCAGCGGCTGAAAATTGTCGACTGGGTGCGGGATGTCATCAACCTGCCGGCCGAAGAACTCGGGCCGGAAGATTTAGCCAGCGCCGCGATTGATCTGCTCAGTGAAACCGGCGGTGATGCGGTCACTTACCGTATCACTAAAGGTGAAGCCCTGCGTGATCAGGGGTATAACGGACTGCATATTGTCGGCAGGGGTTCGACCCGCTCACCGGTATTATTAACCCTGGACTTTAACCCTTCGGCAGATGATGCAACGCCGGTTGATATCTGTCTGGTCGGGAAAGGGATTACTTTTGATACCGGCGGCTACAGCCTGAAAGGCAGCACTTTTATGGATTCGATGAAATCCGATATGGGCGGTGCTGCTACTCTGACTGGCGCGCTGGCGCTGGCAATCAGCCGCGGCCTGAATAAACGCGTGAAGCTGATCCTGTGCTGTGCTGATAATATGGTCAGTGGCGGGGCATTGCGCCTCGGGGATATTATCCGTTATCGCAACGGTAAATCAGTTGAAGTGATGAATACTGATGCTGAAGGGCGACTGGTCTTAGCTGATGGCCTGATCGATGCCAGCCAGCAAAAACCCCGGCTGCTGATTGACGCCGCAACCCTGACCGGGGCCGCAAAAACAGCGCTGGGTAATGATTACCATGCCTTGTTCAGTTTTGATGAATCGCTGGCCAGCCAACTGCTGGACAGTGCTGCTGCAGAAGGTGAGTTATTCTGGCGTTTACCGCTGGCAGAGTTCCATCGCCAGCATCTGCCGTCAAACTTTGCCGACCTGAACAATATTGCCAGTCCTTCCCATGCGGCAGGGGCCAGCAGCGCAGCCGCTTTCCTGTCTTATTTTGTGGAAGACTACCAGCAGGGCTGGTTGCATATTGACTGTTCGGCGACTTACCGGAAAGGTGCGGTCGATCAGTGGTCGGCCGGGGCGACCGGACTGGGAGTCCGGACACTGGCTAACCTGTTACTTAAATAAACCTGATAGTTTTCTTCAGCAGGGCAGACTCCGGTCTGCCCTTATTTTCGGGCAGATAAAATGCAGATATCTCTTGAAGAATTGTTAACTAAAGCGGCAACAGAACCGGCCCATCGTCCTGAATTTTTTCAGCGGCTGATGCAGTCTGATGTCTGGGTTATCGGCAGTAACAATGCGGGAAGCACAGAACAGAGTACGATCTGTGATCTTGAATACTGGGAAAAAGAGGACGGACAGCCTGTGATACCGTTCTTCACCTCAGAAGCCGCCTTTACCGAAGCGGGCGGGGCGAAAAAAGCAGGTTTCAGCCTCAGTACCCGGGCACTGTTTGAAATGACCCGTGGCGAAATCCTGTTTCTGAATCCGGGGCGTGACAGCGGGAAAGAATTTACGGTAGCAGAAATAGATGCGCTGTTATCGGGGGCTGGTAACGCGTTAACTGAGCTCAGTGTCCGCGAACAGGGGCAGACGTTATTACTGTCGGCCGTTGAGCAGCCTCCGCAACAGTTGACAGACTCGCTGAAAAAACTGTTCAGTACATATAAACCGGTTCGCAGGGCCTTTATTGCATGGTGTAAAGAAACACCGGAGCAACCCGGGAATTT
This sequence comes from Tatumella sp. JGM94, assembly GCF_018257595.1. Lineage (NCBI taxonomy): Bacteria > Pseudomonadati > Pseudomonadota > Gammaproteobacteria > Enterobacterales > Erwiniaceae > Tatumella > Tatumella sp. JGM94. The sequence goes on along the minus strand of NZ_JAERJN010000018.1, from coordinate 21,208 downwards.
ATTGATCGGTATCGAAGCCAGCGACGATCTGGATGATATTATTCAGGCGGCCGGGCACGTGGCTATGGATACGCTTCCTGATGATGGGGTGATCGATTTCTGTGAGGTCCGGGAGTCATCTGAAGGTATCAGTCACTTCTTCAGCGCCCATATAATACCGTTCTATCAGCGGCCCCATGGCAGTTTTCTGCGCGGACTGGCGTTAAACGGCGGGCAGCGCATTTTATAAATCCGGGGACGGGTGCCCCGGAAAATACAGGTTATTACAATTGCACCCCGGGCAGGTCGTCTCTGCTGCCCCATTCTCCCCAGGCACCGTCGTAGAGGCTGACCTGTTGCTGACCAAGACGGGTTAAGGCAGCAATCAGTACCACGGCGGTAACACCTGAACCACAGCTGGCGATCACCGGTCGGCGGATATCCACACCCGCGGCCTCGAACACCTTGCGCAGTTGTTCGTCATTGAGTAACTGTCCGTTCTGTACCAGACTATTCCAGGGAATATTCAGGCTGCCCGGGATATGGCCTCGTTTCAGACCCAGCCGGGGCTCATCCACCTCGCCGTTAAAACGAGGGGCGGCTCGTGCATCAATGATTTGAGCACTACCTTCGTGGCTGGCCAGTAATACATCATTCAGCCGGCTGATTTGCCCCTGCTGTGGCCTGGCATCAAAAACACCTTCGGCCAGTTGAGGGATCCCGGTCTCTGTCGGTAGCCCGGCCTCTTTCCATGCCTGCAATCCGCCGGCGAGGATCGAGACCTGAGAGACCCCAAAGTGGCGCAGCATCCACCATGCACGCGGCGCTGAAAACAGGCTGCCATCGTCATATACCACCAGGTGTTTATCACTGTCCACCCCCAGTTCACGCATAGCAACCGCAAAGGCCTCCGGCCGTGGCATCATATGCGGGAAGGGGCTATTGTGGTCGGACAATGCTTCAATATTAAAGAAGGGTGCTCCGGGGATATGTCCGGCCTGGTATTCACGGTCAATATCTCGCGTCAGTTCCTGGCCCGGTGGCAGCATTCTGGCATCCAGTATTTGCAGATGCTGATCATGCTGATGCTCAGCCAGCCATGCGGTAGTTACAAAAATTGCCGGATTCATAGCCTCTCCTGTGGAATTAGGGTGTTCTGAGTGTCGGTGATTTTATCTGTCAGCTCAAGTTCCGGCGCAGGAAAAAGACAACAACTGTCATACTTTTACGCGGGCAGGGATTTATCCGGCCGGTGAAAGACAGGTATTTTGTTCATCTATCCACCAATCTGCTGATCAGGCGATGATTTTTTTAAAAAAAACACGATTTACCGTAGGCAATAGCGGCATAGCCCCCTATAATTTGCGCCGTTTCTTCGCCGGAACGGTTATTTCGTATTCTGTTTTCAGGCCGCAATAATTATTCTGTGCGACATACTGTGAAAGTTCAGACTGAGGTCAAAATGACAATCGAACGTACGTTTTCTATTATCAAGCCAAACGCTGTCGCTAAAAACGTGATTGGTGCTATCTATAACCGTTTTGAAAGCGCTGGCTTCAAAATTGTTGCTGCAAAAATGCTGCACCTGACCAAAGAGCAGGCTGAAGGTTTTTACGCAGAACACAAAGGCCGTCCTTTCTTTGACGGTCTGGTAGAATTCATGACCTCTGGTCCGGTTGTTGTCTCTGTACTGGAAGGTGAAAACGCAGTACAGCGTCACCGTGACCTGATGGGTGCAACTAACCCGGATAACGCTCTGGCGGGTACTTTACGCGCAGATTACGCTGACAGCTTCACCGAGAACGCAACTCACGGTTCTGATTCTCAGGAATCTGCAGCACGTGAAATTGCTTACTTCTTCGCTGAAGGTGAAGTTTGCCCGCGTACCCGTTAATCTGTCCCTGCGGGAAATGACTGTAAACACACAGTGACAAAATAGTCAGTGAACGGGGCAACCCTGAATGGCATCCCGCAACAGATAATGTACAATAAGCACCCCTGCAGAATATTTCTGCAGGGGTGTTTCTTTATTAAACTGTCTATCCATAACCGAGCCATAACGTGTAACAACGAGGCCAGAGATTATTATGTCCGAACCTGCAGCAACTCCTGTATCCGTAACCCCTGTCACTGCGACACCCAAAGCTAAAATCAACCTGCTGGATTTAAACCGCCAGCAAATGCGTGAATTCTTTCTTGAACTCGGGGAAAAGCCATTTCGTGCCGATCAGGTAATGAAATGGATTTATCACTATTGCAGTGATGACTTTGAGCAGATGACAGATATCAACAAAGTCCTGAGGCAGAAACTGAGCCAGGTCGCCGAAATTCGTGCGCCGGAAGTGGCTGAAGAAATGCGCTCGTCTGATGGTACCATTAAGTGGGCAATCCGCGTCGGTGACCAGCTGGTAGAAACGGTTTATATTCCTGAAAATGACCGCGCGACACTTTGTGTTTCCTCACAGGTCGGATGTGCACTGGAATGTAAATTCTGTTCTACCGCACAACAGGGTTTTAACCGTAACCTGCGCGTGTCGGAAATTATTGGTCAGGTGTGGCGGGCAGCGAAAATTATTGGTGCGGCCAAAGTAACCGGCCAGCGTCCGATTACCAATGTGGTAATGATGGGCATGGGTGAGCCGTTACTGAACCTGAATAATGTTGTCCCGGCGATGGAAATCATGCTGGACGACTTTGGTTTCGGATTATCTAAACGTCGCGTAACCCTGTCGACATCGGGGGTGGTTCCGGCACTGGATAAGCTGGGTGATATGATTGATGTGGCACTGGCTATTTCCCTGCATGCGCCGAATGATGCATTGCGTGATGAAATTGTGCCAATTAACAAAAAATATAATATCGAGACTTTCCTGCAGTCGGTCAAACGCTATATGGAAAAGTCTAACGCCAATCAGGGCCGTGTAACTATTGAGTATGTCTTGCTGGATCATGTTAATGACAGCACCGATCACGCTCATCAACTGGCAGAAGTGCTGAAAAACACCCCTTGTAAGATCAACCTGATCCCATGGAACCCCTTCCCGGGTGCGCCTTATGGCCGCAGCTCTAATAGCCGTGTTGACCGTTTTTCGAAAGTACTGATGGATTATGGTTTCACCACTATTGTGCGTAAAACCCGCGGTGACGATATTGATGCTGCCTGTGGGCAGTTAGCCGGGGATGTTATTGACCGTACAAAGCGGACTTTACGCAAAAAAGCAGCCGGTGAAGAAATCTCTGTGAAGGCAGTCTAAGCTTATACGGTTCTTAGTTTAATTGATCCTCTGTCATCTGTATGGCTTATAGCTTCGTCAGGATGAGCATGGAGACAGAGGATGTTAACAAAATCATGGATGACCACTGCATTGCTGGCAGTTTCGGTAGTTGTTAGCGGTTGCAGCCGTCCGCCGTCAGTTTCACCGGTGCGGTTACAGTTAGGCCTGCAATATCTGGTGGCAGGGGAGTATTCTGCCGCCGAACGGAACCTGCAACGAGCCAGACTGGCAGCGGCAGAAGATTACCGGCCTGTGCTGGGACTGGCCCGGCTTTATCAGGCTCAGGGCGATAATGACGAGGCGGCTGTCTGGTACACCCGGGCAGAGGAAATTGCACCGGAAAATGGCTATGTGCTTAATAATTACGGTGCGTTTCTGTGTTCTTTAAGGCAGTATGATAAAGCACAGTCCCGTTTCTTAGCGGCAATGCAGGCTGATGAAACCGGCAGCCGGATTCAGGCACTACTGTTTTCAGGAAGGTGTTTTCTGGATGCGGGGGATACCCGCCAGGCGGCTGATAGTTTGTCGCAGGCGGTTGTTGCTGAAAATTCTGCAGCCGGTAAATTGCTTGAAGAAGCCGGCCGACGGCTGGAACAACAGAAATTTGCGGATACACGGTTGTTGTTAGAGATTTATCACCAGCAACGCTCTGCCAGTGCAGAGAGTTTATGGTTAAAGATTCTTTACGCCGCGCGACAAAATGCCACCAGTGACGTGAAGCGTTACGGTGACCAGTTAGCGCGGGTTTATCCACTTTCGATACAGTACCAGCGTTATTTAGCTAATGAATACTGAAGCCACCCAAGAAAAATCTGCAGTCCCGTCCACAGGTGAACGTCTGCGTTTAGCCCGTGAATCCAAAGGGCTGACGCAACAAAATGTTGCGGAACGTCTTTGCCTGAAAGTGTCCACGGTACGTGATATCGAGGAGGACAACTCACCGACTGATTTAGCCGCGACTTTCTTACGCGGTTATATACGCTCTTATGCCCGGCTGGTGAATGTCCCTGAAGATGATATTTTGCCGATGCTCTCTAAACAGGCACCGGTGCGTTCGGCAAAAATTACCCCTATGCACAATATCTCCCTTGGCAGCAGCAGCCGGCGCAAGAAACGCGATGGCATGCTGACAACATTTACCGTGCTGGTTATCCTTGTCGTGGTGGGCCTTACTGTTGCCTGGTGGTGGCAGAACCACAAAGCCTCTCAGGCGGATATGGCGGCGATGACGGATTCCGCGTCAGAAGTATCATCCGGCGGCGGTAATGAACAATCTATCCCTCTGTCGGCCGACGACAGTTCAGCGACAGGCTCAACCCCGGTGCCTCTGGATACAGAGAACACAGCACCTGCTGCGCCTGAAAATACCCCGGCACCTGCTGCTGAGACACCGGCACCACCACAGACGCCAGCTCAGCCGGTCGCGGTTTCTCCGTCACAGACCTCTTTACCGGCCAGTCCGCCTGCCGTTGCTCAGGCTCCTCAGGCGCCGGATACTACCGCTTCGGCCCCTGCGACAGCAGCTGCAGATACCACAGCCGCCAGTTCAGATGCACTGGTAATGAACTTTAACGGAGACTGCTGGCTGGAAGTGACTGATGTAACCGGCCGTAAACTGTTTAGTGGTTTACAACGTAAGGGAAGCAGCCTGAACCTGAAAGGCAAAACGCCGTATCGCTTAAAAATTGGCGCACCCTCAGCTGTTTCTGTACAGTTCCGTGGTCAGCCTGTTGATTTAAATCGTTTTATTCGTAATAACCAGGTCGCCCGCCTGACAGTTGGTGCATAATAGCGCGCCATTGCAGAGGACTTGTGGAGAAAAAATATGCATAACCAGGCTCCAATAAACCGTCGTAAATCCACGCGGATTTATGTTGGTAAGGTGCCAGTCGGCGACGGAGCGCCTATTGCCGTCCAGTCGATGACCAATACCCGTACGACTGATGTCGAAGCTACCGTTGCTCAGATTAAAGCTCTGGAGCGGGTAGGTGCTGATATTGTTCGTGTGTCTGTGCCAACCATGGATGCTGCTGAAGCTTTCCGTCTGATTAAACAACGTGTCAGTGTGCCGCTGGTGGCAGATATTCACTTTGACTACCGTATTGCCCTGAAAGTGGCCGAGTATGGTGTTGACTGTTTACGTATCAACCCGGGGAATATCGGCAATAATGAACGTATCCGTCAGGTAGTTGACTGTGCCCGTGACCATAATATTCCGATTCGTATCGGGGTAAATGCCGGCTCACTGGAAAAAGATCTGCAGGAAAAATATGGCGAGCCGACGCCTCAGGCATTGCTGGAGTCGGCTATGCGCCATGTTGATCATCTGGACCGGCTTAATTTCGATCAGTTTAAAGTCAGTGTGAAAGCCTCGGATGTGTTTCTCGCTGTCGAGTCTTATCGTCTGCTGGCAAAACAGATTGATCAGCCTCTGCACCTCGGGATCACTGAGGCCGGTGGCGCACGTGCCGGGTCGGTTAAATCTGCGATTGGTCTGGGGTTACTGTTATCTGAAGGTATTGGTGACACACTGCGTATTTCCCTGGCTGCCGATCCGGTCGAAGAGATTAAAGTCGGCTTTGATATCCTGAAATCATTACGTATCCGTGCCCGCGGGATCAACTTCATTGCCTGCCCGACCTGTTCACGTCAGGAGTTTGATGTGATCGGTACCGTGAATGCACTGGAACAACGTCTTGAAGATATTATCACCCCGATGGATGTTTCTATCATTGGCTGCGTGGTTAACGGACCGGGTGAAGCCACTGTATCGACACTTGGCGTTACCGGCGGCAGCAAAAAAAGCGGGTTTTATGAAGACGGTGTCCGGCAACGTGACCGGCTGGATAACAGCGATATGATTGAACAACTTGAAGCGCGTATCCGGGCTAAAGCTTCAATGCTTGACGAAAATCACCGGATTACTGTCCGCCAGGTTGAGAAATAAAGGTGATGCATTCCTCAGGGAATGTATCGTTTGATGATTGCTCCTGTGCGGTATCAGCCCGATAAGGTATGATGCCGGACAGGTTTTTTGTTTTAAGAGATTTTGACGTGGCGAAGAATATCCAGGCTATCCGCGGAATGAATGATTATCTGCCAGCAGATACCGCACTTTGGCAACGAATTGAGCAGGTCCTTAAGCAGGTACTGGCGGGTTATGGTTTCAGCGAAATCCGTCTGCCGATTGTTGAACAAACACCTCTGTTCAAACGTGCGATCGGTGAAGTTACCGATGTCGTTGAGAAAGAGATGTATACCTTTGATGACCGTAATGGCGATAGTCTGACGCTGCGTCCTGAGGGCACTGCCGGTTGTGTACGTGCGGGTATTGAGCATGGTCTGTTATATAACCAGGAACAGCGGTTATGGTACATCGGGCCGATGTTCCGTTATGAGCGTCCGCAGAAAGGGCGCTACCGTCAGTTTCATCAGATTGGTGCGGAAGTTTTCGGCCTGAAGGGTCCGGACATTGATGCTGAGCTGATTATGATGACAGCCCGCTGGTGGAAAGCTCTGGGTATCGCTGAACATGTCCGTCTGGAACTGAACTCTATTGGCTCGCTGGAAGCCCGTGCAAACTACCGTGATGCACTGGTCGCTTTTCTTGAGCAGCATAAAGAGGCTCTGGATGATGACTGTAAACGCCGTATGTACAGCAATCCGCTGCGGGTGCTGGACAGTAAAAACCAGGATATTCAGCAACTGCTGAACGATGCACCTCAGTTAGGTGACTACCTGGACCCGGAATCACGTGAACACTTTGATGGTCTGTGTGCCTTACTGGATGATGCCGGTATCAGTTACACGGTCAATCAGCGTCTGGTCCGCGGGCTGGACTACTATAACCGCACTGTATTTGAATGGGTGACCAACAGCCTGGGTTCACAAGGGACTGTATGTGCCGGTGGACGTTATGATGGTCTGGTAGAACAACTGGGTGGCAGAGCAACGCCGGCCGTTGGTTTTGCGATGGGACTGGAACGTCTGGTACTTTTAGTTCAGGCAGTTAACCCGGATTTTGAACCGACCCGTAAAGTCGATGTCTATGTTATCGCTTCAGGTGCCGGTGTGCAGTCAGCAGCGATGCAGCTGGCCGAAGATCTGCGTGATGCCAGCGCGGAAATGAAAGTTATGACCAATTTTGGTGGCGGTAACTTCAAAAAACAATTTGCCCGTGCCGATAAGTGGGGAGCCCGGGTGGCCCTGGTGCTGGGTGAAGAGGAAGTGAAAAACAACCAGGTTGTGATCAAAGACCTGAGCTCCGGCGACCAGCAAACCGTTAACCGGGATGACGTATCTGGCGTATTACTGAACGTATTACAGTAACCGGCAGATATTATTAAGCTTTGACAGGAGTAGGATGGCGTGGAAGTTTACAGCACAGAACAGGAACAGACTAATGCTCTCAGACATTTCTTTACCAGTAATGGTAAGGCACTGGCAGCAGGATTAGTAATTGGTATCGCAGCCCTGGGTGGCTGGCGTTATTGGATGAGCCATCAGGAAAGTAATGCCCTGGAGAGTTCAGCCCGTTACCAGCAACTGTCTGAGGCAATGAACGCTGATAAACCGGAAACACTGGAAGCCGTTGCGGCTTTTGTTAATCAGACTCAGGGTTCTTACGGCGCATTAGCCGCTATGGACCTGGCGAAGATTTATGCAGACACAGGTCATCCTGATAAAGCGGCTGTGCAGTTACAGCAGGGCATTAAAGACAGCGATGATGCGAATCTTCAGGCGGTAATGCGCTTACGTCTGGCACGTTTGCAGTTGCAGCAGAATCAGGCTGATGATGCGCTAAAAACCCTCGACAGTATTAAAGGGGATAGCTGGACGGCTCTGTCTGCGGATATCCGCGGTGAGGCTTTGCTGAGCAAAGGCGATAAAGCCGGGGCCCGGGCAGCCTGGAGCAAAGGTATTGATTCTGATGCTTCACCTGCACTGAAACAAATGATGCAGATGAAATTAAATAATTTAAGCTAAGACGGTAAAGAGAGAGCGCATGGAATTACGTAAATACCTGCTGCCGGGACTGTTTTCGGTCACTTTGCTCAGCGGTTGTTCGCTATTCAGTGGCGAAGAAGATGTGGTGAAAATGTCGCCACTGCCTAAAGTGGAAAATCAGTTCACGCCGGTTCAGGTGTGGGATAAATCGGTAGGAGACGGGGTGGGTGATTTCTATTCCAACCTTCACCCTGCATGGCAGGACAATACAGTCTATGCTGCCGATCGTTTTGGTATTGTTGAAGCACTGGATGCCGATACCGGTAAGCAGAAATGGAAGGTTGACCTTTCCACCCGTACCGGATTCTTCTCTTCGAATATTTCGGCAATGCTGTCCGGGGGGATTACCGTTCAGGGTGGTCTGCTATACATCGGCAGTGAACACGGTGAAGTTTTTGCCCTGAATAGCAGTGACGGTTCAGTTGCATGGAAAGTGCCGGTTGCCGGTGAAGCTCTGTCGCACCCGGTGGTCAGCGACGGGCTGGTATTAATCCATACCAGCAATGGCATCCTGCAGGCCCTTGACCAGAATACCGGCGCCAGTAAATGGATGGTCAATCTGGATGTGCCGGCACTGTCGTTACGCGGTGAATCCGCGCCAGCGGTTGCTTTTGGTGGCGCGATTGTCGGTGGTGATAACGGCCGTGTCAGTGCGGTCATTATGAACCAGGGCCAGATGATTTGGCAGCAGCGTATTTCTCAGCCAGGCGGTGCAACCGAAATTGATCGCCTGAGTGATGTGGATGTAACGCCGGTTATTGTTAACGGCGTTGTTTACGCGCTGGCGTATAACGGTAACTTATCCGCGCTGGACTTGCGTTCAGGGCAAGTACTGTGGAAACGTGAAACCGGTGGCGTAAAAAATATTATTGTCGATAATGGCCGTATTTATCTGGTTGACCAGAACGATCGTGTCGATGCCGTCGCGACTGATGGTGGTGTTGCTATCTGGCGTCAAAGTGAATTACTGCACCGTAATCTGACTGCACCGGTACTGTATGACGGTTATCTGGTCGTCGGTGATGCAGAGGGCTATCTGCACTGGATCAATACTGCTGATGGCCGCTTTGTTGCTCAGCAGAAAGCAGACAGTTCCGGTTTCCAGACCAACCCTATTGTTGCCGGAGATAAGCTGATTATTCAGGCGAAAAAAGGTGAGGTTTACGCGTTTAAGCGCTGAGTAACGGTTAAAAATACGGTATAGAAATACCTGCTAATGACGGCTCCTGTGATACAGGGGCCGTTTCGTTTTTCTTCGACCTGAAGATTTTCTGCTGAATAGTCTGAACTCTGCATCAGGAATCGTTATAATCTCCGGATTCGGTCGAAATTTTTTGTAATGAGGCTTTATTATGGTACCTGTGGTCGCGCTTGTTGGACGCCCCAACGTAGGAAAATCCACTCTTTTTAACCGGTTAACGCGTACCCGCGATGCGCTTGTAGCGGATTTCCCTGGTCTGACACGTGATCGTAAGTACGGACGCGCAGAAGTTGAGGGCCAGGAATATATTGTTATTGATACCGGAGGTATCGATGGCATGGAAGAAGGCGTTGAAAACCGGATGGCTGCCCAGTCACTGATGGCCATCGAAGAGGCTGATATCGTCCTGTTCCTGGTCGATGCCCGCGCCGGGGTGATGCCTGCCGATGAACAGATTGCCCGGCATTTACGTACCCGTCAAAAACCTACCTTCCTGGTGGCGAACAAAACTGACGGCATGGACCCGGAGAATGCCGTACTTGATTTCTACTCACTGGGAATGGGCGATATTCATCCGATTGCTGCAACCCATGGTCGTGGTGTGCATAACCTGCTGGAAGCGGTACTTGAGCCGTGGATGGAAACCCCGGAAATTGAAACTCTGACGGAAGAGCAGGAAAATGCGGCATACTGGGCCGCCCTGGAAGCCGAAGAGAATGACACCATTCCGGAAGATGAAGAAGACGACTTTGATCCGACGACCCTGCCGATCAAACTGGCAATTGTCGGCCGTCCGAACGTCGGTAAATCAACCCTGACTAACCGTATTCTCGGCGAAGATCGGGTGGTGGTTTATGATATGCCGGGTACCACCCGCGACAGTATTTATATTCCGATGGAACGTGATGATCGTGAATATATATTGATTGATACTGCCGGGGTTCGTAAACGCGGTAAAGTGACGGATACGGTAGAAAAATTCTCGGTCATCAAAACATTACAGGCAATTGAAGATGCTAACGTTGTCCTGCTGGTGATTGATGCTCATGAAGGTATTTCAGATCAGGATCTTTCTCTGCTGGGCTTTATCCTTAACAGTGGGCGTTCGCTGGTTATTGTCGTCAATAAATGGGATGGTCTTTCTCAGGAAATCAAAGAGGAAGTTAAAGAAGCCCTCGACTACCGGTTAGGGTTTATTGATTTTGCCCGTGTTCACTTTATTTCTGCCCTGCATGGCAGTGGTGTAGGTAATCTGTTTGAGTCAATTACCGAAGCCTACGACAGTTCGACCCGCAGGGTAAATACTTCACTGCTGACCCGTGTGATGAATATGGCTGCAGACGATCACCAGCCGCCACTGGTTCGCGGACGACGTGTAAAACTGAAATATGCTCATGCCGGTGGGTATAACCCGCCGATTGTGGTGATCCACGGGAATCAGGTAAAAGACCTGCCGGATTCTTATAAACGTTATCTGATGAACTATTTCCGCCGTTCACTGAATGTTATGGGCACACCGATCCGTATTCAGTTTAAGGAAGGGGATAACCCGTATGCAGGTAAGCGTAATTTACTGACGCCGACCCAGCAGCGTAAACGTCAGCGTCTGATGTCACATCTGAAAAAGAATAAGCGTTAATTATCGGGAAAGAGGGCTGTTATGCCCTCTTTTTTGATCAGGAGAATGCATATGGCTTTGTTATGTTGTCACTGTCAGTCAGAGCTCACCACACAGGGGGAAGCTCTGCACTGCCCACGCTGTGGTATTGACTTCCGCAAGGTTGCTTACTGTCCTGAATGCCGTACACCGCTGCAGGTACTGAAAGCCTGCGGCGCGGTCGACTTCTTTTGCCAGCAGCATGGCCTGCTGTCATCCAGCCGGGTGCTCTGGCTGGCTGAGGCGTAAGGCGGGGCCGGGTGGCTGCTCAGCACTGAGTGGCAGGTAAATATCCGTGATCAACTGATGCTCTGAAACCTGGTGTACAAAATTATGGTAGTGAAAATATAACGGGAAATCACGCAAGGTCTCCCCGCTGCCAGGCAGCCAGTCGCGATAGAGTGACTGCGCAATCCCGGTCAGCTGGTCGTGGGATCCCCGGTGCCGGACTACCGCACAGCGGCCGCCCGGGATGGTACTGTTCAGGACACCATAACTATTATCTTCGGGGATGGGGGCCGTCACCTCGCCGCAAATCTTAAAACGGAATCTCTGCGGGTCGCAGCATGTCGGATCATCCGGGGCAATACCAAATGTCCGGCTGCGGCTTACCGGCGATAAACCGGACGCTTTCCGCCAGGCAACAAACCGTGTCGCTGTTTCGTTAATTGCTTCCGGTGTTCCGCAGTGGGTCAGCATGGCTGTCTGTATATCCGCAACGCTAACAATCGTCACCTGTAACATGTTTTCTCTCCTCATCATCGGGGGGCGGGGCATACACTGATACCACCGCAGCCAGCCGGGCCGGTGACGAAATTCTCCGGGGGTCATTCCGAACACCTGTTTAAAGGCACGGCTGAATGATTCAGCATGTGTAAACCCCGTATCCAGCGCGATATCAGTGATTTTCTGGTAAGGATTAAATGCCAGCCGGTATGACGCATAACGCAGGCGCAGTAACTGAATATAGCGTCCGGGAGGGATCCCCGCATAGGCTGTAAACTGGCGGTGAAAATGGAAAGGCGAAGAACAGGCCACTTTGCTGAGGTTTTCCAGCAGCAGCGGCTCGCAAAGATGACTGTCGATATATTCCAGCACCCGGGTCAGGCGTTTATGGTAGTCAGTGGTATAACGTTGTTTGTCTGTCAGCATGGCATTTTCTCCTGTCGGTGGAGTATGTCGCGGGGCCAGGGGATTGTCCTGACCGATCTTGCTGAGTTAACCGCAGTTATGACTGACTGGCCGGACCGGAGGAAGGCTTACGCGTTTTTTTTGCCGGGCTGACCGGCATTGTTGCGGTGACCTCACTTTCCACCCAGCCATCGTTCAGACGGGTGCGAAGGGTATCACCGCGTTGTAACTGGCGGGTATTTTTGATGACATCACCGTTACTGCTGGTAGTAACACTGAACCCCCGTGCAAGGGTTGCCAGCGGGCTGGTACTTTCCAGCTGTACCGCCAGCGTGCCAAATCTCTGCCGGCTGCCATTAAGCTGTTTTTCCATCGCTTGCCTCAGCCGGTAGTGAACCAGACTCAGGTCCTGTGCCGCCTGATAAAGCAGTGGCTGTGGCTGGTGGCGTTGTAAACGCTGTGACAACTGTTCAAAGCGCAGGTTGTGTTTCTGTAACTGCTGCTGTAACGCCGCCTGCAGCTGACGCTGCTGTTGCAGTAACAGGTTTTGTTGTCTTGTCAGACGTAATTGCGGATGTTGCTGATGAAGGCGGTGCTGTAACTGACTGAAACTACGCTGACGACGGGCCAGGTAGTAATCCATCGCCATTTCCATCTGCTGTTGTGCTGACAGCAACTGGCGAAGCAGTTCTGTCTGATTACGGCTAATCAGCTCTGCGGCGGCTGACGGCGTCGGTGCCCGCAGATCAGCGACAAAATCACAGATAGTGATATCGGTTTCGTGGCCTACGGCGCTGACGACCGGTAATCTGCTGGCGAATATGGCTCTGGCAACCCGCTCGTCATTAAAACACCATAAATCTTCAAGGGAACCGCCACCGCGTCCGACAATTAATATGTCGCACTCATTACGCTGGTTTGCCAGTTCAATCGCCCGGACTATGGCCGGTACCGCCTCATTACCCTGAACAGCAGTGGGGTAAATAATCACCGGTAATGAGGGATCCCTGCGGCGCAGTACCTGCAGGATATCGTGCAGAGCGGCACCGGTCGCCGACGTAATTACCCCGACCTGACGGGCCGGTGAGGGCAGTGGCTGTTTATACTCCGCGGCAAACAAGCCCTCCGCCTGCAGACGGCTTTTCAGCTCGGTGAACTGTTGTTGCAGCAGACCTTCACCCGCTGGCTGCATACTCTCGACAATCAGCTGATAATCACCACGCGGGTCATACAGGGTAACCGAGGCGCGAACCAGGACCTGTTGTCCGTTCTGCGGACGAAATGAGACCCGCTGATTACTGCTGCGGAACATGGCACTGCGCACCTGAGCATTGTCATCTTTCAGGGTAAAGTACCAGTGCCCTGACGATGGCCGGGTAAAGTTGGATATCTCGGCTGTCAGCCAGATACGCCCCATTTCATGCTCCAGCAATTTGCGGACCGTTGTATTCAGGCGGCTGACAGAGAAAATTGTGGCGTTTTCGTCGTGCAACATGTGATGAAGATCAAATAATAAATCAGCGGGTTAATCAACCGATACTACAGTGACGTGAATAAGTATCAAGACTTTTTTATAAAAAAAGCTGGAGGCAAGCGTCCTGCCCCTGTATAATTCCGCTGCAATATTTTATCACTCCCAGGCCGAGATATTGCTATGCTAAGAATCATTAAAGAAGCCCTCACGTTTGACGATGTTTTACTCGTTCCTGCACACTCTACCGTCCTGCCGAACACCGCAGAACTTGGTACCCGACTGACAAAAAATATCCGTCTGAATATCCCGATGGTTTCCGCTGCTATGGATACCGTGACCGAAGCCCGTCTGGCGATTGCGCTGGCACAGGAAGGTGGTCTGGGCTTTATTCATAAGAATATGACCATTGAACGTCAGGCTGAAGAAGTTCGTAAGGTGAAGAAGTATGAAAGTGGCGTGGTCGTTGATCCGCAAACTGTACTGCCTTCCACCACGCTGCTTGAAGTTAAACGTCTGACTGAAGCGAATGGTTTTGCCGGTTATCCAGTCGTCAATGTCGATAAGCAACTGGTCGGCATCATTACCGGTCGTGATGTGCGTTTTGTGACCGATCTGAATCAGCCGGTTTCTGCGGTTATGACTCCGAAAGAGCGTCTGGTTACTGTTAAAGAAAACGACTCCCGTGAAGTGGTTCTGCAAAAGATGCACGAAAAGCGTATCGAAAAAGCGCTGGTGGTTGATGATGCGTTCCATCTGCAGGGCATGATCACGGTGAAAGACTTCCAGAAAGCCGAACGTAAGCCTAATGCCTGTAAAGACAGTCATGGCCGCCTGCGGGTCGGTGCTGCGGTGGGTGCCGGTGCCGGTAATGAAGAACGCGTTGATGCGCTGGTAGCTGCCGGTGTTGATGTGCTGCTGATTGACTCTTCCCACGGCCATTCTGAAGGTGTATTACAGCGTATTCGTAATACCCGCGAAAAATACCCTGACCTGGAAATCATTGGCGGTAACGTGGCTACGGCAGCAGGGGCTAAAGCTCTGGCCGATGCCGGTGTCAGCGCGGTTAAAGTCGGTATTGGTCCTGGCTCTATCTGTACTACCCGTATTGTGACCGGCGTCGGTGTTCCGCAGATCAGTGCGGTATCGGATGCGGTGGATGCACTGGAAGGTACCGGTATTCCTGTGATTGCTGACGGCGGGATCCGTTTCTCTGGTGATATCGCCAAAGCGATTGCTGCCGGTGCATCCTGTGTGATGGTCGGTTCAATGCTGGCAGGGACCGACGAGTCTCCGGGAGAAATTGAACTGTATCAGGGCCGTTCGTTCAAGTCTTACCGTGGTATGGGTTCACTGGGTGCGATGTCTAAAGGTTCTTCTGATCGTTACTTCCAGTCGGATAATGCGGCGGATAAACTGGTTCCTGAAGGCATTGAAGGCCGTGTGGCTTATAAAGGCCATCTGAAAGCGATCATTCATCAGCAGATGGGTGGCCTGCGGTCATGTATGGGCCTGACCGGTTGTCAGACAATTGATGAACTGCGTACCAGGGCTGAATTTGTACGTATCAGTGGTGCCGGGATTTCTGAAAGTCACGTACATGATGTGACTATTACCAAAGAAGCACCGAACTACCGTACCGGATCTTAATTTCTTTCTGTTTCCCGCGCCTGGCTGATCGCCGGGCGCTCTGTAATTTTTGCCTGGAACACTGTAATGACGACGGAAAATATTCATAAACATCGTATCCTGATCCTTGATTTCGGATCTCAGTACACTCAGCTGGTGGCACGTCGTGTGCGTGAGCTGGGCGTATACTGTGAGCTGTGGGCCTGGGATGTCACCGAAGAACAAATCCGCCAGTTTAACCCTAACGGCATTATCCTTTCCGGGGGGCCGGAAAGTACCACCGAACAAAACAGCCCGCGTGCTCCTGAGTATGTATTTACTGCCGGTGTTCCGGTTCTGGGTGTTTGTTATGGTATGCAAACCATGGCAATGCAGTTGGGGGGGCAGGTTCAGGGCTCGTCTGAGCGTGAATTTGGTTTTGCTCAGGTTGAAATTACCTCAGACAGTGCGCTGGTGAAGGGGATTCAGGATAGCCTGAACCAGGCGGGTGCGCCGCTGCTGGATGTCTGGATGAGTCACGGCGATAAAGTGACTGCGATCCCTGATGACTTTGTCACGGTAGCCAGTACCGAAACCTGTCCGTTTGCCATTATGGCGAATGAAGAAAAACGTTTTTATGGCGTACAGTTTCACCCGGAAGTTACCCATACCCGTCAGGGCCAGGAACTGCTGAAACGCTTTGTCCTGGATATTTGTCAGTGCGAAGCCCTGTGGACGCCGGCTAAAATCATCGATGATGCTGTGGCCCGACTCAGTGAACAGGTAGGGGATGACCATGTGATCCTTGGTCTGTCAGGCGGTGTTGATTCTTCTGTGACTGCCCTGTTACTGCACCGTGCTATCGGCTCACGTCTGACCTGTGTATTTGTCGATAATGGTCTGTTACGTCTGAACGAAGCTGAGCAGGTGATGGAAATGTTCGGTGACCAGTTCGGGCTGAACATTGTACATGTCAATGCCGAAAACCGTTTCCTGGATGCACTGGCAGGTATTGATGAGCCTGAAGCGAAACGTAAAACTATCGGCCGCGTATTTGTTGAAGTTTTCGACGAAGAAGCGCTGAAACTGAATAACGTGAAATGGCTGGCTCAGGGGACTATCTACCCGGATGTTATTGAATCAGCGGCCTCTGCTACCGGTAAAGCGCATGTGATTAAGTCACACCACAATGTGGGCGGCTTGCCGAAAGAAATGAAGATGGGTCTGGTTGAGCCACTGAAAGAGCTGTTTAAAGATGAAGTGCGCAAAATCGGTCTCGAACTGGGTCTGCCGTACGATATGCTGTACCGTCATCCGTTCCCGGGACCTGGTCTGGGTGTCCGTGTACTGGGTGAAGTGAAAAAAGAGTACTGTGATCTGCTGCGCCGTGCCGATGCTATCTTTATTGAAGAACTGCACAAAGCTGATCTGTATAACAAAGTCAGCCAGGCCTTTACTGTATTCCTGCCGGTACGTTCGGTCGGTGTGATGGGTGATGGCCGTAAGTACGACTGGGTGGTATCTCTGCGTGCTGTCGAAACTATCGACTTTATGACAGCTCACTGGGCACACCTGCCGTATGATTTCCTCGGCCGTGTATCTAACCGCATCATCAATGAAGTCGATGGTATTTCGCGTGTCGTATACGATATCAGCGGTAAACCACCGGCCACCATTGAGTGGGAATGATTTCGCGTCTGGCAACAGCCTGCACGTAAAAGCAGTAAAGTACCTCTAAGCCCGCGTCACTGCGGGCTTTTTTGTGTCTGGCAGCGATTAGTAACGGGAAGTGATCGGTAAGTTTCAAGGTCGTTGTCTGACCTTACACGCAATAGTGGGCATACGATTAAGTGAGTAAACTTTCAGCCAGAGGTGACTCATGGCAAAAGCGACATCAACCAGCAAGAAGCCCCGTAAACAAACACACACCTGAATTCCTCGATGCAGCCCGGCGTGGCTGCTGCCCGCCAGCTCAGTCTTTACGAATCGCAGTTCTGTACCCGGCGCAGTAAGTAACAGCAACAAATCACTTCTTCAGAAGGTGAAAATGAACTGGCCGCAAAAAATGCCCGGTTAAAGCGGCAACGGACAGAACGGGATGAGGAACTGGCTATTCTCCAAAAGACCGCGACAGACTTCGCGAAGCGCCTGAAATGAAGGCTGTCTTTTATTGAAAAATATCAGTCTGAGTTCAGCATCAAGGCTATGTGCCGGGTCCAGGTATCGCCTGCAGCGGCGGGTATGCCTGGTTCAAACGCCGTTACCAGGTCAGCCTGCGTCAGCCGTTCCGCCTTAACTGCGATAATGCTGTTCGCAGGGCGTTCAGTGCGGCAAAACAACAATATGGTGCGCCGCGTCTTGCAGCCGAACAGCCGGAATATAACGTGAAAACCATCGCCGTCAGCCAGCATCGTCAGGGACTGAGGGCAAAAGCCAGCCGGGAGTTCAGTCGGGGCCTTGCTGTCACTTCTGGCAGAGCAGTGAGTAAAATTACGTCAGGGTAACAGTAACTGATGTTTTACTTCATCAAACAGTGCAATCAGATGATCAGCTACCACTCTTACCCGCCGGGAACCGGCAAGATCTGAATGCATCACCAGCCACAAGACCTGATCAACACCGATATCCGGGTCAACACAACGCAAATTGTGCTGCCGTGCCATAAAATGCGGCAGTACTCCGAAACCCAGGCCTGCGCTGACGGCTGAGACCTGAGAGGTCAGGGTATTTGCTGCCACACGGCAGGGTTTACCGCGTAGTTTACGCGTTACCCATTGTGCCGCGGGCAGATGCTGGTGAGAGTCTCCCCATGAAATATAGTGTGTCTCATCCGGCGGCGTATTAGCCGCACCTGTCAGGTAACTGTCAGCCGCGTAAACACCGAAACCCACTGTTCCGAGCCGTTTCAATGTAAGGTGACCGGCTTCCGGCTTCACCATACGGATTGCTAAATCAGCATCCCGCCGGTGAAGATTGACTGACTGTACACCACTGAGCACTTCCAGCCGCAGGCCGGGGTAGCGCCCGAGTAAATCTGCCAGTGATGGCATCACGAAATGGCTGGCAAGATTATCTGAAGTTGCCAGTCTGACCATTCCGGCAACATTTTCCTGCAACTTTGCATGCTCAGCAAGCGCCATGCCCGCATATTCCAGAGCTTCTGCACGTTCAAGCAGCGCTTCCCCGTCATCTGTTAAGCGATATCCGCTCTGGTGACGGCTGAAAAGTGGCACAGAGAGTGACCTCTCAAGTCGTTCAAGGCGACGCGAAATAGTGGCAATCCCGATATTCATTGTTTCAGCGGCCGCACTCAGAGTGCCAGCCCGGGCGACGGCCAGAAAGATCCGGATATCGTCCCAGTGAAAAGAAGTAGTCATTGTCTTTTTCCGTTAATGGAAACCAGCTATCCAGTTTCTGCTCTGTTTTATCATTTCAGGAAGGATGATACTGCACTCCCGATAAGGAGAGCACAATGAAATTACGACATTTAAATTCAGGACTGACGGTCACGGCCATGGGACTCGGCTGCATGGGGATGAGTGAATTTTATGGGCCACGGAATGATCAGGCGTCGATGCGGGTATTGGATTATGCGGTTTCTGAGGGGATTAACTTTCTGGATACATCAGATACTTATGGGCCATGGCATAACGAAATGCTAATTGGTGAGTTTATTCGTACCCGTAAGCCTGATATCCGACTGGCGACTAAATTTGGCATTGTTCGTCAGCCCGGAGAATACCGGCGCAGGTTGTGTAATAGCCCGCAGTATGCGCGACAGAGTTGTGAAGCATCCCTTAAACGTCTCGGTGTCGATCACATTGATCTTTACTACGTGCATCGCATCGATCCCCGTACACCGATTGAGGAAACTATGCAGGGGCTGGCGACACTGGTGGCAGAAGGAAAGATTGGACAGATTGGCTTATGCGAAGTCAGCGCTGAAACCCTGAGGCGAGCTCATGCCGTGCACCCGGTCGCTGCTGTACAGACCGA
This sequence comes from Tatumella sp. JGM94, assembly GCF_018257595.1. NCBI lineage: Bacteria > Pseudomonadati > Pseudomonadota > Gammaproteobacteria > Enterobacterales > Erwiniaceae > Tatumella > Tatumella sp. JGM94. The sequence goes on along the minus strand of NZ_JAERJN010000018.1, from coordinate 1,883 downwards.
ATATTCACTGTGGAGCCGTGAGGCTGAACACAGTGTATTGCCGTTGTGTAAAGCTCTCGGTATTGGTTTTGTCGCGTATTCACCACTCGGCCGCGGCTTTCTGACCGGCAGATTTCAGCATCAGCCGGTGCCCGATAAGGATTTTCGCAGTCAGTTACCCCGTTTCCAGCCCGGGAACCTGGCGAAGAATCACTCTCTGGTAGCGCTGATCAGCTCGCTTGCGGAAAGCAAACAATGCACCCCCTCACAGATAGCTCTGGCCTGGTTACTGCATCAGGGGGAGAACATTGTACCTATTCCGGGTACCTGTAATCCGCAACATCTGAGTGAAAACATCACTGCGCTTGATATACAACTGACGGTTGCCGAATTAACCGGACTGACGACCGCGCTTGAGGCTATTCCGATCGCCGGAGAGCGTTATACCGCAGAAGGGATGAAAGGAATCAATGCCTGAAATGCAACCGATTCGTTTCTCTGAGGTTTTTGAAGGTAATTTATGAATAATGAAATAGTTTTATCTGCCGGCCCGCGAGCGGTACGTGGCTGGCTGGCAGTTATTGCTTTGGGGATCAGCGCTTTTACTATTGTTACAAGCGAACTGGCACCGGTAGGGATGCTGGGAATGTTAGCCACCGGACTGCATCAGAGTGAGGCCGGGGCCGGGCTGGCAGTAACAGCCTATGGCTGGACGGGGGCGCTGGCAGCTCTGTTTTCAGCCTGGATGCCAGCCCGGTTTCCCCGTAAACCGTTACTGGTTCTCCTGATGCTGATACTGGCCGTGTCCTCATTTCTGGTAGCACATTCTCAGACAATGGGAGAATTTATTTCTGCGCGCATAGCCGGAGCCATTGCACACGGCGCGTTCTGGGCGGTCATAGGTAGCATCGTCGGCCAACTGGTGACTACCGAACAGCTCGGGCTGGCAACATCGGTGATTTTTGGCGGAGTGTCAGCCGCCAGTGTACTTGGCGTGCCGCTGGTCAGTGTAATGGCGAGTTCAGAGGGCTGGCGCTATGCTTTCAGCGCTATTTCTCTGTTATCACTGATCACGGCTTTCGCCCTGGTCTGGACACTGCCTCCGTTATCGTCACCACCCGCAGTGCAACTCAATCTATGGCGCGGACTGTTTAGAAATCCGCAACTCCCTGCATTATACGTGGCGACAGCGGTAATTATCAGCGCCCATTTTGCCGCATTCACCTATATTCAGCTTTTACTGACCGGTATTCAGGGAGTGCCGGACTCTTCCGTTTCAGCGTTACTGCTGGCTTCAGGGCTTGCCGGACTGACAGGAAATGTTATTGCCGGGAAGCTGATTGACCGTCATCTAAAAACACTAATTGCTGGCGGTTTACTGGTCTGTGCCTCAGCACTGATACTGCTGGGGATAAAATTCATTGTGCCATTGCCTGTGGCTAGTGTCACACTGTTGCTGGTACTGTGGGGCGCTGCTGTTGCCATAATCTTTGTCGGCTTACAGACATGGGTACTGCAGAGTGCCGGAGCACTGGCTGGCGGGCAGCTACTGGCCTTCAGAGGTGTACAGGGAACAGCGTTTTTCTCTGCAGCCCTGTTGCTGACGGGGATGCTGATGGTCTTACGGCTGAAAAAGCCTTAGTCAGGGATAACAAATATCACAGGGCGCGGCCCTTAATCATCCGTGCCGGGGCATTACCTTTTACCTCTGAATGACGGTTCCCCGTGTAAACGTCCGGCTCTGAGCATCTTCCTTCCGCCATCAGTGGCGGAGTCTCAGCAGCCGCACTGCGGCGGACGGGTTAAGGCCCGGGGGCGCGGGCCTTAACAATCCGTGCCCGGGGCATTACCTTTCACCTCTGAATAGCGGTTCCCCGTGTAAGCGTCTGGCACTGTGCATCTTC